>NC_008268.1:1550000-1854000 GCF_000014565.1 Rhodococcus jostii RHA1 | reverse complement strand
GATCATCCGTCGCCACGCAGTGCGTAAGGTGCTGCCGGCGGTGGGGGTGACGTTCGCGGCGATGACCGGAGCCAGCCTCGTCATCGTGTCTTCGCTGACGTTCCTCGGGATCGGCGTCGTTCCGCCGGACCCGACCTGGGGCGGACTCCTCGCCAGCGGATTGCAGTACCTCTACCAGGTTCCGTTCGGCCCGGTCGTGCCCGCCCTGTTGATCGTGGCCACCGTATGGGCACTCAACGCCATCGCCGACGCGGTGCGGGATGCGACCGGCCGACCCCAACGACGCGCCCGCAGGAAACAGGAGGTCACCTCGGATGTCCACTGACACACTGGATGCCACGTCGGTACCCGCAACCACGCGTCCCGGCACGCCGGTGCTCACCGTGAGTGATCTGCGCATCGCACTCGACGATGGACCCGAACTGGTCCACGGCGTCGACTTCTCCCTCGCGCGCGGCGAAGCCCTCGGGATCGTCGGCGAATCGGGCAGCGGTAAGTCGCTGACCTGCCGGGCCATCCTCGGAATCCTGCCCGGCGGAATCGGCGTCACCGCAGGCTCGATCGATTTCGACGGCATCGAACTCACCGACCTCGGTCGCAAACACTGGCGGCCGCTGCGGGGTACCCGCATCTCGGCGGTGTTCCAAGACCCGGCGTCCTATCTGAACCCGTCCATCCGGGTCGGTGAACAACTGGCCGAGGCACTCCGGTCGACCCTCGGGCTGTCGCGCGCGGACGCCCGGCGGCGCGGCGTCGAACTGTTACGGAAGATGGGGCTGAACGACGCCGACACCGTGTACCGCCAATACCCGCACGAACTGTCCGGGGGAATGCTCCAGCGGGTGCTCATCGCGATCGCGGTGTCCGCGGAACCGGAACTCCTGATAGCGGACGAGGCGACCACTGCCCTGGACGTCACCGTTCAGGCCGAGGTGCTCGACCTCCTCGAGGACCTGCGTGACGAACTGGGCCTCGCCCTCGTCCTCGTCTCCCACGACCTCGCCGTGGTGGCTCAGGTCTGCGACAGCGTGATCGTGATGCGGAACGGCGCCGTCGTCGAGTCCGGGCGTGCGGAGGACCTGCTCACGGCGCCGCGGCACGAGTACACCCGCCAACTCGTCGAGAACCATCGGGAGTCCGGGCTCGAGTCGATCACCGGAAAGGAGGCGGCTCGTGTCTGAGTCGTTGCTGCGCATGACCGCCGTCCGGGTGGAGCGCGGGGCCCGCGGGGCCCGCAAGCAGATCCTGCACGGCGTCGACCTGACCATCGATGCCGGTGAGAAGGTGGGACTCATCGGTGAAAGCGGCTCCGGGAAAACGACACTGGCCCGCACGATTCTCGGTCTGATCACTCCCACGTCCGGAACGATCGAGATCCGCGGGCAGCGCGTCGACGACCTGTCCACGGCGCACCGCAGGGCGCACCGCCGCACGGGGACCGTGCAATACGTGTTCCAGGATCCGCTGCTGAGCCTCGATCCGGACGTTCCGGTGGGCGAGTCGATCGCCGAGGGACTGCTCGTGCGGGGCGGACTCGACCGCGGCGTCGTGCAATCGCGGGTGGCAGCGGTACTGAGCAGTGTCGGACTCGACGCCGACATCGCGGCGCGGATTCCCGCCGACCTGTCGGGTGGGCAGCGCCAGCGGATCGCGATCGCGAGGGCCCTCGTCCTCGATCCGGCGCTGTTGCTGCTCGACGAACCGGTCAGCGCCCTCGACTCGGTCAACCGCATCCAGATCCTGAAGCTGCTCACCGAACTCGGGCACTCGCGGCAACTCGCTCAGCTGTTCATCTCGCACGACCTCGGGGCGGTCGCGGCGCTGGTCGACCGGATCGTCGTGCTGTACCGCGGCAACATCGTCGAGGACGGCCCCACGCACCAGGTGATCTCCGATCCCCAGCACCCCTACACCGCGCTCCTCGTCGGATCTGCTCCCACGTTGAGCGGTGGCGCGGTGACGCGGGAACGTCGCCGCGAACTGAGGCTCCGCCTCCCGTGAGTACTTGTTAACCGCCCGCGGTTGACAAGTACTCACGGGTCAGCGGCGCAGCGCCTTTCGCGCCAGCCAGTTGCCGAAGAACTGGGAGGCCTGGACGAGCAGGATGATGACGAGGGTGGCGACGAGAGTCACCTGCCAGTTGAATCGCTGATAACCGTAGACGATGGCGAAGTCGCCGAGCCCGCCGCCGCCGATCGTCCCCGCCATCGCGGACATGTCGACGATGCCGATGAGAACGAACGTATAGCCGAGGATCAACGGGCCCAGGGCTTCCGGGATCAGCAGGGTGACGATGATCCGCAGGGGTCCCGCGCCCATCGCGCGGGCAGCCTCGATCACGCCGGGGTCGACGGTCACCAGATTCTGTTCCACGATGCGTGCGATGGCGAACGACGACGCGATGATCATCACGAAGATCGCGGCCTCGGTTCCGATGGTCCGGCCCACCACGGCGAGGGTCACGGGACCCAGTGCGGCGAGCAGGATGATGAACGGAATCGGCCGGACGATGTTCACCAGGATGTTCAGCACCGTGTAGGCGGCCGTGTTCTGGAGAATCCCGCCCTTCCGCGTGGCGTACAGCAGCGTGCCCACCACGAGCCCGATCAGCCCGCCGACCACCAGAGTGATCACCACCATGTAGATGGTGGTGCCGATGGATTCGAACAGTACGGGGCGCAGCTTGTCCCAGTTCGTGGTCATGCCTGTACTTCCTCGACGTCGGTGACGGTCCGCAACCGGCGGATCACGTCGTCGACGCCGTCGTCCGGACCGACGAGTTCGAGTGTGAGACTGCCGAACGAGCGGTCCTGCAGGGTGGTGATGCCGCCGTAGACGATCTCGAACCGGACGCCGTGCCCGCCCGCGTCGGAGAGGACGTCGCCGATCCGGCTGCCGTCCCGCACGTCGGCGGTGACGATCCGGCCACCGAAACGCGACCGCAGCCGTTCCAGGTCGGCGGGCTCCGGGCGGTTGCGCAGGATCGTGCTCACGAAGCTCTTCGACGCCGGCGCCTGGGGTTCGGAGAAGACGTCGAACACCGTGCCCAGTTCCACGACGCGACCCTCCGCAAGCACGGCGACACGATCCGCGACGGCCCGGACGACGTCCATCTCGTGCGTGATCACCACGATGGTGACCCCGAGTTCCCGGTTCACCTTGCGGAGCAGGCGGAGTACGTCCTGTGTGGTCTCCGGGTCCAGGGCGCTGGTGGACTCGTCGGCGAGCAGCAGGTCCGGCGACGTCGCGAGCGCGCGGGCGATCCCGACACGCTGCTTCTGTCCGCCGGACAGCTGGTCGGGGTAGGCCCGCGCCTTGTCGGAGAGGCCCACGAACTCGAGGAGTTCGGCGACGCGCTCGCGGCGCTTCTGTCGTGGCCAGCCGGCCACGACGAGGGGGTAGGCGACGTTCCCGGCGACGGTCCGCGAGCGGAACAGGTTGAACTGCTGGAAGATCATTCCGATCTTCGCGCGCACGTGCCGGAGTTTCGATTCCGACAGCGCGGTGATGTCGACGTCGTCGACGACGACGCGCCCACTCGTCGGGCGTTCCAGGCCGTTGATCAGCCGAACCAGCGTGCTCTTCCCGGCCCCCGAGTAGCCGATGACCCCGAAGATCTCACCCCTCTCGATGGTGAGATCCACGGCGTCGACAGCGGTGAGCGTCTTCTTTCCCGAAGAGAAGGTTTTCGTGACGGATTCGAATCGGACGATCGGTGTCATCTACTTGGCCGAACGGATTCCCTCTTCGACCCGCGACAGGATCTGCTGCAGTTGGGCGCCGTCGCGTTCCACCTCGACGGACGTTCCCTTCGACTCCTCGCGCACGGCGGCCTGGATCTCGGGGTCGTGCCAGATCTTCACGAGTTCGAGGTACGTCGCGTTGTCCTTGTCCTCGGCGCGGGTGACGAACGTGTTGATGTACGGCTCGGCGGCCGGGCTGGACGGGTCGTCCTTGTAGAGAGCCGATTGGGGGTCGATGCCCGAACGCTCGAGGAACGTGTTGTTGACGATCGCGCCGTCGACGGATGCGAGCGACAGCGCCGTCTGGGCGGCGTCGACCGGGGTCACCTTCACCTTGGACGCAGCCGTGTCGATGTCGGCGGGAGTGGGGGACGGGTTGTCGCCGGTCAGCGCGAGCAGGCCGGCGCCCTTCAGCACGAACAGGGCACGAGCCTGGTTGCTGGGGTCGTTGGGGATCGCGATCTCGCCGCCCTGCGGAATGTCGGCGAGGCTCTGGTGCTTCTGCGAGTACAGGCCGAGCGGCACGATCTGGGTGGCGCCGATCGGGGTGAGGTCGTCGTCCGCGCCGGTGTTGTACTCGCCGAGGAACTGCAGGTGCTGGAAGAGATTGGCGTCGATCTGCCCCTGCGACAGGGCGATGTTCGGCTGCGAGTAGTCGGAGAAGTTCACGACGTCGAGCGTGATACCCGCGTCCTTCGCCTTGTCCTCGAAGATCTCCCACGAGCGGTCACTGGCCTCGGTGGTTCCGATCCGGACCGTGTCGCCGTCGGCGCTCCCGGATCCACCGGAGCACGCTGTCAGTGCCGCCAGGAGTGGAACGGCGGCAAGGGCGAGAGAACGGCTGAACTTCACGGAAAATCCCCACGATCGATCGGATGACCACGGAGTGTGGCCACTGGCAATGTAGCGCCTCCGGGAGTTGCGCGGAATGGTTTGGATCGCCGTGATTCGAAGGGTCGTGTCGCGACTTCCGTTCCTGCCCTGCAGTATTCGACCGGAACCACCGAGTGCTCTAGGGTGGCGGGGTAGACACGCGAGAGGTGATGAAGCAATGAAGGTAACGGTAGTGGCGGGCAATCCCAAGCCCGGTTCACGGACGCTGGACGCAGCCGGTCTGGTCGCGACCGCGGTCACGGGTGCCGCCGCGGATTCCACGGTCGACGTGATCGAACTCGGTGCGGGTCTGCTCGGATGGGGTGACGACAAGGTCGCGGCGGCCGTGGAGACGGTGGCGTCGTCGGACCTCGTCGTGTTCGCCAGCCCGACGTTCAAGGCGTCGTACACCGGCGTGCTGAAGCTGTTCCTCGACCAGTTCGCGACCGGAGACGGCCTGAAGGACGTCGTGGTGGTGCCGCTGATGCTCGGGGCCGGGCCTGCGCACGCCATGGCGCCGGACCTGCTGCTCAAGCCGGTGCTCGTCGAACTCGGCGCAACGGCCCCCGCTCCCGGTTTGTACCTCATCGACACCACCTACACGACCGACACGCGCATCGCCGACTACGCCGAGCGGTGGGGTTCGATCCTCACCGCGGCGGCCCGGACCCGGACGGAACTCTCATGACGCAGGCAGACGGCACACTGGACAAGACTTCGCTCCGGGAGGCGTTCGGACATTTCCCGAGCGGCGTCGTCGCCGTCTGCGCCGAAGTCGACGGTGAGCGCGTCGGGATGGCGGCGAGCACGTTCGTGCCCGTGTCGCTGGAGCCGCCGCTGGTCGCGTTCTGCGTGCAGAACATGTCCACCACGTGGCCGAAACTCGAGCGCCTCGCCCACGTCGGGATCAGCGTGCTCGGTGAGGCGCACGACGCCGCCGCCCGTGTGCTGGCCGCGAAGACCGGCGACCGGTTCGCGGGCCTCGACACCGAAACCACCGACGGCGGAGCGCTGTTCATCGGCGGAGCGTCGGTGTGGTTGGACACCACCGTCACCCAGCAGGTGCCCGCGGGAGATCACGCGATCGTGGTCCTGCGGATCAACGAACTGAGGGTGCAGTCGGAGATCGAGCCGATCGTGTTCCACCGCAGCCGGTTCCGCTGGTTGCGCACCGTCGCGTCCTGACACGGGGTGAGATGACCACTGAACTGACGGCGCCGGCCGATACGGACGTTCATCCCCTGGACGACGCCATCCGTGAATCCCTGCGCGGTAAGCACGCGCATTTCGCCAAATGGTCCGGCAGGGTGGCGCGGTACCACCCGGACGTCGCGCCGCACATCGGTCATCCGGCGACATTGGTGGACGAGGACTGGGCGGATCTCGCGGCACTGCTCGGGCCGTCGGCGACGGCCGCGCTACGCGGATTCGGGCACACCCCGCCTCAGGGCTGGGAGGTCGTGGACTCGTTCGGCCTGGTGCAGATGGACGGCACCGCACTGGACGTCGCACCGGACCCGGATGCCGACGTTCTCGGCGCGTCGGATGTCCCCGAGATCCTGGACCTGATCGGCCGCACCCGGCCCGGACCGTATCTTCCGCGGACCATCGAGATGGGGACGTATCTCGGTTTTCGTGTCGACGGCCAACTGGTGGCCATGGCGGGCGAGCGGTTGCATCCACCCGGGTGGACGGAGATCAGCGCGGTCTGCACCGACGAGCGTTTCCGGGGACGCGGATTCGGTGCCCGGCTGGTGCGCGCCGTCGGAGCAGGGATCCGCGCCCGCGGGGAAAGACCGTTCCTGCACGCCGCGCAGGCGAACACGACGGCGATCCGCCTGTACGAAAGCCTCGGCTTCACCCTGCGCCGGCAGTCCGCGCTCACCGTCGTCCGGACGCCGGCGTAGGCCGATCCGGCGCCCGCCGTGACACCGGTCGGGCAAAATCGCAGGTATGAAGTACGTGCTACTGATCTGCGACGACGAGTCGGTATCGCCGACGAACGAGGAGCTCGAGGCGGATCCGGTGCATCAGGCTCCCAACTGTTGACGGAATATCTCATACTTCCTCATTCGTCCTGTTGCCATCGGATCGTGCGCATCGGCGAGGCGGCGGCATACCTGAACATGTCGGTGGTGGGGGTCCGGAAGGCCGCGTCGGAGGGCAGGTTACTTTCTCGGCGTACAGGTTCGGTCAGCGAGTCTTCGATCGGGAGGATCTCGACGTCTACCTGGGTCGACCTTCACCGGAGAGTGTTCGGGCCGACAGGCGGAAGCGTTGTACTGCCGGGAGTCCGGCTCGACCGGTCAAAAATCCTCGCTCGCCAATCAGGAGAAGATGCTGCGTGAGAGTGCCACCGGCACCGTGTACCGGGTCTACACCGATCGCGGTTCAGGTCTGCGGGAGACCCGGCCGGGACTGAATCGGATGCTCGACGACGCAGCCAGGGTCATTTCACGGTGCTGCGAGTGGTGTGGCGGGATCGGTTGGCGCGGTTTGCCGGTGGCGTGGATCGAGCGTTACCTGTCGGTGGTCGGCGTTAAGGTCGAGGCCCGGCGTGAACTTGGGGACACGTCGCTGGTAGAGGAGCTGTTGGATGACTTCATGGCAGTGCTCGCGTCGTTTTCCGGCCGCTTCACCGATTGTGGTCGAAGCGGAGTCAACGTCGGCTTCTTCGGCGATGCGCCGGCACGGTGGGAGAGGTGCTAGCTGATGGCCGATGCCGGATTCACTGCGCTGCGGCAGTTCTCGTTCACCACCCGCCCCTACCTGGCTGTCGATGACGCGACCGGTGCGCCGATCGGGCTCGACGACGTCGACGTTCGTGTCGGGTGGATGCTCGGCCTGATCTGGGGCGCCGAAGCGCACCTGCTGTCGCGGCTGTGGCACCCGGCCACCTTCGATGTCCTCGCCGCCGGATGTGACAGCCACGGCCGGAAACTGCCGATGCACGGTCATGTCGCTGCTGCGCGTCTGGGCTGGACCCGCATGTCACGCGGGTGGTGACCGCGCAGGCGGTAGGCACTTTGCGGGCTCTGTCATACCGAGACACCGCGATCACGGCACTGTCGGCCCGGTTCGACCCGGCCACCGGCCGCATCGCCGCACCCACGACGGCCGCGGAGTACGTCCCGCCCGGATCCGCTCGAGGTGTGGTGCGGCAGCTCACCGCGCGCTCACACCGCACCGCCGGCCCGGCAGAGGAGCGCCTGCGGATCACCGACGTGCAAGCGCCACCCCAGACCTCGGCGATGGCTCGGCTTTCCGCAGCGGATCGACAACTCGCACACCTCACCGTCACCGACACGGTCCCCGCCGCGGATATGAGATCGGGAACGACGGCGGTGGGCGTGGACTGGTCCCCGTCCACACTCGGTGCCGCTGCCATCGTGGCAGAGGACCCGGCCGGGTTGTCGTCGAATTACCGGGGCTGGACCTACGACGACCGAGGCCTCGGGATCAAGCTGGCCCGCCTACAGACCGAAGGTCAACTGCTGCACCGCAAAGCTGCTCGCTTGACCCAGCTGGCCGCGACCGCACCCCCCCGAGGTCCAAGCACAACTCGACGCGAAGATCGCCGTCCTCGACGGGCACCGAACCGCTGTCGGCGTCAAACGGGGAAAGATCAACCGGGAACTGGCGTTTCACTTCGGCCGCCAGGTCACCGACTACGCCGCCGCGGCGGGGGCGACGGTGATCGCGGTGGAAGACCTCACCACCCTCGAAACCCGCGGGCACGGGCGCGTGAACAACAATCGGGCAGCGCAATCAGCCCGCCGCAAAGCCGTCGACGCTCTCACCCACACCGTCGCCGGTGTCGGTGTGACGGTGGTGTCCGTGCCCGCACGCGGATCCTCGGCGTTGTGTCCGGGCTGCGACGAACCGCTCACGCGGCCGGGTGGTTACCACCGGGCCTGGTGTGTGCGGTGCACAGTCGGCGGAAATCGTGACCATGTGGCGGCCGTGAACCTGGCCAAACGGGCATTGCTGGGGCGCGGACAAGTCATTCGGAAGCGCGGGGCGAATCCGCAGATCCGGGTGATCGAGCATGCGCCGGTGCGCCGATGCCGCGACAAGAAGAGTCCCACTCCGAGCCGGCCGCGGCATCGCCGTGTCCGTCGTAGTGCTCCCGCCGCGACACCGCCGGTGGGGGTGAACCAGATAAAGATTGTTCCTGCGCCACAAGCGTCGGTGTGGGACACGGTAGAACCCGCAACACCGCAGCGAGTTACGGGTAGCCGTGAAGTACATACATCTCCCACGCCAGCCACGTCAGTGGTAGGAAGTATGAGATCTATGTAGACGCTTGGTGGGAGGATCTGCCGGTCGCCGACCTCCGGGAATTACCCGGCGATCAGCTCCCGCCAGAGCGCCTCGTCGAACTTGCCGCCCTTGCCGGGCGTCAGTCCGGCCGCCAACGCGGGTGCCAGGTATTCCGGATGGTCTTGCGGTCGATTCCCAGGGCCGTCGAGATCTGCAGCTAGGACCGGCCGGCATGCCAGTGCCGGAACAACTCCATCAGATCGGTCATCGTCCACGTTCTCCTTGCAGAACGTCTCGAACACCCTGTTGTCCTGTCGCAGATATCCCCAGGTTCAGGGGTTCCGTTGAAGAATGTGCAGCCCTCACATTGTTCGGCCGCGTGGTGGCCGGCGTGCCACACGTGGAAGTACGCGATCAACTGGCTGCGGCCCTCGAACACGTCCAGCAGCGGGACCGGCCCGTGCGGGCCGACCAGACCGGTGGCGGGGTCCAGGATCGCGATCTGCGGCCAGTCCGTGCTCGCCGCGTCGGTCTGGAACCGATGGCTCCGACGTACGGGTTGCTCGACATGACCGCGTACGGCCGTCAGGAAACGTGGGAGGACTCGCCGAGCGGTTGGCCCCAGCATTGGGAGCCCGGCACGAGGGAAATCATGCGCACCGACGGACGGCCCACAGCGCAATGGTCCCGCTGGAATCCGGACGCTCCGACGACCTCGGCGCCACCGGGCGCTGACGCCACTGATCACAGTGCAGATGCCGCGACGTGTTCGCGGCGCGTCAGCACGAGCGCCGGGCCGTCGGTGATCGCGATGGTGTGTTCGCTGTGCGAGGTGCGCGATCCATCCGCCGAGCGGATGGTCCACCCGTCGGGGTCGTAGACGATCTTGTCCGTGCCGGCGGCGAACCACGGTTCGAGGGCGAGCGTCAGCCCCGGGCGCAGTGTGAGTCCCCGGCCCGCCCGTCCGGTGTTCGACACGTGCGGATCCTCGTGCATGGTTCGCCCGAGCCCGTGACCACCGAACTCGGTGTTGACCGGGTACCCGTACTCGGCGGCGACCGCGCCGATCGCGGCAGAGATATCGCCCAACCGGTTGCCGGGTACCGCGGCGGCGATGCCGGCTGTCAGGGCCTTCTCGGTGGCTGCGATGAGGCGTTCGTCCTCGGGTCGTGGATCACCGACGATGATGCTGCGGGCACAATCGGCGACCCACCCGTCGATGGACACGGCGATATCCATGCTCAGCAGGTCCCCGTTCTGCAGCACGTAATCGTGCGGCAGGCCGTGGAGTACAGCGTCGTTGACCGACAGGCAGATGACGTTGCGGAACGGTCCGCGCCCGAACGACGGCGCGTAGTCCCAGTAGCACGACGTCGCGCCGCGCTGGGCGATCAACTGGCGGGCGCGTTCTTCGAGCTCGAGCAGATTCACTCCCGGGACCGCGCGGTGTTCGAGATCGTCGAGCAACTCGGCGATGAACGTGCCGGTGACGTCCATCGCAGCGATCTCCCGTGGTGTTTTCAGTTCCAGCACCAACTACTCCTCCTGATAGGCCAAAATCGGTATTAAAATACCACTCTAGACGGTGTGTAGGTATTTTCATACCGCTGCGGAGTTAGACTGCTCGCATGGTGCGTCTTCCTCTGACTCCGGAACAGCTGGCCGCAGGTAAGCGCCTCGGTCTTCAGCTACGGCAGGCGCGCGGTGATCGCACCCTCGCCGAGGTTGCGCAGGAGGCGGGGATCTCCCCGGAGACTCTGCGCAAGATCGAGACCGGGCGGATGGCGACACCCGCATTCACGACCGTCGCGGCCCTCGCCCGGGTGCTTCCCCTGTCGCTCGACGAGCTTGCCGACATCTGCCTTGCCCGTACCGGCCTCCGGCAAACCGGGTAGCAATTCTCCAGTCCGAGAAGGGGTCTCACAGGGTGTGCTGCCGGAGTGCGGTGATTGCGCCGTGCGGCCTGTGGCCGCTCCCCGTTCGTGTATGGGTCTCGATCACCTCGAAGCCGGCCGTGACCAACTCCTGGCCGAGTTCCGCCACCGGCCACCGATAGGCAGTGGTCACGGCGTGGTCGAAAGCCTCTACGGTTACTCCTTCGAAGAAGCCCACCAACAGCCCGCCGCCCGGCCGAATCACGCGCGCGAACTCGGCGAGCGGAGTCCGGATGTCCTGCGGACTGTGGTGAATGAGCGAGTACCACGACAGCACACCACCGAGTGATTCGTCCGCGGCGTCCACTGTCTCGAAGCCGCCGATGTCGAAGGAGAGGTCGGGATACTGCAGGCGAGCTCGTTCGACGAACTCGGGAACCAGATCGATCCCGCTCGCCGCCAGTCCGCACTCGGCCAAGAAGTCCGTCCACTGCCCCGGACCACACCCGGCGTCGAGGACGGGACCTGTCAGGGTGGCGGCCCAGCTGCTCGCCAGGGCCCGATCGGAGGGGTGTGTCGAAGTCATGGAGCCGAAGAGGTCCGTGTACTCCTGGGCTCTGGCCGAGTAGGACTCGCGGACGGTGCCGCATGGTGCGGCGCTCGTGTTCTCCATGCCGTCAATCATTGCGGAAAGTCGAGCGCCATCCCTGGAACGTTGCGGCCGGGATGGCGACGATCAGGGCTGAAGGACGTACTTCCCGCGTACGCCGCCCCGCGCGACCGCGTGGTGGGCGTCGGCCACCCGATCGAGCGGTACGACGGCGTGCACCCGCGCCGGCAGGTGGCCGCTCGCGGTGGAGTCGAGGAGCTGGGCGAGCCGGGCACCGTCGGGCTGCGCCACCAGCACCCGGACGGTGACGCCGCGTTCCTCGGCCGGCGCCGCGCCCGGCTGCACGCCGACGAAGAGGCCGCCGTCGCGAACCAGTGTGAGGCCCTGTTCCTGGAGTGCGGCGCAGTCGGCTACCGCGTCCCAGGCGCGCGCTGTCTGCGTGGTGAAGTCGGCACCGAGGCCGCGCACGAATTTCTCGTCTTCGGCGCGGGCGAGTCCGGTGACCCGCCAGTCGCGGTCCTGGGCGAGCGTCACGACGTACGCCCCGACCGCTCCCGCGGCCCCGGTCACCAGCAGGCTCCGGCCGCCACCGTCACCGAGCAGATCGACCAGCTGGTCTGCAGCGAGGCCGTTGAGCGGAACCGTTGCGGCGGTGCCCAGGTCGAGGCCGTCCGGCACGGGAGCGGTGTCGCTCGCCGCGACGATCAGCTGCTCGGCGTACGTGCCGAAGTCGCGGTCGAACCCGGCGACCAGCCCCGCGACGCGGCCGCCGACCGGGATGTCCACGTCCGGACCAGCCGCGGTGACGGTTCCGGCGAAGTCCCAGCCCAGGCCGGTGTGGTCGGGTTGGTCGATCAGCCCGAGCCGGTGGAACACCCCGGCGGTCAGCGCCAGGTCGACGGGGTTGACCGCGGCCCCCGCGATCTCGACCCGGACCTGGCCCGGCCCGGGCTCGACGACGGGTACGTCGATGATCTCGATGGAGTCGGGACCGCCGGGGGTGCGGACGATGGCGGTGCGGAAGGTGGTGGACATGTTGCCTCCTGTGGACCCGGATTGGTGCTGCATCTCCACGATGGAGGGGTTACTCTCCAATGGGAAGTACGCACTTCAGAGTGCGTATGTCACCGCACGGGAAGGAGCGGTCGATGCCGACAACGACGGCGGCCCAGGAGCGGGCGCACGCGAAGGTGGAGTACGAGGCGTTCCTGGCGACCTGTCCCAGCCGCCAGCTCCTCGACCGGATTTCCGACAAGTGGGTGACGCTGGTCCTGGCCGCGCTGGGCAGCGACGGCCCACACCCGGGCGAAGACTGCGCCGGCGAGCCGCGGCGGATGCGCTACTCGGAGCTGTCCCGCCGGCTGGCCGGAGTCAGCCAGAAGATGCTCACCCAGACGCTGCGCTCCCTCGAACGCGACGGCCTGCTCACCCGCACGGTGACGCCGACCGTGCCTGTCACGGTCACCTACGAGCTGACCGACCTCGGGCTCTCGCTCCACTCCGTCATCCGCGGGATCAAGGCGTGGGCGGAGGCGCATATGGACGAGGTGCTCGCCAACAGAAACACGTACGACACCCGCGTCGGCTAGCGCGCTGAACCTAACCGCTCACGGGGAGCGGAGCACCCTCGAAGCGTTCGCGGAGGGTGGATTCGGCGTACTCGTACCGGAAGATCCCCTTCGCGCGGAGGATCGGCACGACGTGATCGACGAAATCGGTGAGCCCGGAGGGAAATCCGTCCGGCATCAGGTTGAATCCGTCCGCCGCGCGCGCCAGGAACCATTCCTCGATGGTGTCGGCGATCTGTTCGGGTGAGCCGACGACCAGCCGGTGGCCGAAGCCGCCCGCCTTGCGAAGCAGTTCGGTCACCGAGTACCGGCTCTCGAGTGCCAGCCGCACGACGGCCTCCCGGAACCCGAGCGAGCCGGAGAACGACGGATCGACCGGGGCGAGAAGCAACTCCTCCGGGATCGGCCGGTCCGGGTCGAGCGAGCTCAGGTCGACGCCGAGCATGCCGCCGAGCCGTTCAGCGGAGAAACCGTCGGCGGCCTTGGATTCCCAGTCCTCGTACCGGGCGATCGCCTCGGTCTCGGTGCTACCCACCACCGTGACGAGCCCGGGAAGGATCTTCACCGCCTGGGGATCCCGACCGGCTGCGCGGGCGACATCCTTCACGTCCCGGTAGTGCTGACGCCCGGAGTCGAGCGTGAGCTCCGCCGAGAACACCGCGTCGGCGCTGCGTCCTGCCAGCGCGCGGCCCTGCGGGGAGCCGCCGGCCTGCACGAGCAGGGGGTGGCCCTGCGGCGACGGCGGCACGGGCAGTGCGCCGTGAACGTGGAAGTACTCCCCGTCGTGGTGCACCGGGACCCGGGTCGTCGCCGATTCCCACAGCGCGGTGACGACGTCCACGAACTCCGTGGCCCGGCGATACCGCGACTCGCGGTCGGGAATCCGGGAGAGACCGAAGTTGTGGGCGGTCGCGGCGTGGAACGTGGTCACCACATTCCACGCCACCCGTCCGCCGGACACGACGTCGAGGGAGAGGAATCGGTCCGCCAGATCGAACGGATCGTTGAACGTCGTCGACGCCGTGCCGATCAGCCCGAGGTGTTCCGTCGCGCTCGCCACCACCCCGAGCACGGTGGTGGGTTCGAGGGCCCGCGTCGGCTTGACGGCGGGATCCTCGCGGAGCGCAGGACCGTCCGCGAGGAACAGCGCGTCGAGGGTGCCGCGCTCGGCGATTTTCGCGACCTCGGTGTAGTAGTCCGGGTCGATGAACGACGTCGGGTGCAGGTCTGGAGCCCGCCACGCGGACGGGTGGAAACCCACGTCCAGCACGTTGACGTTGAGGATGACCTCTCGTTGCGCGGGCATCAGCCGGCCGGCTTCGCGGCCGCGCCGTCGACGTTGGTCTGGCTGCGGTCGGTGGCTCGCGCCGATTCGATGCTCTGCGCCACCCGGGAGAAGAACGGGTCGCTGTCGATGAGCTGGCCGATCCGCGGGTCGTGGTAGGTGTCGAGCAGCGGCGCGAAGTCGGGGTTGTCCTTGTTCTTCTCGTTGATGACGACCTCGATCCAGTACAACTCGTACGCGGGGGCGTTGAAGACGATCTTGTCGTCGGGGACGTCGGCGAGGTCGAAGTTGGACCGCCAGCCCAGTGCCAGGTCGACGTCGGGCAGCGTGCGCGGCAACTGCGCAAGCGCGGCCTCGGTGAACTCGAACGACTTCGGGTTGTCCTTCACGTCGCGGATGGTCACGCGCGACGGGTCGACACCGTCCTTCAGGGTCAGCTGGCCGAGGTCCTGCAGGGTCTGCAGTGCCTGCGCCTGATTCGACGGGTCGTCGGGGATGGCGACCTTCGCGCCCTTCGGGAGATCCTCGAGCTTGCCGTACTTCTCGGAATATCCCGAGAACTTGAGGACGTACCAGTCTCCGGCCGCATACAGTCCGAGGTTGCCGTCCTCGTTCTGCACGCGCATCCACTCCTGATGCTGGCTGTGGTTGGCGTCGATGTCGCCCTGGGAGACCGCGAGATTCTTGAGCTTCGAATCCTCGATCTGCACGGGTTCGACGGTGATGCCGTGGTCGGGGGCGAGTTTCGCGACTTCCTTGGCGAGCTTCTCGTCCAGGATCGATCCGGCGGTGTATCCGATCTTGAACGTGGTCTGCGGGCCGTCACCCTCGGTTCGGTCGTTGCCCCCGGCCGCGCCGCACGCGGTGAGGAGGAGAAGCAGGGTGGCCGTCAGTCCGCCTGCCGCCACAGCACGGGCGCGCGTCACCGAGCGGGGTCGAGTCGTCATGAGTGTTGTCCTCTGATCTTAGTGAATGTGAAGGAAGGCTCAGCGCCGGTTGGTGAGGCGGGCGGCCAGATCGCCGACGAGCTGGATGACCTGGACCAGTACCACGAGAGCGATGACCGTCGTGATCATCACGGTGTTGTCGAATCGGTTGTAGCCGTAGGCGATGGCGAGGTTGCCGATGCCGCCTGCGCCCACTGCTCCCGCGATCGCCGACATGTCGAGGATGCCGATCAGCGCGATGGTCAGAGCGCCGATGATGGTCGGAACCGCCTCGTGGAGTTGCACTTTGCGGATGATCTGAAAATTCGACCCGGCCGAGGCCCGGCCCACTTCCACCACTTCGGGGGGAACGTCCCGCAGCGAATTCTCGATCAACCGCGCGACGTACGGTGTCGCGGCCAGCGTCATCGGAACCGCCGCCGCCTGCACCCCGAGCGAGGTGCCGACGACGAACCGGGTGAACGGAATGATGGCGGCCATCAGCACCAGGAAGGGTAATGATCGACCGAGGTTGACCACCCAGCCCGCCACCGCGTTGACCGCCGGGTTGGGGAAGAGCCCGCTGGGAGCGGTGTTGTGCAGGATGACCGCCAGCGGAGTGCCCAGCAGGATCGCCAGGATCACCGTGATCCCGACCATCTGCACGGTCTGCTGCAGGGCGGGGAGGAACAGCTCGGGAAGTTCCTCGACCGGAGTCGAGATGGCGAGAACGACACTGCCCGGGGCGCTCATGCCGCGGCCTCCTCGGTGGTGCGCGCGGATGCGTCGTCGTCGACCCGGGTTCCGTGCAGGCCCCACGACGACAGCAGGTCGCCGACGGACGGATGCTCACCGGCCACCGAGATGGTGACCCGCCCCGCCGGTCGCCCGCCGACCGATTCCACGGTCCCGGACAGCACGCCGATCGACCGGCCTGTGGCCTTGCCGAGAAGCTCGATCCAGTTGGTGGGGACGGTGTCGGAGCCGTAGGTGACGTGCCAGAGCACGTCCCGGTCCTCCGCGGTGATGTGGGAACGATCGGGGAGGAGCCCGACGCCGAGTTCGGAGTGCGGATCGCGGAGGAGTTCGATCACCGGGCCCGATTCCACCACCCGCCCCGCGTCGAGGACGGTGACGACGTCCGCGACCTGCCGGACGACATCCATCTCGTGGGTGATCAGCACGATCGTCAGCCCGAGGTCGTCGCGCAGTTCGCGTAGCAACGCGAGGATGGATCGCGTGGTATTGGGATCGAGCCCCGACGTCGCCTCGTCCGACACCAGGACCTTCGGAGCGAGTGCCAGCGAGCGGGCAATCCCCACCCGTTGCCGCTGCCCGCCGGACAGCTGCCGGGGGTAGAGGTCGGCCTTGTCGGACAATCCCACCCGCCCGAGCAGTTCCGCCACCCGTGCCCGCCGCTCGGAGCGGCCCACACCGGCGAATTCGAGAGGCAGGGCCACATTCTCGGCCGCCGTGCGACGGGCGAGGAGGCTCGACGCCTGGAAGATCGTGCCGATCGCGCGACGCTGATCCCGGAGCCGGCGTTCGGACAGTCCCGAGACGTCGGTGCCGTCGAGCAGAATGCGACCCTCGGACGGGCGCTCCAGGAGGCTGATGATGCGCGACAGCGTGGTCTTGCCCGCACCGCTCTGGCCGATCACCGCCGCGATCTGGCCGGTGCCGACGGAGAAGTCGATGTCGTGGAGCACTTCGACGGAACGGGATCCCTTCCCGAATCGTTTCGTGACGGAACGGACTTCGATCATGCTGAACCACCTGTGTCGGATGACGGCACCTCGGGTCGGCCGTCGGGACGGAAAATCCCGGCCCGCGGACGGGCCGGTGGATTCCCGAAACGATAGGCGTGAGTAAACGGAAAGTCATGCCTAAGAATCGACTTGATCGGAAGGGCGGCTAGTTCTGCGCGCCCGGATAGACGGGACGGCGGTGGGCCGGCGCCGGCGCCGGATCGGGCAGCCGCAGCGTCGCCCGGAGCGACCGCTGCCGGTACCCGCGGGGCCGCGCCGGCCTCGGCCACGCGGCGAACCCGGCGTCGAGGTCGGTGACGGTCGCGATGTGACCGTCCACCTCGGTGGCGTCGGGATCGTCGACGACGAACAGCAAGGCGCGTTCGCGCACAGCCCGCCCGTGACGGTCGACCTGGCTGCCGTCCAGCACGACCATGTCGGAAACCTCGGCGGCGGAGACGATGTCATCGCCGTCCTGCGCCCACCACGCGACGGGAATCTTCTGCTGCGGCGGGGTGGGGACGTTGAGGGGGCCGGCGATGTCGAAGACCCCGCGGTGGTCGGCGTAGACGATCCGGTCGGAATCCGCGAAACGCACGTCGTGCGGGCGTCCACGGATCGTGTCGGCCGGCCAGCTCTCCCACAGCGTGCGGGAGGCGTGGATCGCATCGGTCGTGGCTGCGGGACTCGGTCCGGCATCGATCCACACCCCCGCCGAAGCCAGGTTTCCCGGCGCCGATCGGTCCTCCACACCGGTGAGCCAGCCGACCCGGCCGCGGCTGGTGTGATCGAGCGATGCGAGCCGGCGAGCCAGGTTGTACGGGTGGTCGAGGTGGGGAACCGCGGTGACGAACACACCGACGTCGTCGGTGGCGGCGATCAGTGCTGCGGCGGACACGCTGGGCGACAGGGCGGCGGTGGGCCGGGGAGCGGTCCGCGACACCCGCTCGACGCCGAGCAGGACGAAGTCCGCGCCCGTGCGGGTGATGAATGCGCCGAGTTCGTCGATCCGGCCGCGGCGAATGGCGTCGACGAGCAGACGCTCACCGAGTGCGAGCCCATGGAAGGTCCTGCTGCGCTGGATCACACTCATCGGAGGTCTCCCGTTGTCGATTCGTGGGTCTGCTGTCGTGATGTCAAGGGGTATCTCCTGAGAAGAGGGTGGATGCCGCGAGGGTCAGGGACGTCAGTCCCAGGATCACCAGCAACATCGATACGGACGCACTGCGCCGGAGAACGCTGGACCGCGGATTCCGCGGGTCATACCACAGCCAGAGAGACTGTCCGACAACGAATTCGCCCCTACCCCCATCGGACAGCGAGGCGCCGAGCGTCGATCCGGGATCGAATGTCCGCCGCTGACCGACGAACTCGTCGCTTCCGACCCGATACGAGTAGGTGATCGACGGCCGTACGTCGACGACCGAGCACTCGGACCCGGTCCACGACCGGGATCTCCACAGCGCGAGGACGCCCGGAACCCCACGGAACAGGAGGAACGCGCCCGCGATGATCCAGACGGTGATCACACGGGTGACGTTACGGCCCGCGTCGGTGTGTCGTACAGCCTTCTCCGCAGCGTGAGCGGAACACGAAACCTGCGCGTCTCGTTCGATTCCCGGTAGGTGAAAATGGCTCGAATAGCTCTGTCCGCCAGACATTTAGAAATGTCGTTGAAATCAAGACGAGCGGAAGACTCGGAAAACGGGCGGTCGACGGCCTACGGTTGCCGGGCAGGAAAACTTCGCAGCCAGAACTACGACAGCGACCAGGGGGATCTGTTCCAGCTCGAAGGCGCCGACCCGTATCTCGACGGCCTGCTCCGTTCGCAGGTCACCGAGACGGACCGGGCCGAGCGGATCGCGTTGATCGAACAGATCCAGGATCACGTGATCGACAGCGCCTACACGATCCCCCTGCTGCTGGATACCCAGATATTCGCCGTCGCTCCGCACATCCACGACTTCGGCAACGCGGCCAACTCCGTGCCCTGGTTCTACGACACGTGACGGAACGCAACTGACTGATCATGGGGGACACAAAGTTTCATGTCGACACAGTCCAGAATCAGACTGAGCGCAACGCTCGTCCCGTGAGCGATGCTCTGGGAAGGTAACGACTATCGCGGAAAGGGGAACCGTCATGAGCCGACATTCCGTCGTCGGACTGCACGTTGATGCCGCAGTCGTCACCGAACTGCTCGACCCGAGGCAGCCGGCGCGGCGAGAAGAGTTCGGGCGCGGCATCGACGAGTCGGGAATCGACTTCGTCGTTCTCGGCGGTGACCGCCTGGACGCTGGGCAGTCGAGTCACGCGACGATCGATGCGACCGTGGCCGCCACCGTCCTGGCTCGCCACACGACGTCGGTCGGACTGGTGGTGGCCGGTGCTCCCGTCCGCGATCACCCGTTCAATCTCGCGCGCCGCCTCGGCTCGCTCGATCACGGATCCCACGGCAGGGCCGGATGGCTGATCGGTTCGGGCCCGGTGGACGCCGCGGTCGATGCCGTGTCGGTCGTCCGGAAGTTGTGGGAGAGCTGGCCGGCCGACAGCATCGTCGACGACGCCGAGCGCGGCATCTTCGCGGAATCCGAGCGGATCGTCTACATCGATCATGCGGGTACGTTCTCCGTGTCGGGCCCGCTCAACGTCCCCGAGCCACCGCAACGCAAGCCGCCCGTGTTCTGGCGCCCCGCGAACGAGGCCGAACTGGTGGCGGCGCGGCGCACGGCCGACGCCGTGATCCTCGCGGACGAGGATGCGGTGCGCCGCTATCGAGCGCACTTCGACCCCGATGCCGCCCGTGACCAGGTGGTACTGACCGACCGGCACTGGGCGCCCGGCGGCGGTTCCACGCTGGCGACGGAGGCCGACGGTGTGGTCTTCCGAGGGGCCACCACGGCAACCCTGCCCGCCCTGCTCGACGCGGTGCGGCGGGAGCCGATCCTCCAGGACCCGCGGCGCACCCTGCGTGACCGCCTGGGCCTGCAGACGGCGGAGACCGTACTGTCCGGCGGCCGCAGCGCCTTCCCGGTCAGCTGAGCATTCCACCGAAGACAGGAGATTCACCATGACAGCGGTATCCGAGGCCCCCGCGCCGGAGGCGGTGCGTCCGCCTGCCCGCGGCTCCGCCGAGCTGGCGGCCGTGATCGCCGAGATCGCCGAGGACGCCGCGCGGCGGCGCACCCGTGGCGGGACCGAGGGCCCGCGACGGGCCGTCGAGTTGATCCGCGAACACCGGCTCGGGGCCGTGCGGGTGCCGCGGGAACACGGCGGCGGTGGTTACACCTTGCAGGATCTCTTCGATCTGGTGATCGACCTCGCCGAGGCCGATCCCGATGTGCCACACATCGTCCGGGTCCACTACGCGTTCGTCGAGGAAGTGCTGCGGGCCCCACGCACGGAGCGCAAGGACGCATGGTTGCCGGAGATCCTGTCGGGCACACTGTTCGGTGGCGCGTCGTCGGAACTGAGCACCCGCGCCGTCGGCTCCTACAGCTTCGAATCCACTCTGACACCGGATCCCGGCGGATACCGCCTGAACGGGGTCAAGTTCTACAGCACCGGTTCGCTGTACTCCGATTTCATCCGGGTCTCCGCCAACCTCCCGGACGGCAAGGTGCTCAGCGCCATCGTTCCCGCCGACCGGGCCGGGATCGTCCACAAGGACGACTGGGACGGAATCGGCCAGCGCCACACCGGCAGCGGGACGACGGTGTTCGAGAACGTCGCCGTCGAGGAGTCCGAGACGCTGCCGTTCCGCGGTGGCGACGAGGAGACCCGGCCGCGGCAGGCGCTTCCCCAGTTGTATCTGCACGCGATCGCGGCGGGCATCCTCCGCACCGTCACGACCGAGTCCGCCGAGCTGATCCGCGGCCGCAAGCGCAGCTTCGTGTTTGCAGTCGCCGAAGAACCACGGCACGACCCGCAGTTGCTCGAGATCGTCGGAACCCTCTCGGCGGCTGCCTTCGCGGCGGAGTCCGTGGTCCGGGCGGCCGCCGCATCACAGGATGTGGCCGCGGACGTCGCGCGCACCTCCGGCGTCGACACGAGGCTCGAGCAGGAGGCCGCGGTACTGGCCGCCAAGGTGAAGGTGGCCATCGAGGACATCGCGCTCCGGGCGGCCACCCGGCTGTTCGAGGTCGGCGGCGCCTCGGCCACCCGGGAGTCGGCGCACCTGGACAGGCACTGGCGCAACCTGCGAACCCTGTTCTCCCACAACCCGACGGTGTACAAGGCGCGGGTGATCGGCGACCTCGTGGTCAACGAGACCCCGCTTCCCGACACCGGATTCTTCTGATTCGGAAGGCACTGCCGTGAGTAGATCCCGACGCCAACTGGTGCTCAACGTGAACGTCCTCGACGTGGGAATCGCCCCCGGAGCGTGGACGCTCGACGACGTGCACGCGCACTCGTTCGTCGACCTCGATCACTTCACCAGGATCGCGCAGATCGCCGAGCGTGGCACCCTCGACGCGTTCTTCCTCGCCGACGGTCCCGGCTTCTGGGAGAACCCCCGGGTGAAGCCGACCCGGGCGCTGGAACCGTCGGTGATCCTGGCGGCCGTGGCGACGGCCACCGAGAACCTGGGCCTGATCGGGACCGCCTCCACCACGTTCAACGACCCGCGCGATCTCGCCGAACGCTTCCTGTCCCTCGACTACCTGAGCGGCGGCCGGGTGGCGTGGAACGTGGTCACCACGTATTCGCCGACGGCCGCAGCCAATTTCGGATTCGACCAGATTCCGGACCGCGACTACCGCTATCGCCGTGCCGAGGCGTTCGTCGGTGTGGTGACCGCGCTGTGGGAGAGCGCCCGGAGCGGTGTCCCGGTGTCTCATCACAGCGAATTCTTCGACGTCGACGGCGTGCTGCAGGTGCCGCCGTCGGAGCAGGGGCAGCCGCCGCTCATCCAGGCGGGCGGGTCACCCGCCGGGCGTGACCTCGCCGGCCGCACCGCACACGGCGTCTTCTCCGCGGAGCTGACGCTCGACGCCGGGCGCAGACACTACAAGCACGTCAAGGACGTGGCGCGGGCGGCCGGCCGCAACCCCGACGACGTGAAGATCCTGCCCGGGCTGATCACGGTCATCGGCTCGACCGAAGCGGAGGCCGTCGCGCGACACGAACAGCTCCGCGCCCACGTCCCGGCGAAGTTCGGCTGGGACCGGCTGAGTCTGACCCTCGGCGTCCCGCTCGCGGAACTCGACCTAGACCAGCCGATCCCGGCGTCGCTGCTGGACGGGCCGCCCCCCGTCGACGTTCGCGGGTTCCCTCGGGTTCCGCGAATCAGTGGTCGGGCTGGCGCGCGAGCGGAATCTGACCGTGGCCCAGCTTCTTCGCGAGTTGGACGGCGGTGGCGGGCACCGCGCCGTGATCGGCACACCGGATCAGGTGGCCGACACCATCGAGGCGTGGTTCCGTGCCGAGGCGGCCGACGGATTCAACCTGATGCCCGACGCGTTGCCGTCCGGACTCGACACCTTCGTCGACGAAGTGGTGCCCCTGCTCCGCAAGCGGGGGCTCTTCCGTCACGAATACGCGGAGAAGACCCTGCGTGAGCGCTTCGCGGTGCCGCTTCCCGAGTACGGCGCCGCACGCTCGGCCTGAGTTCGTTCAGACGGTAAGGAGGGGCTCGTGACGTCACCGCGGTCGGGCTCGCAGGCGGTGGAACGGGCGATCGCGGTACTCGCCTGCTTCGAGGGGGCGACCGACCTGACCGTCAGCGCGCTCGCCGCCCGCACCGGGTTGGCCGTCAGCACCGCGTATCGCATCGTGCAGGCCCTCGTCCGCGGCGGATTACTCGAGCGTGACGAGCGGACCGACTGCTATCGGGTGGGGCCGAGCCTGATCTCCCTCGCCCTGCCGTCGCTGGGGCGGCTCGACGCCGAATCGTTCGCCCCTCACCTGTATTCGCTCGCCGCGCGTGTGAAGCTGACGACCAGTCTCGGGGTCGCGAAGGACGACGTCGCGGTCACCGTCTTCTCGGCCCGCCCACCCGAACGGTTCTGCACGCATCAGCTGCCCGGGGCACGTCAACCGCTGCAGAGCAGCGCGATGGGAATGGCGATCCTGGCGTTCGGGACGGCGTCCGCACGGCGAAGCAGTTCGGTGACGGCGTCCTCCGACCTCGAACGGGTCCGGCGGCTGGGGTACGCCGCGGCCTTCTCCTCGGAGAACCGGGACATCCTCGCCGTCGCGGTTCCCGTTCTCGACCCCGAGGGACGGCCCCGCGGCGCATTGGGGGTCCAGGCGCTGCGCCGGCGACTCACCGACGAACTGGTGCGGGAGATCGTGCCGCCGATGCGCGGCGTCGCGGCGCGGATCGGTGCGGGGGCCGGAACCGCATTTCCCGCGTTCCGGTAGGGAAAAACTCAGGGTGAACCTTTTTCGCATTGTGAAAATACCGTTGTAGCAAAGTGGTTCGGAATTCGATGATGATCGCGACGTATCGATTCAGCCCGAAACCAGGAGTACTCATGACACTCACCACCGCCGCGCCCGCCGACTCGGATCAGACCGCCGACACCGCGCTCGAGGTCCGTCCCGTCGCCGGGCACATCGGCGCCGAGATCTCCGGAATCGACCTCCGGAAAGAGCTGGCCGACAACGAGGTAGCGCAGGTGCGCGACGCCCTGCACCGCTACAAGGTCCTGTTCTTCCGCGACCAGGAGATCGGGCACGCCGAACAGATCGCGTTCTCGCGGAAGTTCGGTGACGTGACGCCGTCGCACCCGTACGACGACGAAGCCCCCGAAGGTTTCCCGCAGATCCTCGCCGTCGACAGCCGCAAGTACGAGAAGCGCTTCGGGCGCAAGAAGTACAGCTACGACAACAAGTGGCACACCGATGTCACCGCGCTGATCAATCCGCCTGCCGGCACGATCCTGCGCGCCCACATCGTCCCGGAGCAGGGCGGCGACACCCAGTGGACGAACCTCGTCGCCGCGTACGAGGGTCTGCCGGACTCGCTGAAGGGGCTCGTCGACGGTCTCCGCGCCGAGCACCGGTTCGGCGGACGGCACCCGCAGTGGGCCGAGGACAGCAGCTACGCCCTGAAGACGCGGGAGAACCCGCTCGTCACCGAACACCCGGTGGTCCGTGTGCACCCGGTGACGGGGGAGCGGGCACTGTTCGTCACGCCCGGTTTCACCAGCCGGATCGTCGGCGTCTCGCCGTCGCAGAGCGACCGCCTGCTGGACCTGCTGTTCGCCGAGGTGACGAATCCCGCCTACACGGTGCGGTTCCGCTGGGCGCCGGGCAGCCTCGCGTTCTGGGACAACCGTGCCACCGCCCACCTCGCGCCCACCGACCTCGACCACCTCGACGTCACCCGCGTCCTGTACCGCACCACCCTCGAGGGCGACGTTCCCGTCGGCCCCGACGGCAAGGAGTCCACGTCCATCGCCGGTGCGGCGTTCCGCGGCGAGAAGTAGGCGGCTTCGCCGCCCGTGCGCGGTTAGCGAGTCTCTGGACTCGTCAGCCACTCACAGAACCAAGGAGACAACAGAAATGACAGTTATCGACGACCGTCCCGGTGTCGTCACCGAGCTCCGGATCGCTCCCATCGCCGGCTATATCGGCGCGGAGGTCAGCGGTGTGGATCTTGCGGGTGACCTGGACGAGGCCGCCGCCGCACGACTGCGGCAGGCATTGCTCGACCACAAGGTGCTGTTCTTCCGCGACCAGCCTCTCGACCACGCGGCGCAGATCCGGTTCTCCCGACACTTCGGCAAGGTGACACCCGCCCACCCGTACGACTACAACGCCCCCGAGGGCTACCCGGAAATCCTGGAGGTGGACAGCCGCAAGTACGCGGCCCGCGGCGGTGCCCGCAAATACAGCTATGCGAACTTCTGGCACACCGACGTCTCGGCGCTGGTGAACCCGCCGGCGATCACCTTCCTCCGATCGGAGCTGGTGCCGGACGTCGGGGGCGACACCGCCTGGACCAATCTCGCTGCGGCGTATGCCAACCTGCCGGAATCGTTGAAGACGTTCGTGGACGGCCTGCGCGCCGAGCACCGCTTCGGGGGACGGCAGAAGCGATGGGAGGCGGGCAGTGATGCCGAGCAGAACGTCACCACCAAGCCGATCGTGACGGAGCATCCGGTGGTCCGGGTGCATCCCGAAACCGGTGAGCGCGGGCTCTTCGTCACCCCCGGTTTCACGAGCCGGATCCTCGGTGTCTCCCCGGCGCAGAGCGACCGGATTCTCGACCTGCTCTTCGAGGAGGTCACGAACCCGGCCTACACCGTCCGGGTTCGCTGGCAGAACAACAGCATCGGGGTGTGGGACAACCGCATCACCGCGCACCTCGCGCCGGCGGATCTCGACCACCTCGACGTCGTTCGGGTTCTCTACCGCACCACCGTCGAAGGTGATGTTCCGGTCGGCGTCGACGGTCAGCCGTCGCGGTCGGTGGTCGGCAGCGCGTTCCACGGCGCCGACTGAGCCACGGGAGACGACATGAGGGCTGAGTTGCCGATCGGGTTGCGCGGCAACAGATCGATCGTTGCGGCGGTGTTGGGCACCGCCGTGGCGCTGGTGGTGGCCGCATGTGGTGGGTCGGCGTTCGGCGGGGGCACCACGGCGGACGGCATGACGGTGCTGCGGTACGAGGGCAGCCCGGCCAGTGTCACCTTCCCGGAACTCGCGGAGGACCTCGGCTACTTCGAGAAGGTGCAGCTGGAGTGGCAGGGCGACACGACGAGTGGACCGCAGAGCATTCAGTCGGCGGCCACCGGAGACACCGATTTCGGGTCCGCGTTCAACGGCGCCATCGCGAAACTCGTCGACGCCGGGGCGCCGCTGACCGGGGTCGTGTCGGTGTACGGTTCGGACGGCGACACCGAGGCCGACAGCTTCAACGGCTACTACGTCCTCGAGGGCAGCCCCATCCGGACGGCCCGTGAGCTGATCGGCAAGAAGGTGGGTATCAACACCCTCGGCGCCTACCACGAGTACGTCATCAAGGAATGGCTGTTTCGTGCCGGACTGACCGACGACGAGATCAACCAGGTCGAGCTGACCGTCGTGCCCCCGAACAACACGGAACAGGCACTGCGGTCGGGACAGATCGACGTGGGGAATCTCGGCGGGATCGTGAAGGATGCCGCGCTCGGCCGGGGCGGGTTGACGCCGCTGTTCACGGATGTCGATCTCACCGGACCGTTGGGGATCGGGTCGGTGGTGTTCCGGAACGACTTCATCGCGAAGAACGAGGAGGCGACCCGCGACTTCGTGCAGGGTGTCGCGCGTGCCGTGCGATGGACGCAGACGGTCCCGAAGGAGGAGGTGGTCGACCGGTTCGTGAAGATCGTTGAGGGGCGTCGGCGGAACGAGTCCACGGAGTTCGTCCGGCAGTGGAAGAGTGCCGGCGTGCCCGCGCCCGGGGGAGTGATCGCCCCTGGGGAGTTCCAGATCTGGATCGACCAGGGCGTGCGGTTGGGGGTGCTGAAACCCGGGGGCGCGGCGGCGGAGGACCTCTTCACGAACGAGTACAACCCGTACGCGTAGGCGGCTTCGCCGCCCGTGCGCGGTTAACGAGTCTCTGGACTCGTCAACCGCTCACGGGCCGCGGAGTGCCCGGCGGAGGGTATCGGCGAACGTGGTGGGGTCGTGAATCAGCCAGCCGTGGCCGCCCGTCACGGTGAGGACGGGCGGATTGCGGAGTGCCTTCCGCATCGACTCGAAGCTGGCGAGCGGAATCGTCCGGTCCCCGCGACCCCAGACGAGGGACACCGGTAGTCCCCGGTCGGCGAGGACGCCGAGTTCGTGGCGCAGGTCCGCCCGCCTGGCCAGGTGTGCGGTGCGCCAGACCGCACCCGGATCCCGCAGCGTGTTGGGCAGGAAGCCGTTGACGAGCGACGCCGCCGTGTGGGCGATGGTCCGGATCGACAGTGCCTCACCCAGGGCCGACGCGCCCCAGTCCCACAGCGGCCTCTCGCCGATGGGCCGTATTCCCCAGCCGTCGGACGACCAGGCGCCACCGCCCACGGAGTTGACGAGCACCAGGCGCGCGACCCGCTCCGGAAGGTCGTGGGCAGCCTGAATGGCGACGCCCCCGCCGAAGGAGTGGCCGATCAGTGTGATCGGTTCGCTGATTCCCGCCTCGTCCAGGAACCGTCCCAGCCAGGCCGCGTAACCGGCGAAGGTCCGCGCCTCGGGCGGATGGTCGGGAGTTCCGCCGAAGCCGGGGAGTGTCGGAGTGAGGACGCGATGCCCATGCTGGGCGAGCATCGACAGGCTGCGGCCGTACACCCGCGGGGTGAGCCCCCATCCGTGCAGGAAGACGACGGGTGAGCCGCGCCCCACGACGGTGAGGGTCGCGGCGTCCGCACCTGCGGGTACCCCGAAGATCTCGGGTTCTGAGTTCTGGATCAGTGACACGCCCAACAGCGTGGACGACGCGCATGCCTTCGGTAACGGGCCGAATTGCCTGAAGGCATACCTGTTTCTGGGGTTTCATGACGGACCGGTCGGTTCGAGATCTGATCGTTATATACCTGCATTGCGAAAACAGGTATGTGTATGGGCCATTCGGCCGTTGTCTGCTGAGTCCGTGACCGGGATGTTATCTAACGTCTCGTCCGAGCGGCACTGATGTCGCCGGAACCTCATGAATTGAAGGACTCAGCTCAATGGCCAAGCATAGATTGCGTCGGGGCAATCGTCTGCAGTTTTCGACCGGCGGTCTTCTGATCGCCGCCGGTGTGGGAGTGGGAGCGTTTCTGCTTCCCGTTGCTCCCGCTGCAGCGGAGCCGATCACGATCCCAGGGATTGGGACGTTCGAGGTACCAGGCGTGCCGCCAGTGCCTCCGGCTCCGGCTCCGGCTCCGAACCCAGCGCCCCTCCCGGGACCCCTGCCGGGACCCCTGCCTGCCCCGCCGGCGTTGCCGTCCACCCACGGTGCGCAGGCTCTCGCGGCCGCCGAATCGAAGATCGGATCGCCCTACGTCTGGGGCGCCACCGGGCCGAATGCCTTCGATTGCTCGGGTCTGGTGCAGTGGGCGTACAAGCAGGCGGGCATCTCGGTACCCCGCACCACCTACGACCAGCTGAACGGTGGCGCGCCCGTCGACAAGGGGAGCCTGCAGCCGGGTGATCTCGTCCTGTTCAACGGGGCGAACCACGTCGGGCTCTACGCCGGGAACGGCACGGTCGTCCACGCGCCCACCGCCGGGCAGCCCGTGAAGCAGGCGCCCCTCGATTCGATGCCGTTCTACGCGGCGCGCCGGTACTGAGGCGGCTCCGCCGCCCGTGCGTGGTTAACGAGTCTCTGCACTCGCAAACCACGCACGGGGCGCGAAGCGCCCTACGAGTTGCGGATCAGATCCGACGCCCGCTCACCGATGAGGACGGAGGGTGCGTGGGTGTGCCCGCGGATGATGGCGGGCATGATCGACGCGTCGGCAACGCGCAGTTTGTCGACCCCGCGGACCCGCAGGTCGGGCGTGACGACGCTGGCGTCGTCGCTGCCCATGCGACATGTCCCGACCGGGTGGTACAGGGTGTGGGCATTCTCCTGCAGTGCCCGGGCGAGGATCTCGTCGAGTGGCGTGCTCGGCGTGACCGCCGGGCGAATCATGTTGCCGAGCCGCGACTTCAGTGCCGGGGCCGATGCGAGGGCATCGCATAGGCGCAGTCCTTCGAGCATCGCCTGCCGGTCGACTCCGCCGCTGTCGCTGAGGTAGCGGGGATCGATGATCGGCTTGGCGAGGGGATCCGCCGACTGCAGCGAGATCTCGCCTCGGCTCTCGGGTTTCACGAGGATGGTGCCGATCACCGCGGCGTGACCTGTTGCCGGGATGAGGCCCTCGTCGAAGAACGGCGCGGGCCCGAAGATCATCTCGAGGTCGGGCAGTGCCAGATCGTCCCGACTGCGCGTGAAGCCGTACGCCTCGGCCACATTCGACGTGAGCATGCCGCGGCGACGAGTCAGGTAGTTGAGCAGCTCGGGGATCTTCTCGGCGGCGAACAGCGAGTCCGAGTCGACGCTGTAGCCGAGGAACGACACCAGGTGATCGAGCAGATTCTTCCCGACCTCCGGTAGGTGCTGCTGCACCGCGATTCCGTGCTCACGCAACTGCGCCTCGTCGCCGATGCCCGACAGCATGAGGAGTTGCGGGGAGTTGATCGCCCCGCCGGCGAGGATCACTTCCTTCGCGGCGCGGACGGTGCGTCGCACCCCGTCCTTCTCGTACTCGACGCCGACGGCCGCGGTGCCCTCGAACAGCACCCGGGTGGCCTGGGCGCCGGTGAGGACGGTCAGATTCTTCCGTTTCAGCGCCGGCCGGAGGTAGGCGTCGGCGGTACTCCACCGGGCGCCCCGCTTCTGCGTGACCATGGTCTGTGAGAAGCCCTCGGGCCGAGTGGTGTTCGCCCGTTCGACGGGGTAGCCGGTCTCCTCGGCCGCCGCGAGGAACGACCCGGTGAGAGCGCGGGGGCTCCGCTGGTGCGAGACGACGATCGGTCCGCCGGTTCCGCTGTCGGCGTCCGACGCGTCCTGCACGTTCTCGATGCGGCGGAAGTACTTGACCACTTCCTTGAACGACCAGGAGTCGTCGCTGAGTTCGGCCCACTCGTCGTAGTCGGCGGCGAACCCGCGCACCCACATCATCGCGTTCATCGACGACGAGCCGCCGAGCATCTTGCCGCGCGGCCAGTAGATCGTCCGTCCGCCGAGCCCGGGTTGCGGCTCGGTCAGGTAGTCCCAATCCAACTCACTGCGAAACAGTTTCGAGAATGCGGCGGGGATGTGCGCGAACTTGTCCTTGTCCTCACCGCCGGCCTCGAGGACCACGACCTCGCTGCCGGAGTCGGCGCTGAGCCGGTCGGCCAGCACGGCACCTGCCGAACCCGACCCCACGATCACGTAGTCGGCCACAGACAGTTCCTGATTCATCGTTCATCTCCACTTCGACGAGGGTGAGGGATCGAGGACATGCAGCCTCATCCACGCAGCGCGGACGCGAAGATCGCCGGCAGCCGGGTCCATGAGGGTGCACCGGCAAATCCTGTCAGCAATCGGCCGGTCGTGGCGGCGGTTCGGTTGGTGACGAACCACGGGGGCTTGGGCGAGATGGACATCTCACGGTTCAGGATCGACCGCGGCGACGGGCGGAACGGGCCCCGGACGACGGTGCGCTCCGGCCGGTCGATGAGGAGGGCGTTGTGCACCACGCCGATGCCGCTCTGGACGTCGTCGAGGGTGTGGCCGGGGAAGGCTCCCCAGGTCGCGGTGGCGGTGAGGTACCCGACGCCGGTCCACGCGTTGACGGCGATGGTCCCGTAGCGGAGGCTCTCGAGCAGTGAGTCGAACTCCGCGCCCAGCTCGCGGATGGTCTGCGGTGCGGCGACGATGTTGACTCCGAGGGTGCCGATGAAGTCCTCGTTCACGAGGTCGGCGGCGTGTGCCGCGAACTCGGCGCCTCCGTGGGGTAGGTCGATCACGCCGAGCACCGGAGCGAAGTACTCGGTCTGCAGGAGCGGGGCGTAGGCGCCGGGCTCGAGATCGGTGACGAGGACGCGTCCACCGTTCTCGCCCAGGCGTGCGGCGGTGGGGAACGACGCGGTGGCGCCGGCGACCCGGGAGTCGCTGCCGGGGTAGTACGCGGCGCGGTCCGGTGCCGTGTCGAGGGCCTCTTTCAGGGCGGCCACGAACTCGTCGCGCTGCTTCCACTCGGACGACACGACCACGGCCTGCGCCGCGACGCAGTTGTAGCCGCCATTATGGAGTCGTTGCGTCGCAATGTGTTCGGCCTGAAATTTGATGTCGGCGCGGCTCCACTCACCGGGCAGCACGATGGTGGGGGACACACCGCCGAGTTCGCTGGAGATGGCCTTGCCGAGGATGGGCTCGTTCGCCGCCTTGCGCCGTGCACCCTCCTCGCCGGTGCCGAACACGATCGCGTCGTGGGTGAGCGCGCTGCCCGTCATGTGCACGTGGTCGACGAGGTCGTGGTGCACCAGATACGTCCCGACCTCCGCACCGCCGGTCAGCAACCGGACCGCGCCGATGGAGATGAGCGGTTCGAGGACACGCGTCAGCACGGGCAGCAGGCGGTCGGTGATGGGGTTGAGCTTGAGTGCGACGACGCGATTGTGCGCGATCAGTTCGTACAGGGTGTCGAGCGGGGCGATCGAGGTGATGTTGCCGGCGCCCAGAACCACGCCGATGCCCTGAGTCCGCGACGGGTCGCGCTGGGCGAGGCCGGCGTCGCGCTGTGCCGTCGCACGATCGATTCCCGGCTGCAGCCACACGTCCGCGCTGAATCCGCTGAGCAGCAGCTTGTCGAAGATGTTCAGGGGCAGCGCTTTGACGGTGGTGCGGCCGCCGGGGGCGGTGCCGAACGTGGCGCCGTCCAGCGGGCTGGTCCCGGATTCGAGTTTCGCCAGGCTCGCCGACAGCGCCGCGGTGCCTGTGGCCAGCGGGTACGGTCCGGACATCCATTCCTCGCCGACCAGCGGCGACTTGGGGTCCAGTCCTTTGATCGCGACCGCGGCGTCCACCCAGTCGGCGGCGTGCTGCACGGTGAGGTCGTGCACCTTGTCGAGGAGTTTCCTGCGATCGGCGAGGGAGAGGTCGGCCCAGGTCTTCTCGCCCTCGGCGAGGTCGGCGAGGGCGGCGTCGACCTCCGGATGTGGGGAGGCCGCGCCGGGGGTGGGGGAGGTGGCCTCGGGTTCTGAAGTGCTCACTGTGGACAGCTCCGCTCGAGTCGAGTACATGAAGGACCGCGCCGCAGAAACGAAAAACTACTGTGGCGTAGAACACTGATTCTCGTCCCAGTTCCGGGCGTCGCGCCATAGGCAGCGGCTGTCAATGTGAACATGCGGGCTATGCCGTCGCACAAAAAGGGTATGGCGCGGACCACGTCCGGTGGATAGTCTTGCCGGATGACTGTCAGCTCGGATGTCGCGCCGTCGCCCACCGATCTTCTCGGATCGATGCTGGAGTCGGTGGACCAGCTGTCCGAGCGACTCGTCTCGCGCATCCTGTCGGCCGAGCACGGCTATGTGGAGGCGACCCTCCTCACTCCAGAGCAGTTGTACGCGGCGTGCGTCGACAATCTGACGGCGATGCTGGGCAACCTCGCGGGCAGTGCGCCGATCCGGCTCGAGGCGGCGCGCGCGGCCGGACAGTTGAAGGCCGAACAGGGTGTGCCGCTCGCGGCGCTACTCCACGCGTTCCGGCTCGGCGGCCGCCTGATCTGGGACGAACTGATGGATCGCTCGGAGGGCCGCGCCACCAACGCGCTGCTCGACATGGCCGCCCAGGTGTGGGCGCTCGTCGACGACTATTCGGACAGCGCAGCGGAGGCATACCGGGAGACCGCCGACCTGCGCGCCCGCGAGGACGCCGAGTCGCGGGGCCGGCTGATCAGAACCCTGTTCGGTGACCACGCGGCCAACCCGGCCGGTGCCGCCGACGCGCTCCGCACGTTCCGGATTCCGGAGAACAGCACGTTCCTCGTCGTGTCCGTCGAAGCGGCGGCCTCTCCGTCCGCCGCGGACGTCGTGCAGTCGGACCTCCGCGGTGTGGGTGTCGACTCGGTGTGGGACACGGAGGTCGACGGCCGGATCGGACTGCTGTGGGCCGCCACCGCCGACGTACTCGATTCCGCGTTGGACCTCCTCGGCCGCACCGGTCACGGACGGATCGGGGTCAGCTCGGTGTTCGGACGTCCCGGCGGGACGAGCCGGGCCGTCGAGCAGGCACGGATCGCGCGTCGCTGCGCCGGACACGGCGGATGCACCCCCACCCGTTACGAGTCGGTGCCGGTGTCGCTGCTGCTGGTCAGCGTTCCCGACGCCGGCAAGCTGGCGTCGAACCAGATCCTCGGACCGGTGCTGGCGCTGCCCGCCGAGGAACAGGAGAGCCTGCTCGCCACTCTCGACGCGTGGTTCTCCTGTCGCGGATCCACCACCGCGGCGGCCACCCAACTGCATTACCACCGCAACACAGTCCTGTACCGGCTGCGCAGAATCCACACCCTCACGGGACGCGACTTCTCCGACCCCATCGACGCCGCCGAACTGTACGTCGGTCTGCGGGCGCACCAGCTGCTCGGTGCGTGACCTGAGCGGCACCCGCTCGGCTCGGTGAATCCGGCCCCCGCGCCCGCCCGAGAGCCGACAATATGTGTGGGTCGGCCGTCGTCCGCTCGGGTGTGCCGAGCAGTGGGGCAGTGCAATGGGATTCATCATCGGATTCGCACCGTGGATCGTCTACTGGATCCTGGTGGGCAACACGGGATTCGTCGCTGCCGTCGCGATCGCGTTCGGTATCGCGGCGATTGGCCAGGTGCTGCAACGGTTACGGGGCCAGCCGTGGCGGACCCTCGAGGTCGGCACCGTCGCCGTTTTCGCGCTGCTGCTGATCGCGGCACTCACCCTGGACGACGCCGTCCTCGAACGCTGGCTTCAGCCGCTCAGCAACTTCGGGTTGTTCGCGATCGCGGCGGTGGGCGTCGTGATCGGGCGGCCCTTCGTGCGCGAGTACGCGACGGCAACCGTGGACGCCCGGACGGCGGCGAGCGGCGGCTTCCGGTACATCACCACGGCCATGACGTGGATGTGGGTGGCCGCGTTCGGACTGATGACAGTGATCTCGCTGATCCCGCCGATCGTCGACGGCGACGCCACCATGCGCGACGCCGGTGACACCCTGTCCGTCGTCTGCTACTGGGTGCTGCCGTTCACCCTCATGGGCATCGCGGGGCTGGTGTCCGCGGTATTTCCCGGATGGTTCGAGAAGCGGTCGCAGCTGCTGGAGACGCAATCTTCGGCGGAGCCGGCGGTCGCCGAGCAGCCCGCGCCGGCCGCGGACGTGTCGGCGGGGTCCCTCGAACTCGACGTTCCGGCGTGGTCGCGTCACGACGAGGCGTTCTCGCTGATCGTCCGCGGCGCCCGGCCCGGATCGTCGGTGACCGTCCGCACCACCGGGACCGACCTGTTCGGTGGGCAGTGGCGGTCCGAGGCCACGTTCACCGTCCCGGCCGACGGAATCGTCGACCTCGCCGGACAGGTTCCGGACCACGGTGATTGGGACGTGGCGGACGCCGACGCCCCGCTGTGGGCCATGCGTTTCGTGTCCGAAGACCGGGTACCCGACCTCTTCGTACCGCCGCCCGACGCCTGGCTGGTCACCGTCGAGGCGAGCACTCCGGACGGAACGTCGCGGCGGACGGTGACGCGTCACGTGAGCGCCCCCGGAGTGTCCGTCCGCTCCCTCGAAGTCGGCGGCCGGCCCGCCCTGCTCGCACTGCCCGCCGGCGACGCGCCGAGCGGCGGGTGGCCGGGCGTCGCCTGCTTCGGCGGCTCGGAGGGCGCCGTCGACTCCCAACGTTCCACCATCGGGATGCTCGCCGCCAACGGGTATGCCGCACTGGCCTATTCGTGGGTGGACGAATCGACCACCGACGCGACGCTGGTGAACATTCCGCTCGAGCGGTTCGCGTCTGCGGTCGAGGCTCTCGGTGCGCAGCCGTCGGTGGACGCAAACCGGCTGACCGCGATGGCCATTTCGCGCGGCGCGGAGGGACTGTTGGCCTCCGCCTGCGTCGGCGACCTCCCCGTCGCCGGGCTGATCCTGATCAGCCCGAGTTCGGTGTCGTGGCAGGCGATCGGCCCCGACGGCGAGATCGCCGCCACCCCGTCGTGGACATGGAACGGCGGGCCCGTGCCGTGGGCGCCGCTGCCGGGTGGGACGCTGATGCCCCAGCTGATCCGCAACGCGTGGCGGGCGCACCACGATGTCACCGCGCACCGGCCGAGCCTGCTGCGGCTGGGTGCCGCCTACCGGGCCGGGCTCGCGGCCGCACCGGCCGAGGCGACGCTGCGGGCCGAACAGGCGACCGCGTCGGTGCTGTGTCTGACCGGCGCCGACGACCAGTTGTGGCCGTCGGACGAGATGGCCACGGCGCTTCTCGGGCGTCGATCCGGCACCCGCGACGAGCACCGGACGTTCGACGGCGCCGGCCACCTCCTCCGCCTCGGAATGTTCCCCGCCGACGCGCAGTGGACCGGCGGCATCGCGTTCGGTGGCGGGGGCGCAGGTCAGGGCCGGGCGCAGCGCGAAGCGGTGCACAGCGTGCTCGGCTTCCTCGCGCGGACCACCGCGGTGGCGAGGGCGTGATGCGCGGCGCAGAGGGCGGGTTCGGCCACACGGACCGCATCGTCGGCTCGATCGTCGACATGGCCGGGGTGTCCCGGGCGAAAGTATTTCCGATCTCGAGACTGGATTCCTTCGTCGACTCCGGTGCTGGAGCATCGCCGAGCTGGAATGTGTTCTGCGTCGACGACCATCTCGCGTTCACGCCGTCCTTCTCCGTCGTGGGCGACCTCCGTCTGCGTATCGACGGTGACGACGTGCGAGATCTGGGCAACGGCACGTATTGGGCGCCGGCGTGCCTGACCGAGCAGGACGGGACGCCGTCGCTCGCCTGCACCCGGGGTGCGCTGCGGCAGGTGTCGACGCGGTTGGCGGAATCCGGACTGACCGCGCGGATCGGTCACGAGATCGAGTTCACCCTCTTCGACGCGGCGACCGCCGAAGAATGGTCCGCCTACGGCCTCAATGCCGTTCTCGCGCAGGATGAATTCTTCGAGCATCTGCTCGCGGCGGCGTCGACGGCCGCGCTACCGATCGAACAGGTCCACGCCGAGGCGGGGCTGAACCAGTTCGAGGTGTCGCTCGCCCCCGCGGATCCTGTCACGGCGGCCGACAACGCGGTGCTTGCCCGCGCCCTGATCAGCAGGGTCGCGCGTGCCCAGGGGCTGCGGGCGTCGTTCTCACCCATGCCCGTCGCGGGAGGGGCGGGAAACGGCGCCCACCAGCACGTGTCGATCGCCGAGGGTGACCTGCCGATCCTGTCGGGAGGCCCGGGCCAGTACGGGCTGACTCCCGCCGGTGGTGCGGCCATCGCCGGGATTCTGCGGGCGCTACCCGAGTTCACGGCCGTTCTCGCCGGGTCGGCGCTGTCGCACCTGCGGTTGCGCCCGGGCATGTGGTCGGGGGTGTTCCGCTGCTGGGGCCTGGAAAACCGGGAGGCCGCCGTCCGCCTCTGCGCGGACACCGCCGGGAACCCGCACGGCGCGAACGTCGAGATCAAACCCATCGACTCGTCCGCGAACCCGTATCTGAGCAGCGCCGCCATTCTCGGCGCCGCCCACGACGGCATCGGCACTGGGCTTCCCCTCCCGGACGAGGTGTCGGTCGACCCGGCGGAACTGACCGGCGCCCACGCCGTCGATCTCCTCCCGACCCAGCCGTCCGACGTGCTCGGAATGTTCGAGTCGTCGGCGCTCGCGCGGGATCTGTTCGGGCCGCTGATCATGGAGGCGCTCGCGGCGGTCACGGGGTACGAGCTCGCCGAATACCGGGACAAACCGGTCGACGAGGTCGCACAGCGCTTCCGGTACGCGTGGACGTCGTAGTCAGTTGCGGATCATCGCCAGCGCGGTGCGCAGTCCGCGTCGCTTCCCGGTCGCAGGATCGACCCCGAACACTTCCTTCATCCCACCCCGAATGCGGAATCGGAGTTCCGACGCCGTCTCCGGTGCGTCGTCCGCGGACGCCGACAGGAAGCGGTTGGGCAGGGCGAGCTTGAAGATGGTGCGGAGGGTGAGCCCGTACTGGTGCGGGAGCGAACCCGTCGTGTAGGGGAGGTCGTACTTGTCGCACAGTTCCCGCATCTTCACACCGATCTCGGCATAGCGGTTGCTGGGCAGGTCGGGGAACGCGTGGTGCTCGATCTGGTAGCAGAGGTTGCCGCTCATGAACGCCAGCACCGGGCCGGCGTTGAAGTTGGCGGAGCCCAGCATCTGCCGCAGGTACCACTCGGCCTTGGTCTCCTTCTCGAACTCCTCCTTGGTGAACTTCTCGGCACCGTCCGGGAAGTGACCGCAGAAGATCACGCCGTAGGCCCACAGGTTGCGGATCACGTTGGCGGTGATGTTCGCCGTCAGCGTGCTCTTCCATGCCGGGCCGGTGAGCGCCGGGAACACCACATAGTCCTTGCCTACCTGCCGCGCGATCTTGCGTCCCACCTCCTTCGCGTTGCGGAGGGTTTCGGCGCGGTCGTAGTCGCCGCGCCGGATGCTCGCCACGTCCAGGTGGTGCAGCGCGACACCCCACTCGAACAGCAACGCCAGCAGGAGGTTGTAGAACGGCTGCGCCAGGTACACCGGCGACCACTTCTGGTCCCGGGTCATACGCAGGATCCCGTAACCGACGTCGCTGTCGAGACCCACGATGTTGGTGAACTTGTGATGGACGTAGTTGTGCGAGTGCTTCCACCCAGACGACGGACACGTGTTGTCCCACTCCCAGTTCGACGAGTGGATCTCGGGATCGTTCATCCAATCCCATTGACCGTGAATGACATTGTGGCCGAGTTCCATGTTCTCGATGATCTTCGCCGCACCCATCAAGGCGGTACCCAGGATCCACGCAGGTCTCTTCCGGCTACCGAACAGGACGACCCTGCCCGCGATCGCCAGCGACCGCTGCAGTTTGATCGTCCGGTCGATGTACCGCGCGTCGCGGGCGCCGCGGGACTCTTCGATGTCTGCCCGGATCGCATCGAGTTCCGCGCCCAGCGCCTCCACATCCGCATCGGTGAGGTGGCTGTACTCCTTGATATCGGTGATGGCCATCTGGTCTCGATACCCGGTTCACCCGATTCTCAATCAGCGAATCCGCCGAACCGTTGCGCAACCGTGTTGTGGTCACACGTCCGTGTGACGGCGTCCGCTATTGTCTCCACGGTCGCCGAGCGTGTCGGTGACCCGGATCCGGGGGTGGATCTCGATGCGGCTATCAGGGGGAGATGTCGATGTCAGAGGGCGATATGTCATGGCCGGAGAGTGTCATTGCGTCGCTGGACGGGACCGGTGCGACGCAGCCTCCGCTGGCCGCCGTCCCCGGGCTGCCGCCGGTGCTCGGTGGACCGGACGTCGCGGTCGTCAAGGTCGATCCCGACATGCTGCGGGCGATGTCCACCGCGCTCGGCGCCATTGCGCGTGAGGTCGACGCGTTGGGCGGCCGGCGGAGCTTCGAGCACGCGGTCCGGGCCGTCGAGGGGTCCGACACCGCGGCGGCATGCAAGGACGCCGGCGACATCCTCGCGTCCGCGCTTGGAGTCGCGGCCAGTCGCATCGACGAGATGGCGTTCATCGCGGGCGACGGGGCCGAGAACTACGAGGTCACCGACACCTCGTTCGCGTCGCAGCTGTCGGCGATGGGGGAGCTGTGATTCCGCGTAGGTCGCAACTGCATGTGTGGAACCCGCAGGACCTGACACTGGCGGGTGAGGAAATCGGACGGACCGCCGACGACACGCGGAGCCGGGCGGACGACGTCCAGCGTGCTGTCGCGGATCTGGGCCGACATGACGACTGGCGCGGTCCGGCGCAGGCGGCCGCCGAGCAGCGGGCGAACAGTGAGCGCACGGAAATCCGCAGGCTCGCAGATGATCTGGAGGATCTATCGAACGCGCTTGCGGGCGGGGCCGATCGCCTCGGGCATGCGCGGGACTACGTCGCCACCGTGATCGACAAGGCGGCAACCGACGGATTCACCGTCTCCGACGACTGGCAGATCGTCAGCCCGCCGAAGACGATGAGCGAGGCCGAAGCCGCCGAGCGTGCCGAGCTGATGGAGTACTGGCGCAACCAACTCGGTGGAGCGCTGACGGAACTCGACACTGCCGACCGGGACATGGCGACGGCGATCCGGGACGCGCTCGGGGCCGTGGCGGCGAGTGCCCCGGCGGCCGCAGGCCTGTCGGGGCACGAGGGCACCGCGCTGGGTGAGCAGGTCGCGCGGGGTGGTTCCGACATCGCACAGGACGTCCTTGACCGTGTTGCCCGGGAGATCGTGGCCGCAGGGCTCACTCCCGCACAAGTGCAGACGCTGGCCGACGGTGGCAAGGTCACCGATCTGCCACAGGGAACGATCGATTTCCTGCAACAGTTCTATACGGCGGCCGGCAAGGAAGGGTTCCTCGCACTGTCCGAGCAGTACAGCGAGAACGGGCGCACCGAGGCCGCGAGCGCGCTGTCCAACGGCCTCGCCGTGGTGTCGAACTACAACATCGGTAGTGCCAGCGGCGACGTCGGCGGCCAGAGCCACATTCCGGACAGCCTTCGAGGACTGTTCGAGGGCCCGGTGACGTCGGCCGGCAACCTGATGAAGGGTGCGCACGACGCCCCGCAACCGTCTGTGGTCGTCAACAACGGAGATGACCTGGCACGATTCACCAAGGCGTTCGGTCTCGCGAACCCGGGCGTTCAGCAGGGCAGTGAGCTGAGCGAGAGCCTCCTCTCCCGTGCCGGCGAGATCGCCTCGGCCACCAACGACAAGAGTCTCCTCATCGGGGACTCCTTCGACCACAACGCGCTGGGCCGCGACGGCGTCGACACGCTCCTGCAGGACATGGTCGGCGTCGGTGGCCGCGACCATGCCGCCGTCCACAACATCCTGTCCGGTGAAGGCATGCCGGCCGACTACAACCGCGACGACGTCATCATGCCCCTGCTCCAACGTGATTGGACCGACGGAGGCGAACAGAACGTCGCCGGGATGTTCGACTGGATCGCCGACGACGCCAGGCCCTCCGATCCATCCGATCCCGGCGAAATATTCCGGTCGACACAAGCCGGGGAATCGGCATTCGGCCTCGCACAAATCCTCGCCGCGAAAGACGCCGAGCTACTCGACATCCCCGGGATGAACGGGCAGGCAATCGGTGAGGTGAACCCCGAAATCACGCAGGCGTTGGGCACAACGCTCGCGCCGTACATCGGCAACATGGTGGGGGTGCCCGAGTCCTTCACGGGAACCAACTCTTTCACCGGCCTGACGGGCCATGAGTACCTCCGACTCGAGGATGCGCCGAGAATATTCTCGGTAATCGATTCCAACGCCGACGGTGCCTCGTATTTCAATGCGCACGCCTTGGGGCTGTCTGCTCAGTTGGAGCAGGCGTGGGCTGTCGACGGCCAGACACCGCAGAACCCCCACTACCAATACGGGACGTGGGCAGGCAATCTTCAGGGCGTTGTGGACAAGGGGCTCGACCTCGAGTTCGCCGACCGACTCGGCGACGAAACATCCCAGAACGCTGCTGGTTTCGAGAGCAAGGGAGTTGCATACGACACCATCAGGACAGTGATCAGCAAAGGCGTCGAATTCATTCCTGTAGCAGGCCCTCTGATTTCGAGTGGTATCGATCTGGCCGACCCGTCATTCAAGAGCGCGGTCATGGGTTCAATACCGGACAGCACACTTCAGGCCAATACAGACTTCGCCGACAACGCGATGTTGGTGAATCAGTACTACCAGATTGGATTAGGCCTTCAGGCGGCGAATGGAGGGTCGCTCGAACCGTACTCAGCGCTCGATGATTTCCGCGACGGATCAGACGGACCACTGCTTTCATACGACCAGCTCGCATCGGATAATCCGCATCAAAGCCTGCCCCAGCTGCAATCAGGATTGGCGGGTTACATGAACGACACCGGGGTACGAGGACTCGGCAATTTTATCGATGCATTGAATGCCGGGCGTGAACAAGTGACGAACATGAGGTACGGGCAGTGAGGGTAATGCTCGGCCCGTGGGTCGTCGTTGTGCTGGCTGTTTCGGCCTGCGGACCGGAACACCCAAGTGAACCGCCGGCTTCGTCGACAACCGTCGTCACGCCGTACGCGGTCCCCGGTAACACTGAATACAACTACCGTTGGTCGGCAGATCCAGGCATCAACTTGCTCACGCCGGAGGCGACAGCTGTCAGGGCGTATGTGGAGTCGTATTACCTGACAGTCAGGGCGCTCGCGACGTCGGCCGGTTATCCAGGATTCGAGGACGCTGTCGACGAGCGTCTTCGAATGGACTATGGCAATCCTGACCAGCTGAAGAAGAGCGAGTATGTGGGGACGCAATTTCAGCATCTGTTGTTGATGAGTCCAACAGACCGTGGTTGGCTTGCGACCGTATGTACGGGCGACTACTCCGTGATGAGAATCGATGAGGACGGGAAGTATTACAACGTTGGTTCCACCAACGTGCATGCGGAAACGGTCGAGATCGCGGCTCCCGATTTCACAGGTTCAATTGCAAACGCCTCACTTCCCGCGGAGGGGCCCGAGCGGGCTCCAGAGGTAGATGTGTTCAGAGGTTGGAAACTCATCGACCACGTGAAGTCGGCTCGTAATCAGGATGCGTTCCTTCAGTGTCGTTCGCGGATGCCCGATCCTCCAGAGAACCGCCCGCGAAAACGCGACCTCCCGCACGACACCCCCTACCCGACGCTTGCTCCGTATCCGGGCTGGCCGCGCTACGACGAGAACTGACGGCGACCTCCACCCTCGGCGGTAGGGCACTGTCGCCGCTGCCGGCGTCCAGTCATATCCTCGACGTCAGCCTCCGTGTTCGGTGGAGGCGTGAGCGAATGATCGGACGGTTGGTAGTGGACAGCAAATGTGACGTCGTCTATGCGGACGACCTCCGGGTGGGCGAGAAGTTCGAGCTGGGCTCGTACACGGTGACGGAGGAGGAGTTGGTCGAGTTCGCAGGGCAGTGGGATCCGCAGTCGTTCCACATCGACCGTGAATCTGCAGATGGTGGCTATTTCGGTGGGCTCATCGCGAGTGGTGTGCACACGATCGCGGTGTGTCAGCGACTGTCCGCGACCACTCTTTATGCAGGCTGGAGCGTCATTGCGGGGGTGCGGATGCGCGACGTCAACTTCCTCCGGCCGGTGAAGCCGGGTGATGTGCTCACCGGAAAGCTGGTTGTGGAGGAGGTGACGCCTGACGATCGCGGTCGGGCCTTGGTGACGGTCGCGGCGGAGATTCTCAACGGGTCGGGCAAGCAGGTCCTGACCTCGGTCACCGAGATGTACATGCGATGCCGACCGGAAACCGACTGATCGTCGAAATTCTTGGACGAAACGCTCTCTTCGAGGATTGTTTTCCGGGTTTCTGGGTACCGCCCCGAGAGGCCATGGAACCAACGGAGGCAGTCATGAGAATGGGCAGGAGAGTGGCCGCGGTGGCGGTATTCGCGGCTTCGATCGGATTGGGAGCATCCGGTGTCGCCTGGGGCGGCAGTCTCGACTCGGCGGTGCCGGTGCGTCGGCCGGACGTCATTCAGCCGATGCCACCCGGATTCCCGCAGAACGGTCCGATCGGATGCGACGACTGGTCGGAACCGTACGAGAACAACGTTCCGGCGTGGGGCACCGATCCGTACAACCAATTCGACAACTGGTGCGACGGCCCCGAAGACGGCCTTTCCGCGCAGCAGCCGCCGGTCAATGACCAGCAGGGCCGGACGGTCAATCCCTGATTCGACGGTGAATGTTCGCACGAGGCATGTGCCGTCGTGTAGCTCGGTCGTGAACTGAAACCGACCGTCCGTCAAATTTCATTCACGAAATTCGCCCTCCGAGGATTGTTTACGTTGTCTTTGGGTACAGCCCTTAGGCAGCGTTATTCACCTATGGGAGGCAACGATGAAGGTCGGCTCGAGATTGGCTGCGGTCGCTGTGTTCGCGGCCTCGATCGGTTTGGGAACATCCGGTGTCGCCTGGGGTGACGCGCTCGACTCGGCGGTCGTACCGGTGCGCGCACCGGACACGGTTGCACCATTGCCTCCTGGTGTTCCGCCGACCGGCCCGGCCGGCTGCGACGACTGGGCGGAACCGTACGAGAACAACGTCCCGGCGTGGGGCGCAGAACCGTACAACCAGTACGACAATTGGTGCGACGGACCCGAGGACGGTCTGCCGCAACCGGCCACCTTCAGCGGTGACGAGGGCGGAGGCGACTCGCCGAACGAGCCGTAACCGACCGATCCGAATCAGCGCGCCCCGGGAGTCTCTGTTGGGGCGCGCTGATTCAGTTGCCGGACGGCGGTTCGTGCAGCCCGAAGGCGGAACCCTGATCGTCGTGGCACAGCTTGAACCGCCCGAATTTCGCCACCGACTCGGTGTCTTCGCCCAGCTCGACGGCGTCGACGGTGCCGCCCAGCGCCAGTACCTGCTCGACCGCGGCGTCGAGGTCCGGCACCCGAAAGAAGACATACGGGCCGGCGCCCTCGTCGCCGCCGTGGATCCCGCCCGGGACGTTCGGTGTGTTGATGGAGTAACCCGACCCGCCGGGCCCGGATTCGAATTCCCAGCCGAACAACGCCGAGTAGAACTTTCGGCCCTGCTCCGCGTTGGCCACACCCAATTCGAAGAACGACAGTTCGCCCGACATGAGCACTCCTCCGTCTACAGTGTCCCCGTGACGCTACGCCGGGATGCCCTCATGCATAAGGCGCGCGCGTAGACCGACCGCGCCGCAGGGGTATTGATTGCCGCTGCTGCGGGTGGCGCCCTCGGGTTCGTCTACGGCGTCATTGCACGGCCGTCGGTAACGATCCGCTGCCTGCGGCCAAAGTTACGCATGGTGCGCCTGCTGTGATAGATACTGCACCGGTGATGCTGCCCAAACGAACCTGCTTTTCCGCCCTATCGATGGTGATGCTCGCTGTCGCAGGCTTGCTGGTCGCCGCCCCGGGGAGCAGCGGCGCCGCACCGCTCGCCTGGCGAACCACGATGGTGGCGTTCAGCAACGTCAGCGACCGCGACCTGGATGTATACGAGTCTGAGGACGGCACGGGGTTCCAGCCCCTCCGACTGTCTGCGTATCGGCCTCCGTCAGGGGTGGTGCGTGACCCGAGCATCTTCCGGCACACGGACGGGTTCTACTACCTCACCTACACGACGGTCGACGGGGCGAACATCGGCTTCGCACGCAGCAGTGACCGCATGGACTGGAAGTTCCTTGGGGCCTGGCCTGTCCCGTTCTGCTGCGCCTTCCTGCCGGGCACGGGAGACGGAACGGGCTCAGCGAGCCCGCCGGGTTCCTCGGGGTCGGCCGGGTTCAGCGACGGACCGTCGCTGTCGCCGTTCACCACCAAGGCCTGGGCACCTGAATGGTTCGTGGACGGCGACCGGGTCAACGTCATCCTGTCGCTGTCGACCGGGGGAGGATTCGTACCGTATCTGATGACGGCGCTGGAACCATCGCTCAGGTTGTGGAGCCCGCCTGTTCCGCTCGCCGGGATCGGCGCGGACCATATCGACACCACCGTGGTCAAGGTGGGATCGACCTACCATGCGTTTACCAAGAACGAGACGAAGAAGGTCGTCGAGCATGCGGTCGCGTCGTCGGTGACGGGGCCCTATTCATTCGTCCCGCCTGGAAATTGGGGCTCGCTGGTGGAGGGCCCAGCCCTGGTTCAGTTGCCGAACGACACCTGGCGGATCTATCTCGACGCCTATACCGAAGGAAAGTATCTCTATTCCGACAGCACGGATGGGCTGCGCACCTGGTCGCCCGTGCAAGAGCTTCCAGGCGTTTCCGGGACGGTGCGCCACTTCGGCGTGATGCGGGAGCCGGCCTGACGGCGAACTCCCGTGAGGGCGGCAACCGGGAGGGTCAACGGCACCGGTAGCCTGCGAAGGGCTGAGCGTGAACGTCATTCGTAGGAGTGGTGCAGCGTGCCGGGGTGCACATCGCCACTCACGTGCGGGGACCGTGCGTCAGGCCGCCAGCTCGTCGGCGATTTCGATGTCGATTTCCTGTTCGGTCATTCCGCCGAAGAGGTGGTTGGTGAACATGTCAGCTCAGTTCTCGTAACGTGTGGTGGATCCCGGCACGGTCGGAGCTTCCTGTCCGACCTACTGGTGTATCGCCCTCGGCGGCGCTTCCGTTTCAGATCCCCGCAGGTGAGTGGCAAGGTGTGTCCGGGCGCGCATTCCCGCGCACGTAGCGCTTAGGCTCGACTCGACCGTTCGTGTCCCGGAAACAGGAGATCAGTCGAGATGCCCGCAACCTTCGTTCTGCTGCCCGGCGCCGGCTCGGACTCGTGGTACTGGCACCGCGTCGCACCGATCCTGGAGGGGAGCGGGCACTCGGTGATCGCCGTCGACCTTCCGTACGGCGACGACGACGCGGGCCAGTACGAGTTCGCCGACGTCGTCGTCGATGCGGTCGAGGACGTCGAGGGGGCGATCGTGCTGGTCGCGCAGTCCATGTCCGCGTTCACCGCGGCGATCGTCTGTCAGCGTGGCGAGGTCGACGTCGACCTGCTGGTTCTGCTGGCACCGATGCTGCCCGCGCCGGGGGAGGCACCCGGGCAGTGGTGGGAGACCACCGGTCAGCCGGAGGCGAAACGGGCGTTCGACGTGCTGGAGGGTCGCGACCCGGACGCGCCCGACGACCTGCGGGCACTGTTCTTCCACGACGTGCCCGACGACGTCACCGAGGAGGCGTTCAGCCAGGAGGAGCCCGTCGTCTCGAACACCCCGTTCGAGACGGTGTGGCAGGCGGACGCGTGGCCGCACGTGAAGACGCGTGTCGTCGCCGGGAGGCGCGATCGGCTGTTCCCGCTCGACTTCATGCAGCGGATCGTCCGGGAGCGGCTGGGCATCGCACCGGAGGTCATCGACACCGGTCATCTGGCGGCACTCGCGCGCCCCGGCGAACTTGCTGCCATGCTGGAGCGCTACGCGTCCGAACTGTAGGGCATGTGGATCTGACGAGAAGGAGAGCAATCGATGGCGTTGTCGGTATCGGGCGAGTTCGAGATCGAGGCTCCCCAGGACCAGGTGATGGCGGCGCTGGCGGACGTCGAGCGCATCCCCGAGTGGTCGGCGGTGCACAAGAAGGTGGTCGTCGAGTCCCGATTCGACGACGGACGCCCCCGCACCGTGCGGATGACGCTCGCCGTCCTCGGTGTCGCGGACACGCAGCTGGCCGAGCACAAGTGGCTGGGGGACGAGCAGATGTCGTGGACGCTCCTCGAGAGCGAGAAGCAGAAGTGCCAGGAGGGGGAGTACCGGCTGACCCCCACCGCGCGCGGGACGTCGGTGCACCTCACGATGTCGGTCGAGCCCAAGGTGTGGGTGCCGAAGTCGGTGCTGCGTCAGGGCCAGAAGCAGGCCGTGCGATTGATCCGCAAGGGATTCACCAAGTTCGTTCTCGAGAACTACGTCTGACGAGGACCCGATGACGGTCGAGCAGAGCAGCCCCACCACACTTCGGCGACTGTCGGCGCGGTTGGCCCTGATCCGCGACGACACCGACGACGACAAGCTGTCGGCCGGATTTCTGCTCGTCGCCACGATCCTCGCGTTGGTGTGGGCCAACATCGGCGATTCGTACGAGTCGTTCTGGCACACCCCGGTGACCATCCAGATCAGCGACAACAGCATCAGCCTCGACCTGAAGCACTGGGTCAACGACGGGTTGATGACGCTGTTCTTCTTCGTCGTCGGGCTCGAGGTGAAACGTGAGCTGACGATCGGCGAACTCACCGACCGTGCCCGCGCCGCCGTCCCCCTCCTCGCCGCGATCGCGGGTCTGGCGTTGCCCGCCGTCCTGTTCCTGATCCTCAACCCCAGCGGGGACGAGGCCACTGCGTGGGGCGTCGTCGTCTCCACCGACACGGCGTTCGTGCTGGGCGCACTGGCACTCGTCGGACCCCGGTGCCCCGCCCGGTTGCGCGTCTTCATCCTGACCCTGGCCGTCGCCGACGACATCGGCGCCCTGGCCCTCATCGCCTTCTTCTACACCGACGACCTCCGGCTCGGACCGCTGCTACTCGGGTGCGTCGGGCTGCTGCTGATCATCCAGTTGCGCAAGCTCGAGGTGTGGCGTGGCGTCGCCTACTTCATCGTCGCGGCAGGCACGTGGGTCGCGTTCTATGAGTCCGGCGTCCACCCCACCCTCGTCGGCGTGCTGATCGCGCTGATCCTGCCCGTCTATCCGCCGCGGCGCAGCGAGGTGGAACGGGCTGGTGAACTCACGCGCGCGTTCCGGCAGTCACCCAACTCCGACTACGCCCGCGCCGCCCAGCTCGGCGTGCTGCGCGCGGTGTCCGTCAACGAGCGGTTGCTGCGCTTCTACCAGCCCTACACGGCGTTCCTCGTCGTCCCGATCTTCGCGCTCGCCAATGCCGGTGTGGTCATCACCGGGCAGACCCTCGCGGACGCGGCCAGGTCTCCGCTGGCGTGGGGCATCGTGCTCGGCCTGGTGGTCGGCAAGCTCGTCGGCATCACCGCGGCCACGGCCCTGTTCTCGAAGCTGCGTCCCGGCAGCCTGCCGCCCGGGCTGACGCTGTCACAGATCGCCGGTGGCAGTGCGCTGGCCGGCATCGGCTTCACGATCTCGCTGTTCATCGTCGACCTGGCCATCGACTCACCCGAGCTCGCCAACGAGGCTCGGGTGGGTGTCCTGACGGCGGCCGTCATCGCCACCGTCCTCGGCTGGGCGCTGTTCCGGCTGTCGGACACTGTGCACCCGCCGACGGAGGTCGTCGGACTCACCCTGCTCCGGCCCGTCGACCCCGGCCGCGATCACCTGCGCGGGCCGGCGGATGCGCCGCTCACCCTCGTCGAGTACGGCGACTTCGAGTGCCCGTTCTGCAGCAAGGCCACCGGCAGCATCCGGGACGTCCGGGCCCATTTCGGGGACGAGCTCCGCTACGTCTTCCGGCATCTCCCCCTCGACGACGTGCATCCGCACGCGCGTTTCGCCGCCCAGGCGAGCGAAGCGGCGGCCGCGCAGGGCCGGTTCTGGGAGATGCACGACCACCTGTTCGCCAACAGCGACGCCCTCGCCGAGGACGAGATCTTCGGTTACGCCGCCGAGTTGGGGCTCGACATGGACCGGTTCGAGGAAGACATCCGCAGGGGCACGTACGTTCACCGCATCGACGACGACGAACTCGACGCCGAGTCGAGCGATTTCCGGGGGACCCCCACGTTCTACCTCGGCGCGACGGGCACCGACCTCGCCCGGCACAGCGGCCCCTACGACGCCGCCACCCTCATCCGGAAGCTCGAAGAGGCGCGAGGCGCCGACGGCGCACCCTGATCAACCCTTCGAACGCTGCACCGCCTGGATCGCGGCGGGGGTTACCGGGTCGACGTCGTCGGCGAAGTCGTCGTGCTTCTTCAGGTAGCCGGCGACGAACGGGCAGATCGGCACGATCCGCTTGCCGTCCCGGACGGTCTCGGTGAGCGCGCTGCGGATCAGGGTGCTGGCGAGGCCACGCCCCCCGAACTGCTCACCGATCTCGGTGTGGAAGAAGATCCGTTGATTCCCGTCGTCGAGGTACTCGGTGAACCCGGCCAGTTCACCCTCGACGCGGACCTCGAATCGGTGGTGTTCGGGGGCGTTCCGGACGTCGGGTGCGGGGCCGTCTTTCGTGTCGTCTGTCATGGACCCACTATGCCGCGCGGCGGGGTTCCGACTGCGCGGCGGGTGTTCCCGGACGTCGCGGAGGTGGATGATCGAAAGAGTCCAGCGATCCGAGAGGAGACGCGACCACCATGACCGATTACGGCAGGGCGATCCAGTTCGGGGCGTTCGTCACCCCGTCGGTGGAGTTGCTGGCCAACACGTTCGAACTCGCCGCCCTCGCCGACGAGACCGGCCTCGACCTGATCGGCGTGCAGGACCACCCGTACCAGGCGAAATTCCTCGACTGCTGGTCGCTGATGGGCGCACTGCTGGCCCGAACCGAGCGGGTGCGTGTGTTTCCCGACGTCGCGTGCCTGCCGCTTCGCCCACCGGCGACGATGGCGAAGGCCGCGGCCAGCCTCGATGTGATGTCGGGAGGCCGGTTCGAACTGGCGTTGGGTGCCGGCGCGTTCTGGGAGGCGATCGGGGCGATGGGCGGTGACGTGCGCACGCCCGGGCAGGCCGCAAAGGCGTTGGAGGAAGCGGTCGAGGTGATCCGCCTGATGTGGTCCGGCGAGCGTGCCGTGTATTCCGAGGGTGAGCACTACCGCCTCGAGGGTGTGCATCCCGGACCGGTCCCGGCGCACAGCATCGGGATCTGGCTGGGCGTCGGCGGCCCCCGAATGCTGCGGGCGCTGGGACGCTCTGCGGACGGGTGGGTCCCGTCGAGCTCGTACTTTCCGCCCGACGTCCTGCCCGGCATGCACGCGAGGATCGACGCGGGCGCGGCGGATGCGGGCCGGGACCCGAGCTCGATCGTCCGCGCCTACAACGTGTTCGGTCAGGTGAGCGACACACCGTCGGACACGTTGTTCCGCGGAACCGCCGAGCAGTGGGTGAGCCAACTGACGGAACTCGCGGTGGAAACAGGCATGGACACGTTCGTCTTCGGCACCGACGGCGACAACCTCGCCCAGGTCCGACGATTCGCGACCGATGTCGCGCCGGCCGTTCGGGCCGCCGTGGATGAGCGCCGTGGAGTGGGTGCCCACGCCTGACGCCACCGCGACTCGCTCAGTTGCCGTCCTTCTCCTTGTCCTTTTCCTTGGTCTTGTTGTTCCCGTTCCCGTTCCCGTTCCCGTTGCCGTTGCCGTTGCCGTTGTTGTTTCCCGGTCCGGGCTTCGGTACCGGTGCGACGGTTGGTGGGGGAGGCGCAACCGGGTTGACCTCGACGGCGCTGCTCGGGACGGAGACGGGTGCCGGGGCGGGGACGACGGCGGTGGTGCTCGGCCCGGGACCGACCGTGCCGTCCCGGTTCTGCGACGCGATGGCCAGCGCAGCCACGGCCACGGCCACCAGCACGGCGGCGATCGCGGCGATGATCAGCCCGGTGCGCCGTGGCCGCCGAGGCTCGGGTGGCAGCTCATGAACCGTCGTCGGTGTGAATGTTCTCGTCGGCGGCGGATGCGGGCCGGGCGCCCCGAGGACGGCGTCCCGCATGCTCTGGGCGTCGGCGTACCGCTGCTGCGGGTCGCGGGCCATCGCCCGTTCGATCGTGTGGACGAGGTTCGGATCGGCGTCCGGGCGGGCGTCGCGCAGCGGTCGGGCCGCCCCGTCGGTGATGGCCCGGGCGAGCGACAGGATGTTGTCGCCGGCGAACGGCCGGTGCCCGGCGAGGGCTTCGTAGCCGACGACGCCGACGGCGTAGAGGTCGTCGGCGGTGGTGGCGGGTGTGCCCAGGATGCGGTCCGGGCTGAGATAGGCCACGGTGCCCAGCACCTGACCTGTCGCGGTGTGGTCGGATGCGGCGCTCTTCGCGATGCCGAAGTCGGCGACCTTCACCGTGCCCGCGGCGGTGAACAGCACGTTTCCCGGTTTGATGTCGCGGTGCAGGATCCCGGCTCCGTGGGCGGCGCCGAGGGCGGCGAGCACGTCGGCGAGGATCGACCGCACCCGCGCGTCCGGCACGGGACCGGCGGCGATCTCGTCGGCGAGGGTCCGCCCGGGCAGGCGCTCCATCACGATGAACGCCACACCGGCGTCCTCGCCGCAGTCGTGCACCGCGACGACGTTCGGGTGATTCAACGTGGCGGCCAGCCGGGCCTCGGCCTCGAACCGGCGGCGGGTGTCGGGGACGGAGGTGAGCTCCGGGCGCAGCACTTTGATCGCGACGGGTCGCTGCAGGCGCAGGTCCCATCCGTCGTGGACATCGGCCATTCCGCCGCGCCCCAGCATTCCCCGCAACTCGTACCGACCTGCGAGAACTGCGGACACCGACATGCGCTCACGCTATCGTCAGCACTTGTGCCGGACACCGCTGCCTCCCACCTACCATGACGCCATGACCGCTTCAGGTAAACGCCGACACCTGTCCGTCGTTCCCGACACACCGGTGATCGTCCGGCCGTCCGAGCGGCCGGGTCGCCGCGACGTCGCGAGTTTCCACCTGCGGATCGAGCTCGACGACGTGTCGCCGACCATCTGGCGGCAGTTCGTCGTGCCGTCGAACCTGCGGCTGAACGAGCTGCATCCGATCGTGCAGACGGTCATGGGCTGGCAGGACAGCCACCTGCATTCGTGGGTCGGCGGCGAGCCGCCCGCCTCCGAGCGGTACGAGATGCGTGAGAGCATCGACGAGGGCTTCGCCGACGAGGACGACGAGCTGTGCGAGGACGCGGTGCGGCTCGATCAGGTTCTGGCCGAGCCTGGCGAGCTGCTGTCGTATCAATACGACTTCGGCGACGGCTGGGACCACACGATCGTCCTCGAACGGATCGAGGCCGGCGGGCCCGCGCCGACGGTGACCTGCCTCGCCGGTGCCCGCGCCTGCCCACCCGAGGATTGCGGCGGACCGGGCGGATACGCCGACCTGCTGACGGTCCTGGCCACCCCGTCGCACCCCGGTCATCACGACGCCGGGGCGTGGGTGGGGCCCGGCTTCGCGCCCGAATCGTTCGGCGTCGACGCCGTGAACCGTAATCTGCGGATCGAAGTCGTGATCCGTGACCACGGGCCGGTGACGGATTCGAAGTTCGCCGAACTGCTGCGACGAATACCCCATCAGGCTGCCCCGCACGTCTTTTCGCTTCTCGAGCACGCCCAGCTCACCACGCGGACGGGTGACTTTCCTGCGGCCCAGGAAGCGGCGACGTTTCATCTGCGGTGGCTTCTGCAGCGCATCGGATCCGACGGCATCACGTTGACTCAGGCGGGTTACCTGCCCCCGGCCGTGGTGGCGGAGATGCGGCAGGCGCTGCCGGGCTTCGACGACTGGCCCGCCACCAGCAACCGCGAGACGGACCAACGGCCGGTCCACCTGCTCCGGGAGTACGCCAAGACCCTCGGACTGGTGCGCAAGTACAAGGGAAAACTCGTTCGAACCAATCTCGGAACGGCGATGGCGGACAACGCGAACCAGATGTGGCGTCACCTGCTCGAGCGCCTGCCGCTGGGCACCGAACAGATCGAGCGGGAGGCCGGATACCTCGTGCTTCTCACACTCGCCGCAGGCACGTCGTCGGACGAACGCAGGGACGTGATCGCCGAAGGACTCGCCGCCCTCGGCTGGCAGACCAGCGACGGCACGATCGTCGGCCGGGAAGAAGTCTTCTGGATGGGCCGTCCCACGATCTCGTTCCTCGAACTGATCGGCGCAATGGTCGAGGGCTACGTCCAACGCGACCAGCCCATGGACCCCGAATGGGGTCGGCTCCTCGCGCAGATGGTGCTGTCGATGTAGGTCCACAGTACTGGATTTCGCCCGAACCTTTTTGGGCGCAGGTGCTTTCGAGACGTATGGCATCGCGCGCTGCCGACGCCTCCAGGCGTCGCCGGACGGTCACGCAAACGACACTCGTCGATGCAGAACGATTTCGGGCCACATCTGTCGGAATCTTCTGCTTTGATACGTCCATGCAATAGTCGGTCGCGAGCGAGGGAGGTTGACGACGATGGTCGATTCCACCGAGGTGCCCGAGGTTTCGTGGGCGGGAATGGTCGAGTGGTTGACCGGCTCGCTGGTCGATCAACCAGTTGCGCTCATCGTCGAGATCGGCCCGAACAGTTACGTCGGTGAGGACGACGACGAAGAAGTTGTCTGCGCGCAGATTCAGGTACTGGCGGACGGTGTGTTGATGCTCCGGCGATCACGCGTCGAACTCGGGCACCTGCTGCTCGCCGACTATTCCGCCGAGCACCTGACCCTCGACAGGTGGCATTTCGACGGCCATTTCGAAGACTGCACCGACGGCTATCTCTTCAGTCGCGATGTGAACCTGATCGCGAACACGTGCGTAGCCTGGTTCCGGGACAATTGGGGCACCCGGTCCACCAGTGAACTCGGATGCTCGTATCGGTTCCCCGACGAGTTGATACCGTCTGTCGACGCCGACGACGTGTTCTGACCTCCGCCGCGGCCGAACTCGAGGATTCGAGGGTCCCGGTTCGACGATTCCGGCACACTGGTTCCATGAGCACTCCGCCGCGTCGTCGGTGGGTGTTGCATGTCGATCTCGACCAGTTCATCGCCGCAGTCGAGGTGCTGCGGCACCCTGAGCTGCGGGGACGTCCCGTCGTGGTGGGCGGTCGCGGCGATCCCACCGAGCGCGCGGTGGTATCGACGGCGTCGTACGAGGCGCGTGAGTTCGGTGTCGGTTCCGGGATGCCGATGCGGATCGCGGCACGGAAGATCCCCGACGCGGTGTTCCTGCCCGTCGACGCCGAGGCCTACACCGAGGTGTCGGGCGTCGTGATGGACACCTTGCGTAAGTTGGGCGTCGTCGTCGAGGTGATGGGCTGGGACGAGGCGTTTCTGGGTGTCGAGACCGAAGACCCGGAGGCGTTCGCGCGAACCGTCCACGACGCCGTCCTCGACGCGACCGGGCTGCACTGCTCAGTCGGTATCGGCGACAACAAGTTACGAGCCAAGATCGCGACGGACTTCGGCAAACCGCAGGGCATCTACCGGCTGACGGAGGAGAACTGGTTCGCCGTCATGGGGGAGCGCCCCACCGACGCGCTGTGGGGGATCGGCAAGAAGACAGCGAAGAAGCTTGCCGCGCTGGGCATCAGCACCGTCCGAGAACTCGCCGACGCCTCGGATCAGGAGTTGGCCACGACCCTCGGTCCGAACATGGGACCGTGGTACGCCAGGATCGGTCGTGGCATCGATCTTTCCCCGGTCTCGGCGGAGCCCTGGGTGGCCCGGTCGCACAGCCGGGAGACGACCTTTCAGCAGAACCTCGCCGGCCGGGAGGCCGTCACCGAGGAAATCATACGTCTCGCTTCCCGCGTCAGGGAGGACATCCTCGCGGAGAACCGCAGGGCGGTGCGCGTGGCATTGAAGGTGCGCTACGCCCCGTTCGACACCCACACGACGAGCAAACCACTGCCGGAGCCGACATTCGATCCGGACGTGATCACCGACGCGGCAGCAGCATTGGTCGACAGGCTGGACCACGACCGGGAAGTGCGACTCCTCGGCGTGCGGCTCGAGATGACGCCGCCCACGTGAGTGGCAAGGCGTGCTCGGGCACGCTTTGCCACTCACGTGTCAGCGACGGGCGAAGACTGCGGGTTCGCTGTCGGGAACCTGGGCGACGAGGTCGCGAGCGACGAGGTGCCGAAGGTGGGCCGCTGCCTCGGACAGCGCCATGCCCTTGCCCATGGGTGAGATGTCGGCCCACGGCTTGTACCACTTCATGCGCTCGGCGACCTGCCACACCGTGATCTGGTCGTCGCCGAAAGCCTTGTACAGGTGGTCGAGTCGCTCTTCGTGGTGCTCGATCAGCTCTCCGGCACGTCCCGCGACGTCGTCGATGGGGATGCCGTGGGCGCCGAGGCCGCGGGTGATGTTCATGGTCTGGACGCGGCGCAGCGAGTCCATGAACTCGGCCAGCGCGTCGCGTTCCTCGAGTGGGTACACGAAGTTGCCGACATGCGGCGTCGTCTTCTGCAGGACGTGGTCGCCGGTGAACATCACGTCGGCGTCTTCCAGGTAGAAGCAGACGTGGCCGGGGGTGTGGCCGGGGGTGTAGACGGCGCGCAGGCTGCGGCCGGTGAGGGCAATGAGTTCGTCGTCGACGAGGACACGATCGGGCGCCGAGTCGGGACCCGCAGGCGGCTTCCCCGACGCGGACTTCTCGAATGCCTCGAGGTCTGCCGGGGCGGCGCCGGCCCGCGTCATGTTCTCCTTCTGGAAGTGCAACCACTCGGGGCCGTGACCGGTCGACATGTGCTCGAACATCCCGTGATCGGATTCGTGCATCGCAATCCATGCCCCGGAGGCCTCCCGGACGCGACCGCACAGACCGGTGTGGTCGGGGTGGAAGTGCGTGAGTACGACGCCTTCCACATCCTTCACCGAGTGTCCGATGGCCTCGAGTCCGGAGGTGAGGCCGTTCCAGGCGTTGTCGTCGTCCCAACCGGCGTCGACGAGGATCAGACCGCCGGGGGATTCCATCGCGTACACCAGGGTGTGACCGAGGGGGTTGTCCGTGATCGGCACCGGAATCTGGAAGATCCCGTCACCGATGGGCGCTGCGTCGCTCATGTGCCTACCTCGTTGCCTAGATGAACAAATTAGTTCTACTTGCCTTCATACTGACCTTTCGGCGCGGTTTGCGATACCGCGGGTCCCGATTAGCGGAACGGAATGCCCCGTGACCAGGTGTTTTGGTGTGAAAGCCGACGGTGAGACTGGAACACCCACTGGAAGCCGGACGCTGTGGAATGCTCCACCCGGACCAGCTTTCACATGCTCGCTCTGCGACAGGAGACTGCTTTGACCACGAACCTCGTTCGATCACGCCGCCGGTGGTACACGACCGGAATGTGTGGCCTCGCCGTAGTGGGTGCCTCGGGACTGCTTGCCCCCAGCGTGGCGGTTGCAGCGCCGGCAGCGTTACCTGCCGGTTGTGTGCAAGGCGTCGGCACCCAGGTGACCTGCACGTTCACATTCACCGGCAGTGCGCAGTCGTTCACGGTTCCCGAGGGCATTACCAGCTTGGCGGTGACGGCGACGGGCGGACGTGGTGGAAACAGCCGGACCATTCTCGGCGGCGCCGCGGCCGTCGCAACCGGACAGCTGACGGTCGCCGCCGGTGACGCGCTGTACATCCAGGTCGGCGGAAACGGTGGCGACGGCAATGGTCAAGCCGGATACAACGGCGGTGGAGCCGGCGGCACCGGCGCGAGCGGCGGAGGTGGCGCCTCCGACGTTCGCACCGGGACGGGTGAGCTGGCGGATCGTCAGATCGTCGCCGCGGGCGGAGGCGGCGCGGGTGACACCTATATCGGTGGCGCAGGCAACCTGATGGGACCTGCTGGCGGACCCGGCGGCGGGGGCGGCGGTGGCGGAGGCGGCACGGACGTCGCTGGTGGTGTCGGAGGCAACGGTGGCACTGACCCGCATGGCTCGCCGGGTGAAGCCGGTGCCGGTGGTGCCGGTGCAGGCACGGGCGGCGGTGGTGGCGGCGGCTGGTTCGGCGGCGGAGGTGGCGCCGAGAACTACGGTGGTGGCGGAGGTGGTGGCGGATCGTCCTACGCGCCCGGCGGAACCTTCAGCGTCGCTGGGGCGGATGCTGTTTCGTCGGTAGTCATCACGTACGGGGCCGGTTCGGGAACGGGGTCACTCGGAAACCTCTTCGGCAGCAGCTGATCTCGACTCCACGCTGGAGTCGTGACAGGCCGCGAAATGACACACGAAATCGGCAGCAGCCCTGAACTTTCGTTCAGGGCTGCTGCCGATGGTGTTCTCAGACTGCGACAGCCGCCGTCGTAGAGGCGGACGCGGGTTCATAGATCGCTTCGATGCGGCGCCGAGTCTCGTCGGGATCGGACTTCATCGCGAGGACGAGTTCGGAAATGACGAGCTGCATTGCGTGCTCGAGCTGCCGCTTCTCGCCGGCTGACAGCGGCTTGACCTGCGAACGCGTCATCAGATCGCGGATGACTTCACTCACCGTGAAGATTCCGCCGACGGTCAGCTTTTCCTGGTTGGCCTTGAACCGCCTGGACCAGTTCGACGGGTCGTCGACCGTCGGACCGCGCAGGATGTCGAAGACTCGACCGACTTCGTCGTTGTTGATCGCGTTTCGCACGCCGATGGATTCGGCTTTCGCTACCGGGATCTCGATGGACAGCCCGTTCTGAGCGACCTCGAACTGTACGTATTCGGTGGGCAAATCGTTGAACATCCGGGTCGTGAGCTTTGTGACAGTCACCGACCCGTGGTGCGGGTACAGAAAAATATCACCGATATTGAGATTCATAGATTACCTACCCTTCACATACATTATGGCACACGCTGCCATCTTGACAACTGCTGACCAGATATGAACGATCTCTGGTGGGTGCTCCTACCGATTGCGAAGGCCGTTGATGACCAGACTCGAAGCGTTCTCCGTGTCGCCTGACCTGCCCGCCGGCCCGCTGGGGCTGCGGGAGCGGCGACGCGAGCAGACGAATGTCGAGATCAGCGAGACCGCACTCACACTGTTCGAGCACAAGGGTGTCGAGGGCACGACCGTCGGCGAGATCGCGCAGACTGCGGGAGTGTCGCAGCGAACCTTCTTCCGATATTTCACTACCAAGGAAGAGGCCGCGCTCCGCGATCACTGGGCCTTCGAGGCGGTGTTGGCCGGAGGGCTCGACCAGCTCGACTCGGAAGTTTCACCGAGGCTCGCGCTGGAAACGGCCTTCGCTGCTGCTCTGACGATGTACTCGGACAGTTTGTCGATCGCCTGCCGACGATTGCTGCGGGTGAACCGACTCATCAAAAAGGAGCCGGCGCTGCGGGCGGAGCTGGCGCGCGAGAGTGTGCGGCGAACCGCGGCGCTTGTCGATGTGGTGTCGACGAGGTTCGACTGCGCCGACTTGCAGGTTCGACTGGCAGTCGATGTGTCGATTGCCGTGCTCCGTGCGGCGTTGGAAACGTGGGTGGACCAATCGTCCACCGATGAGACGGCGAGCCTGCCCGAAATCTATTCCTTGGCAAGGGGACTCGCGCAGGCGTGATCGGAGACGGTCCGCAGGCGTCGGCTCAGCCCTCCAGGAAGCTGAACCGGACGTGCCGCACCGGGTTGTCGACATTGGTGTCGACGAGGCACACGGATTGCCAGGTGCCCGTCGCGAGTGCTCCGTCGAAGACGGGCACGGACGCGTAGGGCGGCAGGAACGCCGGCAGCACGTGGTCGCGGCCGTGCCCATGGCTCCCGTGGCGATGGATCCACCGGTCGTCGCGCGGAAGCACCTCGTCGATCGCCCGCAGAAGGTCGTCGTCGCTTCCCGCGCCGGTCTCGATGACGACGAGTCCAGCAGTGGCGTGCGGCACCCACACATGCAACAGGCCGTCACCGGCGCCTGCTGAGGCGAGGAACTTCTCGATCTCACGGGTCAGGTCGTGCACCACCGGCTCGGCGCCGGTCCGCACCTCGATCTCAGTACTGAACATAGTTCTGACGTTAGTGCCCTGGTGCGTGACAGCGCACGTGCTATGTGACCAAGCCCTGCCGCGATCGGAATCGTCAACAACGCATCGAGCGGCGTCGACCACTAAGGATGCAATCTCGGTGACAGGCCCAACTAGTTGAGCGACCATGTCAGGTACTCGAATCAATCGACGGATTTACGCGCGGCTCGAGCGGCGGACCCTACCGCGCAGCGGTTGCGCCCTCGGGATGGAAATCATGTGCGGAGCAACAGGTTACTCTGTGTGCGCATGGAGGGTCCTTTCGGTGCAAAGCCCGGTCCAAGTATTCCCTTGGCGGAGGGGGGACCGGGTATACCGGAAGCCGCGTCGCCGCCGTCACTGTCGCGGATGTGGTTTCGCGACCGCCGTCTCTACTACTTGCGGCCGGCCGCCCACTTCATGCCCCAGCTGTAGGTCTTGTCGAGATCGGCCTGGCTGCCTTCGATGTACTTCACCTCGCGGGTGACGGTGATGCCCTGCCCGGTGTTCTGCAGCATCGCGATGGCGCAGATGCGAGCGGAGCTGTTCGACGTGTCCAGTCGTACCTCCACCTCGGGTCCGCTGGTGGGGTAGAGGGTGACGACGCCGTCCACGGCCGCCCAGTTGGGTGCGCCGTCGTAGATCATCGCGAAGATGAGGATCCGCTTGAACATCTCCGGTCGGTCGAGATTGATATGCAAATTCTCGCCCCCGGTCACCGTGCCGGTGCGGTCGTCGGCGTCGAGCTTGATGAACGGCGGGGCCTGCAGAGATCCGAAACTGTTGCCGAGTGCCTGGACCACACCCTTCGACCCGTCGGCCAGTTCGTACAGGCAGCCGAGGTCCAGGTCGATGCCGTTGTTGCCGCCCGCGGCGGCGGCGAGCTTCGCGAAGAAGCCGGTCTTCTTCGGCTGCGGTGTCGCGCCCGTCGACCAGTTGAGGTTGACGCGCATCGCGCCTTGCCGCTCACCCGACTTCGTCAGGCTGACGGAAGGCGCAGCCTTCGACAAGGTCACTTTGCTCAGACTGACTCCGCCCTGCGGGGCGGCAGGACTGGACGGGCGTCGGGTGTAGTCGATGGCCACAGGTGGGAAACCTTCCGATTGACTGAGCGCGTCAGACTGTTGTCCGATTTGCACGATTTCGGTCCAGAGTAGCCGTAGTCGCGTGGTCGGACTTCAGCCCGACCACGGTCACGCTGATTCCCGTGCACTCCACTCGATCGCCGGGCACGTGTCCATCACCATGGCAACTCCCTTCGCGGTCGTTCGCTGGAAGGCGGCCTCGTCGATGACTCCCAACTGAAACCAGACGCCCTTCGCGCCCACCTCGACGGCCTGGTCCGCGAACTCGCCGGCCGCGTTTGACTGGCGAAAGACGTCGACGACGTCGATAGGGAACGGGACGTCCGCGAGAGTGGGATAGCCCTGCTCGCCGAGCACCATCGGGGCGTCGGGGTGGATCGGGACGATGCGCTTTCCCCGGCGCTGCAACAGCTCCGCGATCCGGAAAGCCGTCCGGTCCGGATTGCCGGAGAGCCCGACGATTGCCCACGTTTCCCAGTCGTCGAGCATCGACGAGACGGCTTTGGGGTCCTGCCACGTAGTGTCCACATCGCCAAACTACTACTGACCGTGGACGTCAGCCGGGGATCGCCGCGCTCAACCGAAGTCGGCGTGCGACAGTATCGGCATGGTGATCCGTATTCCCGAGAATCCGCGTCTGGTGAATGGTTCCGAGGAATCGGTGTGGAAAGCGCTTCTCGGTCAGCTCGGCGACGGTGACCTGGTGGTGGCAAATCAGCGGGTCACCGACCGGCTCAAGGATCACGAGATCGACTTCGTGGTGGCGCTCGAGGGGTACGGAATCGTCTGCCTGGAGGTGAAGGGCGGGCAGATTTGGCACGACGGCACCGATTGGTACCAAGAGCAGCGAAAAGGACCGACGGTCATCAACCCGGTCCGGCAAGCACGTGACGCGTCGTATGCACTGCGGAGCTACGTGGAGGCCGACCCGCGGTGGAGTCACGGGCGGCTGCGATGGGACCACGTGGTGGTCTTCCCCAACGTGGAGATCACCGACGACTTCGCCCTGCCGGAATGCCCGCGCTGGAAGGTGATTGATCGCACCAACCTGGATGAGGTGGTGTCGCGGTTGCAGAAGGTGCTGTCCGGTCAACAGTTGGACCGCCCGGCCCTGCCCGCCGACGGGGTCGATCAGCTCACGACGGTCCTCTCCGGACGGGGCCTCCCGCAACGCGACGTGGTTGCGAGGGCGATCGCGAACGAAGACGCGGCGGACGCACTCACTGCCCAGCAGTCGGTGATTCTCGACGCGATCCGGTTGTTGCACCGTGTCGAGGTGCGGGGCGGCGCCGGAAGCGGCAAGACATTCCTAGCGGTCGAGAAGGCGCGGCGGCTTGCGAAGCAGGGGCAGCGGGTGGCGCTCATCTGCTACTCGCACGGGTTGGCGTCGTATCTCGAACGGTTGACCGCCACCTGGTCCTACGAGGAGCGGCCTGCGTATGTGGGGGAGTTCCATGCGCTCGGTCAGCGGTGGGGAGCGCCGGAGGGCCCGGACGAAAGCATCCGCACCACCGACACCGTGCAGTTCTGGGAACACGACCTTCCGCGGCACATGGCGGAGTTGGCGTCGGACTTGCCGTTGCGGGACCGGTTCGACGCGGTGGTCGTGGACGAGGCGCAGGACTTCGCCGATGACTGGTGGGGGCCGTTGCTGGCGGCGCTGCGTGACGAGGAAGCCGGCGGCATCTATGTGTTCAGCGACGAGGGGCAGCGGGTGTTCGACCGGCAGGGTGTTCCGCCGATTCAATTGGTCCCGTTGGTGCTCGACCACAATCTGCGCAATACCCGTCAGATCGCGGACTCGTTCACGCCGTTGGTCGGCCAGCGGATGCGTCTGCTCGGTGGGGAAGGCCCGGAGGTACTCTTCGTGCCCTGCACCGCAGAGGATGCGCTGACGGTGGCCGACGATCAGATCGACTCGTTGATGGACGAGGGGTGGCGTCCCGAGGATCTGGCGTTGCTTGCCACGGGCAGCCGTCATCCGGAGCAGGTCGGCCGGCAGGCGGAGGGCAACGTGGCCTACTGGGACAGCTTCTGGGACACCGAGCAGGTGTTCTACGGGCACGTCCTGGGGTTCAAGGGTCTGGAACGCCGTGCCGTCGTTCTGGCGCTCAATGAGAAAGTGGTGCAGGAGCGTTCGCGGGAGCGGCTGTACGTCGGGCTGTCGCGTGCCCGGGATCAGCTGGTGGTGTGTGGCGATCCGGCCTTCATCCGGGAGGTCGGGGGAGCGGAGTTGGCCAAACGGATGGGGATCTGATGTCGCCCCGTTAGTTTGCCCAGCGGTACCCGCATGCGCCGCACATCCAGTCCGGCACTGGGTCGGTGACGATGCAGCCCAACGGAATGGTCCACGGCGGCACCGGCTCGCGCGGGATCGGCATGCCGATCACTGCAGACCGGGTTTGCGATGCCGCGCATCGCGAGCAGCTCGGGTGGAAGGAGAAGCGGTAGTCGAGGAAGGTGGAGAATCCGCCCTCGGTCATCGCAGTCTGGCACCCAGTGCACAAGGCAGCCGGCCAGTCATGCGCCGGCCCGTGATAATTCCAGTGGTCGACGCCGTTCTCGGCAGTGTGGATGTGTACGCGCTCCCGTGCGGCACTGCCACGCAAGTCGATCGTCTCTCCGCAGGCTGTGCACTTGCCGGCGGACTTCAGCAGCACACGCGCCGCGGCCGCCGTGGTGTGCGACGCCTCGTCTCGTCGGGCGAACGGGTCGTCGAAGTTCGCAGGATGTTCGAGGAGCGGAGTCAGTAGTCGGCCGCCGACCTCGTTGTCGACTCAACCTGCGATGGTGGGAAGAACGACGCCCGCGCAGGCTTCGACGGCAGCAACAGACGGGAGTTCGGGGAGCGGCCACGACTGCGTGACGCCGATGGTGTCGGGCGATGACGGACCCGCGAGCTCCTTGCACAGGACAGTGCGCGGTTCGTTGTCGAGCACGGTGATGAGCACGTCGCCGCTGCGAATAGGTTCGCGGATGAACCAGGGCCGGCCCGGCGACCTCGGTTCGAGGTACGCGGTCACAGCGTCTTTCCAGGGGCGTCCCTCGGCGATGAAGGTTCGGCGAATGTCGGTGTCCTCGGGGACGGTGACATCTTGTCGTGGGGGACCGACAAATCAGCCGAGGTGCCTATTCGGGGATGTCGATCGAACAGTGTATTGACTCGGATACGTTGACGCGCAGGTGATTGCGTAACGTCCATGCATTGGTTGGCGACCCGTTGCGGAATTGTGTGAAAGCCCGGGCAGTCTGGTATTAGTTTCAACCATCGTGCTGTCGCTGCGTGGATAGGAAATCGGACGCGCGAGCGCCTACACAGTTTCGTATGCGACTACCCAGGCGAGAATCAGCAAGTTTCCGGGCAGGTCGCCTGCATTTCTGAAAGGGCACTGCCGTGTCGATCGATATTCAGCCCGCCGCTGCCAACTCGCAAACAGTGAGCCGGCCGCGGAACGCGCGACGGCCGTTGTTCTCCTCGATCGTCGGATGCGCGGGCGTCGTCCTGGTGGCCGCCAGTCTTGCCGGCTGCGGTTCGGGTGAGTCCTCGTCGACGGCATCGGCGACCACCACCGCGGTCGCTTCCACGACGACGACCACGACCATGCGGCCGACGACGACGGTGCCCGTGACCACACCGGTCGCGGTTGCGCCCGTGGTTCCGGTGCAGCCTGCGCCTGTGGCGCCGACCTCGAGCGCGCCTGTGCTGGTGCCGATGCCGGCTGTGGTCTGCATGAACCTGCAGACGGCACAGAACACGATCCAGGCGGCGGGGGTCTTCTTCTCGCGCAGTGCCGATGCGACCGGTGCGGGACGGAAGCAGGTGCTCGACTCGAACTGGGTCGTCGTGGGTCAGCAGCCGTCGCCCGGTGCCTTGGTCGGGGAGGGTGACGCGGTGCTGTCGGTTGTGAAGATCGGCGAGCCCAACAATTGCTGACGCGCTGATGCCGACACCGCTAGGTCCGAAGTCCCTATTTGTCCCTGGTGGTGTCGGTTGAACGGTGTATTGACTCGGATTCATTGGGGCGCAGTTTTTTTAGCTAGCTCACCACCGCGGGCACGGTTATGTGTTACGTCGGGTTTGTCTGGTACTAGTTTCAACTAACGCGCTCGGGGTGGACTGTCGACCGAAAGCGGGTGGTTTTGTCATTCGTCTGAATGAATCTCGTCGCCTAACCCGCGTCGGTCGAGAAACGTGTCGGGGGCGGGGTGTAATTTCAGCAGCATAGTTCAACGTTCAAGGAAATGAGGGGGACGGGCGCGCGTGATCGACGCCGCCGATTCGGATGTGGCCGACGTGCCGTCCGCGGGCGATGCGTTCGGCAGTGGTATCTGCAACGCGCTGTGCCGCTTATTGTTTCATCATCGCTCTTGTAACGCTCGTCGCAATGTCGCGATGGAATGTTCGATCACCAGACCTGCTTCCCTGTGCGTCTGCGCCCTACCGCGAGAGAAATCCGTGCCTCGATGACCAATCCCTTCGACTTCAGCGATTACGACACCTCGCGTGATCGCGGGTCCACCGACTCGGCCTCGTCGTGGCCGGCTGCAAATCAGTTCGGCTCGGCGTCCGCCGACCCCTTCGCATCTCAGCCCTCCGCGTTCGCGCCGACCGCGGCGGCGGAGCCCTTCGCTGCAGCACAGAGTCAGCGACCCGGCGGCGCGATCGCGCAGGGTAAGCCCCCTGTCATCTGGCTCGCACTGGCCGCAGTGGCGGCCGCGGCGGGGTTGATCCTTGCGATCACGGCGGGTTCGTTCACGGCCGTCGCCTTCCTCGCCTGGGTGCTGGCGGGAGGATTCGCGTTCGTGTTCCTCTCACGGTTCACCGTGCTCGACACGGCGCAGCGGGCGAAGCCCGTCTACGCCCGATCGAAGGCCGCCCAGCGGGGGTATTGGGTGGTCGTCGCCCTCGCGGGGGCGGGAATCGTGGCGAGCGCGTGGCGCATTGCGGAATGGGCGGGTCGACTGTGAAGAAGGTAGCCGCCCTCGCGGCCATGACGCTCGTGCACCTGATGCTGGCGATCCCGTCCGCGTCGGCGGCCCCGACGACCGCAGCGGTCGGAGACTTCGGTGGCTGTCTCGCCTCGCAGCAACAGGGCGACCTGCTGCTCATGGTCGATCAATCCGGCAGCCTCCAGGGTTCCGACCCCGACGCGGCGCGCGTGTCTGCGGCCAACTACCTGCTCGAACAGCTCAACACGTTCGGCGGCTCCGCGGGTGTGGAGCTCAACGTCGCGATCGCGGGATTCTCCGAAAAATTCATTGTCCACGCACCGTGGACCCGACTCGACAACGGTTCGCTGCCCGCCCTGCAGGGCGAGGTCGAGAGGTTCCGTACTCGCACGGACGGCATCGATACCGACTACTGGAACGCGCTCGACGGTGCCCGCCGCACGCTCGCGGAACGCGACGGCCAATCGGAGGCAAACCGCTGCCAGGCGGTGGCGTGGTTCTCCGACGGAAAGCTCGACTTCACCGTCCGCGACGCCGAGAAGCCCTACGCGCAGGGAGTTTCCCTGGGTAGTGATCAGGGCGTCCAACAGGTGGTGGCGGCCGCCCGGGAATCGATCTGTCGTCCCGCCGGCATCGCCGATCAGCTGCGCTCGTCGGGGATCGTCACGTTCGCGGTGGGCCTCGCCGCGGGGACCGCGCAGCCCAGCGACTTCGACCTGATGCGGTCGATCGCGACCGGCGGCGACGGGGCGTGCGGAAAGACCACGTCACCGTCACCCGGTGACTTCTACCTCGCACAGAACATCGACGACCTCTTGTTCGCGTTCGACGCGTTCAGCACACCCGGTCAGGCCCCGATCGAGGGTGAGACGGGTGTCTGCGTCGTGAGTGTGTGTGACGAGGCGCGGCACCGCTTCGTGCTCGACGACTCGATCAGCTCGGTCACCGTGCTCGGCTCGGCCGACGCGGAGGGGCTGATCCCGACCCTCGTCGCTCCGAGCGGGGCGCAACTCGCACTCGACCGCGAAGGCGCACCCACGACCGCGACCCTGGACGGCGCCCAGGTGGCGTACCGGTGGATGTCGCCCCGCTCGGTCAGCTTCACGATGACCAAGTCCAACGATTCCGCCCAGTGGCAGGGCATGTGGGCACTCGTGTTCGTCGATCCGGACGGCTCCAGCCCGCTGGCACGCTCCAAGACGAACATCCACATCTCGGGCAATCTGTTCCCGGCCTGGCTCGGGATGGATACGACGGCCGTGCACAGCGGCGAGAAGACGTCCGCCATCCGTCTGGGCATCGTCGACTCCGACCGGAACGAGATCGACCCCTCGGATCTGCTGGGTAGCGCCGCCCTGTCGGTGTCGCTGACCGATGCGGGAAACGTCGATCACCCGTTGGTCGATCGGATTGCCAAGGAGCGCATCGGCGATCCCGTCGAACTCGACTTCACCGAGGTTCCGCCGGGAGCGGCGACGCTGCGGCTCACGCTCGATGTGACGACGGCCGACGCCCGATCCGCGTCCGGTGACGTCATCGCCCCGGGCACGACGTTGACACCGCAGTTCGTCGATGTCCCGCTCACCGTGTCTCCGCCGATCGGCTACCCCGCCGTGCCGTCGAAGGTCGATTTCGGCACCGTCGAGGGCGCCGGCCAGTTCGCCGCGACTATCCCGATCACCGGGCCCGGTTGCGTGTGGTTCGACCAGGCTGCACCGGTCGCGCTCGACGCCGTACCCGACGGAGTCGGTGACGTCGGTGTCTCCGCCGGCACCGCACCGTCCGCCGCAGACTGCCTCGAGATCGGTGAGGGCCAGCAGGCGAATCTTCCCGTCGACCTGTCTGTTCCGGCACCCGGCAACGGCTCCCTCAACGGGTCGATTCCGCTGATGATGTCCCCTTCCGGTGAGCCTGACCGCGCGCTGCCGATCACCGTCGCGTTCACGGCCGAGCTGCAGAAGCCGCTCAACAGCGGGCGGTTCTGGCTCGTGTTCGTGCTGGTGCTCCTGGTCAGCATCGCACTGCCGCCGCTCGTGCTCTACGGCATCAAGTGGTGGACCGCCCGGATTCCGGCGAAGACGCTCAAGGCGATGCGCGTCGGCGTCACCATCGAGGGCGGGCAGGTTCTGCGGGACGGTGTCGAATTCGGGATCCGAGAGAGCGACCTGAGTCAGCTCGTGCGGGGGCTCAACAAACCCGCTCGCGGCCTGGATGTCGAGGGTGTGGAGTTGCGGACGCGGATCGGTCTGTCGCCGTTCGGGCCGGGATACGTGGTCGCGCAGCAGCCCGGCCTCGTCGCGGCTTCGGGAGCCGAACCGGGCGTCGACCGGCGCACGGGTGGCGCGCGACTTCCGCTGGCCATCCACAACAACTGGGTGGTGCTGCACGATCCAGACGGGCCGGCGAACTTGGCGACCGTGCTGCTGCTCGTCGGCGCCGACGCGACGGACGACAGCAACCGCCGACTGGTCGCCGACCTGGTGCGCAAGGTGCCGGGCCGGGTGGCCGACCTGAGGGCCGCTCACCCGGGGTCGACCCCGTCCGCGACGCCCCCGCGTGCGCCGTCGTCGTCCGACCCGTTCGGTGCTCCGTCTGCCCCGACGTTCGGTGCGGCACCCTCCTGGGACGCGGCTCCGACGTTCGGCGGGACGGCGCCGAGCGGCTCGGCCGCCCCGGCCCGCTCGCCCGCCGGCGACCCGTTCGATCCGTTCCGGCCACCCGGCTCCTGACATGGATCGTCCTCGACTTCAAGCTCTCTCTTCTGTGAAAGGACCGTAATGAGGCGGTTTCTCGTAGTCGGTTGCGGTGGTTCCGGCGCTGTCACCCTCGCGTACATGATGGATCAGCTCCGCTCGGATCTCGCTGCGGCGGGCATCGACCGCATCCCCGGCGGGTGGCAGTTCGTCAGCATCGACGTGCCGACGGCACCCGAGGCTGGACCGGACGGCCTCGACAACGTCCGCGATCAGGGCGGTTTCTACTTCGGTAGCGGTCCTCAGGGTGATTCGTACGCGGTGCTGGACAATGCGCTGACCAACCAGCTCACCGCGAAGCAGAGCCTCGACGAGATCGCCACGTGGGCACCTCGTGACCCGTCGTCGGTGACGGTGCCCATCGGATCGGGTGCGGGCCAGTACCGCTCACTCGGCCGCATGATCACTCTGAGCAAGGCCGGCGGCATCCGCGACACCCTGCAGCGGGCGTGGGATCAGCTGTCGACGGTCGAGACGGCCAGCCAGATGTCTTCGCTGAACGTGCCCGGCGGCGGTTCTTTTGAGCAGGGCGAGTCGCCGATCGTGCTCGTGGTGTCGTCGATGGCCGGCGGCGCCGGTGCGTCGATGGCCCTCGACGTGTGCCGGCTGCTCACGCTCATTCCGGGACTCGACCCGCGTCTGATGGGCGTGTTCATGGTGGCCCCGGACATCTTCGACGGTCTCGGCAAGAGCGCGACCACCGGTGTCCGGGCCAACGCGCTGGCGATGCTCGGCGAGATCGTCGCCAGCCAGCTCGGTTCGGCGCGCGAGCACGACGTGGAGATCCTGCGCGCACTCGGGCAGCAGCACGGGGCGGGCGAGAAGGTTCCGTTCGCGCGGGTGTTCCCGGTGGGCCGCAAGGTCGGTGTGGAGGGCGCACCGTTTGGCGACGGCTCACAGAAGGCGATCTACCGCGGCCTGGCCCGCGGCCTCGCCGGGATGATGATGAGCGGCGCGGCCACTCGTCAGTTCGTGCAGTACGACCTCACCAACGGTGCGGGACTGCCGGGCCAGCGGGAGAACATCGGATGGGGCGGTCAGTGGGACAACCTGCCCTGGGGAACCTACGGGTTCTCCAGCTTGAGCATGGGCCGCGACCGGTACGCCGAGTACTCCGCGCAGCGGCTGGCTCGCAGCGCCGTCGACCGCCTGCTCGACGGCCACCGTTCACCCGGTAGTCCGGTGTCCGACGAGGATCAGGTCAACTCGATTCTCGACGGTCAGTGGAACAGCCTGCTCGCGGCGATGGGATTCCCGATCGCGCATGCCGACGCGCGAGGCGCGCAGATGGGGGTGGGCGCCTGGCTCACGTCCGTGGTGCTGCCGGCCACGGATGCCAATCGGATGGCCGGCCAGACGGTGGAACTCGAACTGCGCGGGCACCTTCCGTCGGGTTCCGGTCTGGTGGCGGGACAGTGGGTTCCGGAGATCCGGCAGGCGCTCGGACGCCGCCGTCAGGCGCTGACGAGTTCGGCCGAACAGCATGCGGTCGCGCACGCGTACGTGTGGCACAAGGGTCTGGTGGACCGGATCGAGGGGACGGTCGGCAGGTCGATCGCCCAGCTGGGTCTCCCGTATGCCACCGCGCTGGTCAGCCGTCTGCTCACGTACTGCAAGGATTCGGTGCGGACCGGTGCCGAAGACTTGTCTCGCCGGGCGCCCGAGGACATCACGGCGCAGACCGCCGACGTGTCGCAGGTGCTCACCAACCTCAAGGGCAGCATCGAGAGTGACGCGGAGATCCTCGATCGGATCGTCGCCGACTGCCGCGACAACGTCTACCGCCAGCTGTATGCGTCGCTGTCCGGCAAGGTCGCCGAGGTGATCGCGGCTCTGGTGCCGGAGGTCCTGCAGCCGTTGCTCGACGCGTTGAACGAGGAGCAGACCGCGCTGCGCCGCGCCCGCACCAAGCCCGCGAGCGATGTCGGGCTGGCCCGGCTGGCGACGGACCAGTACGGCGCGTGGCCCGCCGACAAGGCCGATCGGGTGCCGAAGCGGTTCGCGGAAGCCAACAACGAGGTGATGCTCACCCCGTCGGCGGACTTCATGGATCAGTACCGGGGAGACCTGCCGCTTGCCGTCACGGCCTCCGAGACCGGGACGCCGCCGTTCGCGGCGGCGGTCGAGCAGGCGGTCGCGAGCGTCGTGACGGGACTGTGGACGACGGTCGACGGCACCCGGGCGCCGGGGGAGGACCACTCTCTCGTCGAGCGCACGGCGGCCTGGCGGTCGCGGGCGTTCCCGATCGACCCGAACACGCGCGAGGCGCTGGTGCCGTCCTCGGCGCGCTACGACGTGCACGTCCGTCCCGTCGAGTTGCTCGATCGGGCGCGGAAGTTCGTCGGACGCACCGGCGAATCGTTCGACCGGTTCTGCCGGGTGTCGCTCCGCGAGTACATTGAGGATCACACCGTGCCCGCGTATGCGATCGAGGAGCGGCGGGAACGACTGCAGCGCAAGTTCACCGAGGCGCTCTCGCTGGCCCGGCCGTTGGCCAGCGTCAACCAGCAGGCGCTCGAGGCGCTGCACCCGGGACAGCAGGTGGAGTACCGCTACAAGTTCACGTCGGTGCCGTTCCTCAACCTGCCGGTGGCGGACACACTGTCACAGGTGCTGCAGAAGGACCCGATGATCGATCACGAGACGGAGGGGGAGTTCGCGCGACTGCTGTCCGACGAGGACCGGCTCACCCGCATCGACATCTTCGGCTCGTACCCCAACTACTCCCCGCTGGCGTACGACTCCGTGCTCGGGCCCGCCGCGAAGCAGTGGGCGGATTCGACCCCGGCGCAGCAGGAGTCGTTCTGGCGGTGGCGCCGGTCGCGTCCGCTGGCCGCCTCGCTGCCGATGCACCGCGACGAACGGCGCGCGATGACCGCCGGCTGGTTCCTCGGGTTGGCGATCGGGCAGGTGCGGTTGCCCGCGGCCCCGTACGACGAACCGGTCCGGGTGTGGGACGCCGGCATCGGTGACTGGGTGGACTTCCCGAACCCGCTGCTCACCCCGCCGTCGCGGTTCACGGTCAGCAACGACTGGCTGCCTGCGGTGCTCGAATCGGTGCTGCTGGCGATGGCGCAGTCGCACGAGCCGCCGGTCATGCACTCGATGCTGCCCTACCGGGCGCTGCGGGCGGTCTACGACTCGTCCGCGGAAGACCCGGTCAGCGGCATCCACGAGGTGTCCGCGAAGGCACGGCTGACCGCCTGGCTGCGGACGGGTGAGCCCGTCACGGGATGGCAGTCGCAGGTGGAGAACACCGGACCGGACGTTTCCGTGGCCGAGCGCGCCGGCAACGCCGTCGCCTGGCTGTCCAAGATCCGCGACCTCGTCGGCGAGCACTACATGGAGCCCGGTCAGGACGGGGCACCCGGAGGTGGCGCCCTGTCGGTCGTCGGGTTGCGCGAACACGCCTCGCAGACACCGATCTTCCGCGACATCGCACCGGACGTGTATTGGGCGACGGGCGAATTGATCGCCCTGATCGAGGAGTGCAAGGCGCGCGCGGAGCGACCGGAGCAGCCGAACCACGCTCCGGTGCACGCCGCGGCGCCGACCGCGATGGCGCACGCCCTCGTCCTCCCCGATGCCGGTCAGTTCTGACATGAGCGTGTTGACGGTGTTCCTCGCCGCGGACGGTCCGGCGCAGGGTGTGCGGGACGTGCTCCGAGATCTGTCTGCGGCCGGGCTGGTGTCGCCGTTCCTGTGGATCGACGACACCGCGGTGGTCGCCGACAGCACCCGGTTGCGCGCGCGGGAGACCAACGCGGGTACCGACACGGCGGTGGTCCTGCAGGACGTGCTGGCCTCGCGGCGCATCGACCGGGTACGGATCTGCGTTCTGGTGGCCGGCACCACCCAGGTCGATCCCGAGTCGGTGCGGTTCGTCTCCGAGCTGCTCACGTCCAACTCCGGCGGAGCGCGGTCCAGCCGACTGCGACTGCTGTTGCGCCGACCCGGGGCCGAGGATGGGGGCGCGACGGCGCTCGCCGGCTGGCACAACCTGCTCATTGCCCCGGAGGACTCGCGTGGACCGGGCATGGGGCACGAATCTCTCGCGCCGACAGCGGATCCCCTCGCCGTCGGGCGGCACGGCGCCCCGGTGATCGCGGGTGTGACCGGTCTGTGGAACGACGCGCAGCACGCCCCGTTCGACGACGAACCCGTGCTCCCCGGCAACGCGCTGCGGGTGGTCCGGTCCTATTACCGGCGCCTGGACACGGCCCGGGCCGAGCACGACCTCCGCTCGGAGCTGCTCGATTTCGGCGGGTTGATGCCGCTGCCGCACGACTCCGGCACCAACGTGCTGTATGCCGACGACGTCGCGTCGGCGACGTCGACGATGGCTCGGGCGTTGTGGCGCAAGCACAGTGCGCTGCTCAGCGGTGAACGCGCGGACACACCGGGTGCGCTCGAGCCGCGCACCATCCGGTTCGTGCAGGCCCTGCGGATGTTCTTCTCCTTCCTGTTCGCGGTGCTGCGGAATGCGCCGGCCCAGTGGGTCGCGCGGGTGGCCATCCGGGCGTCGGCGTCGGTGGCGTCGGCAACGCAGACCACCCTGTTCGGATCCTCGACGCGGGGTGCCTATCGCGTCGTCGTGGGCGGCGTCGACGCGGACGGACACAAGGTCGCGTGGACCGACTACGAGGCGGCGTCCAAGCAGATCGGTGCGATGCTCGATGCGGCCGGTGCCACCCCGCAGCCGGTGACTCCGGACCTGTCGGCGCTGTGGCGCGACTACGCCCGCGCCGCCCTCACGCTGTCGGACGCCAGTGAGCGTTCCGCGGGCCTGCCGCCGGTGCAGGTGGGCGCGCATCGGGCCATCCTGCGGACCGCGGCGGATGTCATTCCCGGCCCGGGTGATCGGTTCACGGACATCCCGGGCATGGTGTCGGCGACGCTGAGCCTGCACGCCGTCGAGCCGGCAGACATTCTCGGGGTCACGGAGACCAGGGATCGTCTGCGGGAACTGGAGCAGGACCCGACGATCGGTCTCGACGCCCGCCGGACGAGTTCCGCCCTGGCTGCGTGGTGGAGCCGGAAGCAGCGCAGTTTCGCGGTGTCGTTCGGGTCGATCCTGACGAGCCGCCTCGATGCCACCGTCAACGAGTCCCGGGTGCTGCTCGAGCGCCTCGACACGTCGGAGCAGCGTCAGGACCTCGCCGAGGCGTGCGCCGAGCAACAGGCGCACATGTTCCGTCGCGTGCGTATCGCGACCGTGCTCTTCCTGCTGCTCGCCGTCGCCGCCGGAGTGTTCGCGTGGCGCGAGATCATCTCCTGGTGGTGGGGTGGCCCGGCGATCGCCGTGTGTGTGCTGGCGTGGGCCGCGGTGGTGGCGATCGTGTGCCAGCGCACCCAGCAATTCCTTGAACGACTGTTGGTCGAGCGGGACGCGGCCGCGCGGGCCGATGCCGCGGATCGGGCCAATCTGCGTGTCGCACTGCGGGAGATCGAGCACCTCACGGGGGCCTACCGGCAGTTCCTGTCGTGGAGCCGCGCCCTCGGTGCGTTCCTCGCCGAGCCGCTCGGTGCCAGTGAGCAGACTCGAACGACATCCCGGACCGTGGGCTGGGGTTTGCCCCGGCACACCGCGATCGCATCTGGGACACCCAGCCCCGAGCAGGTCGAACGGGTGGCCGAGGCCCTTCGCCGCGACCTGTTCACGGTCGGCTGGCTGACCGACCCGTGGGACACGGTGCTGGGCTCGGCAGGCACGGCGCTCGGCACCGCCGGCCATGACATCGACCGGGACCCGGGACTGCTGGCCGCGAAGCCCGGTGCCGGTTCGGGTTCGGCGCTCGACGAGTGGTCGCTGCGCTTCGATCAGGGCAAGATCCGCGCGACCGGTGCCGCCGTGCTGTGGCAGCGGGCGCTCGCCGAATTGACCGGCACACGAGAAGAACTCGCCCACGGCCTGCTCGAGACGGTCGAGTATTTCGACGGTGGTGCGCCGAGGCGGGTCGGGGTCGACGAGTTCGTCGCCGGGATCGGTACGAGGTCGGATGGTGTCGCGTTCTTCGACCGGTCGATCTTCAGTGACACGGCGTCGACGAAGGGCCTGTCGGCCGTGTCGGGTGAGACGGTGACCCGCGTGCGCGTCGGCTGCGGGCTCGTGGCCGTCACGACCCAGTACACCGACGGACTGTCGGACGAAGATCTGCGCGCGACCCACGTTCGACGCGCCGATCCGGTGGAGATGCGGCAGATCCCCGAGTTCGAATTGCGTCCGGCCAGGCAGACCTCGACCGCCCACGACAGTGCTGTGAGAACCGCATTCGTCGTCCCGGTCGTCGACGGCCTCAACTTCTGAAAGCGAGTGGAACCGTGACCGAGGTTGCCTCCCCCGCAGTGTCCGACGGTGCCCTCGCGGCATTACAGCAGTGGCGACAGCAGCAGATCGAGGGCGGCAGGCTGCGCCCCGGTGTGGTCAAGGACACGCATCTGCAGCAGATCCTCCGATCGAACCGGCGCACCGCCGAGGAGATCGAACCGATGCTGCCCCGGCAGGCGAAGCCGTTCGTCGGTGACGTCGTCGCCGTGTTGACGTCCGCCCCGGCCACGGCGACCACCCGTGCGTCCGCACCCGCCGCGCCGCCGCCGGTCACCGAACCCGCACCGGGCAGCGAGCACGTGGTGTCGTTCCGCACCGAGGACTTCTGCGAATTCCTGCACGCCGACTCGGATCACCCCGTCGGCGCGGTGACGATCAGCACCGAGCCCACCGGTGGGCACCTGCTCGAGTGGGAGCCGATGCAGGCGCAGGCGGGGCAGACCGTGCTCTACCGGGTCGTATCCGGTGAGAACCATCGCGCCTACAAGCCGGAGGCGGGCCGGCTCGTCGGTGTCACCCGGGGCACACTCCTCGTCGACACCGAACCCCCGGCCGCCGCGGTGCGGCACCTGCAGATCTGGTGCCACGTCGGACGCGACGAGCGGGACGCCGTCCGACGGCAACCCGTTCTCATCGCGGAAGGCCACATCCTCAGTCCGGTCACCGATGTCGTCGTGATGGAGGACGAGGGAGCCGTCATCGGCCAGTGGAGTGCCTGGCCCACCGTCAGCACCGTCCGCGTGCTGCGCATCCCGCTGGACGGCAGCGTCCGCGTCGACAACGACCAGCGGCACCGCATCCTCGCGGACCAGGCGAATCTCGGCGGGTTCGTCGATCGCGACGCCCGCCGCGGGCAGCGCTACCTCTACCGCGCGATCTGCGAGGTGGAGGTGGACGGGCACACCCGCCTGTCGGCGGTCGCGCAGGCCGAGATCGCGGTGTCGGCGGTGCTCGAAGAGGTCGAGGACCTGCACGTCACCACCCACGGGGACAGCGACAACCTGCGGTTCGATCTGCAGTGGACCCCGCCCGGTATCGGCTCCGTGGTGCTGTATCGCACGGAGTCGGCGCCGCGGGCCGGTCTCGACGGCGCGGTGCTCGCCGCGGACGCTCTCGAATTGTCGGGTGGACTGCCCGGTTCCGCGCGGCTGGTGCACCCGGCCGTCGAGGGCGAGGACGGCACGCACCGGATGACGGATGTGTCGTGGCCGCGGGGCTGGGTGCGCGCGTACTTCACCCCGGTGACGGCGCTCGACGGGCAGGTTCAGGTGGGCCGCACGTTCATCGCGACGCGTCCGCTGCCGCCGCTGCGGGGCGTCCGGATCGTCGAACGCTGCTCCGAGCAGGTGCTCACGTTCCCGTGGCCGGAGGGTGCGGCGTCGGTATCCGTATACCTCAGTGCGCCGGAGATTTCCGCCGAGCATGCGATCGAGCAGCGGCCGATGGCCGAGATCTCCCGCTCGACGTACGACCGGGACGGCGGACTGCATCTGCCCGAACCGCTGCCGCCGCGGGGATGTTCCGTCCACGTCGTCCCCGTCGCCTACACGGCGGGTGAACGAATCGTCGGGATCCCGGCCACCGTCGAGTACCCGGGTCTGCTGCGCATCGAGTACCGGCTGGAGACCAAGCGCTCACCGACCGGTAACGCCGCGACCGCCGTTATCCGGCTCGCGTCCGAACTCGAGCTGCCGACGGCACCGCCGTTCGTCGTCGTGTTCAACGCCGGGCGGCTCCCGCTCAGCGCCCGCGACGGCGAGCCCCTCGAGGTCCGCGGCGAGGGCCAGACCACGGCCGGTGCCCGGAGCTTCCACCCGCGCGGTCTGCGCAAGGAATTCGGTCAGCCCTGGACCGCGGACGTGACCGGCAAGATGGGATTCCTGCGCGTCTTCGCCGATGTGCGGCCGGAGACCAACCGGACTCTCGCGCTGATCGATCCGCCGGTCGATCAGCTTCGCCTGCTCGACCTTCCGCCCGGACCGGTGGAATGAGCGCACCGCGGCAGACACCCGAACCGCCGCGGTTCGGTCAACTCACCTACACGTCGTTCGACGCTCCCGATCGGGGCCGGGCGGGCGGCGGCTGGCAGGTCAAGGACGTCAGCGACGGCGTCAGCGCTGCCGAGCAGGAATTCATGCGCGCCGGTGTCGCGACACGGTTCGACTCCGTGCAGGCACTCCCGCAGTTCCCGACACCGGCCGACATCGCGGCGCGACCGCGGCGGCTGGTCTACGCGCCGACCGAGACCGGCGGCTGTTACTGGCACACGGCGCCCGCCGGTGCCGATGCGTCGGGGCGTCCCGGCAACGTCTTCGCGCACGTCGTCGTCGACCGTGCCCCGGACACGTCCGTCCGCCCCATCGAGCGGTGGGGTTCGCACGACTGGCTCGCACCGTATGGCGCGGACGCGGTCGCTGCGGCCGAACTCCCCGACAACGCACCTGCACCCGGCGGAATCATCGATCGTGCAGCCGTTCTCGAGTTCCTGCTCGATCCCGGAACGTGGCGCGTCGGTGTGCTCGGTGTTCTCCTCGACGCGGTGGATCAGGCGATGCACGGCGGCCCGGGCGTCGTGCTGGGGTGCGCCGACTCGGAGAACGCGGCCCGGTGGATCGGTGCGGTCTCGCACTTCATGTCGCCCGGTGCCGCGCAGAAGTTCGGGTGGTCGACCGCGGACCGAAGTTCGACCGTCGTCGACACCTTGTCGCGGGGAGTGCATCTGGCATGTGTGCCGCCCGGCGACGCCGTGGACGGTATCGCCGGGTGCGTCGTTCTCGGCGAGACCGACACCCCCGACGTCGGCGAGTGGGGCGGCGAACCGCACCAGACCGCGACGGGGCAACTCGTGCCGGTCACGGCGTGGTCGGTGCTCGCGCAGACCGTGCTCGTCGATCCCGACAGCGCCCGACGCGCACTCGACCATCAGGACGCCCTGGCCGCCGCGGTGGGGGACCGCGACCTCGCCGGCGCCTGGCCGCTCGCCATGGCCGTGATCGCGAATCCCGAATTGCACGACGCCCTGCCTGAGGCCACGGCTGTTGTGCTCGCGCAGTCGCCGGACGCGCTGGCATCGTTCCCCGACGAACTGGCGGTCGTCGCACATGTGGTGGACGAACACCTTCCCGGAAACATGAGCGAGGCGTGGCGAGTGGTCGCGGACTGGCAGCAGAACGGCCAACCGGCACCGGTGGTGTGGGATGTGGCCGGACGGGTTCTCACGTATCGGGCCCTCGCCGACCGTGATTGGATCCGTGCTTCCGGTCCGACCGAGTTCGCCCTGTTCGAGACGTGGCCGCATTCGGAGGATCTTGAGCGGGAAGCGGCGAAGGCCCTCTCGACGCTCTTGCAGAGTCAGGGAACCGACTCCGCTGCCGCCGCGCGCGATGCGGTGAAGAGGCTCGATCTGCTCCTGCACGCACACCTCGTCGGCGACTCCGGGCACGACCTCGCCGCCCAGTTGCTCGACCGCGTCGTCGTCCCGGTCCTGTGCGATCACGCGGCGGGGCCAGCACTGGTCAGCGGGCTCGGTGCCGTCGGAACCGTCACGTATCGGCTGCTGCAGGCGGCCGTCGCCGGTCACCCGGATTTCGCCGGCCGCCCCCTCGGCGCCCGGCTCGCACCAGAGGTGTTGCGGTGGCTCGTCGACGAGGTGCGCGTACCGACCTCCGACGAACTGACCGCCGCACCGTCACGCAGCGCCGAACCGCTGTGTGCCATCGTCGCCGACGCGGTGTTCTCGGTGGTGAAGAGCGGCACCGAGGATCACAAGCGGGCATGGGAAGGCTATGCGCCGCTGGCCCTCTGGCGGGCCCTCTACGAAGCGAGCGCGGGCGGCTGGGCGTCGAGCGACATCGATGCGCTCGTCGACGCCTACCCCTGGACCCTCGGGCAGTGGTGCGAACTCGTCGGCGCATTCCCCGATCACGTCTCGCCCCGCTTCCTGATTCCTGTTCTCGTGCTCGAGCCGTGGGGACCCGAGGTGGAGATGCTCGTCAAGCACATCGACGCGAATCGCGGCGGCACGTCGGTCTCCGGCGACACGCACCCGGTCGACGCACTCGCGGTGTCGTGGGCGCTCATCCGGGCGCAGGACCAGTGGGACAATATCGACGACCCGAGGCTCCGACGGGCACTCGAACGGCACGGCTGGCAGGTGCTCATGGACTACGGAGACGCCTGCCCCGCGCAGCTTCCGCCGGATCTGCTCGTCCGACTCGCCGTGGTCGCTGTCGCCGGGTTCCAGTTCTTTCCGCCGCACAACGGCACCTACATGCCCACGATGCCCGCCGAACACATCGACGCTCTGGCGCGCGCGGTGGACGCGGACTCGGATTTCGCGATCACCGCCCTGGTCGACCTGGTGAGAAGTGGTGCCCTGAACGAGCACTGGGTGGTCCGGTCGGCTGTCCTCAGCTCGCCGGTGGCGCCGCACATCGAATCGGTGTTGAGCCGCGACGACCTGCTGTGCCGACTCCAGGTCGGGCCGGCGCAGGCCCGGCGGTCGCTGCTCGAGCAGGTCGCGTCGATCGTCATGGGCGACGGTGACTACCGCGGTCCTGTCGGCGCCTACGAGGTGTCTGCCGCGCTGCGCGCCGAGATGCGGGAACGCCACGACGTCGGCGACCGGTTCCGGGCCGGTGACGCGTATGCGCGGTTCGCGTCGAGCTGGCTCGAGGACGTCGAATCAGGGTTCGTGCTGCTCGCTCACGAACGGTCGGGTCGGCGATGAGCGGCACGACAGTAGGCATGCGCAACGCATGCAGGGGAAAGGGATCGAACTGATGTCGGGATATGTGCTGAACGGTGCGGGCCGCGTCGAACTGCCCAATCGGCCGCTCGCGGTCACCGTGGCCGCGGTCACGACGGCCGTCGCGGTGCGCGCCACGTTGCCCGACGGCAGGCCGGCGGAACCGGCGCTGTATCCGCGGGTCGGGTTGCTGATCCTGCCGCGGGTCGACTCCGAGATCGTGGTCGTGGCCCGGCCGGACGGCGAGAGCGCGGCCTTCCCGGACGGGACGGTGCTGCAGGTGACGATCGGCGTCGACAGCAGTCGCGACCTCGATTCCGAGCGCGCCGAGCTGACCCCCGTCGACGTGTCGGGGCTGCACCAGGTGGAGTTGGCGACGATCGCCCCGGCGGGGCCGAGGGTCGCGATCACCGCCCGCCGGACCGTCGTGGACGTGTCCCTCACCGACGTGGGGTCCCGGGCCCGATCGGCCGCGCGCAGTGCCCTCGCGCTCGACCGTTTGCCCGAACCGCGCCGCTTCGACGTGGAGGTCGACGTCGACACCACCATGTCGATGCTGGCGCGAATCGACGACGGCAGCATCCGCACGGTGATCGACGTCCTCGCCGGGGTTGCGGCGGTGGTGGGTGCCCGCGAAGAGCTGGCGGTCCATCTGATCGGCCATTCGGTGACCACCCTGCCCGTCACCGAGCTGCGGGACGTCGCGAATCAGGTTCAGGCGGAGCTCGACTCGGCCGCGCTGGGGATGGGCTTCCGTTCGGCGGCCGTCGACCGGGGTGAGCGCGACACCCGCACCCTGGCGTTCACGGTGACCGATGCGGTGCCCGCCGACTGGTCGGGTGAGTGCACCGACGCGGTGATCCGTCATCTCGTGCTCGTAGGCGACACGGTCGACGGCGGGCCCGGCGTCACCGTTGTGCCGTCGACTGCCGTGTCCGGCTCGCAGCCCGAGCTGTCGAGTCTCTCTGCAGTGGTGACCTCGCTTCTGGCCGATGTGTCAACGAGCTTGTTTTCGGAAGGCGTACGACGATGACGAAATGCCCCCGGTGTTTCACGGCCCTGAACGGCGACCGATTTGCGTGGACGGCTGTCGCTCCGACCGACGTCGAGGTCGACGACGTCGCGACCCGCTATCACGGCAGCCCCGTCCGGTCCGGGAAGATCATCGAACTCCAGCGTCCTGCCGACGCAGCCGACGACTGGGCCCCCGAGGACGACTACGCGACGGGGAAGGCCGGCGGTCCCGCTGTGGAGGTGTGCCCGCAGTGCCACTTCCGGCTGCCCGTCGGCTGGCGTGATGGCCGGGCTGCCTGCATCGCGATGGCCGGCGCCCGGGCCACCGGAAAGACCGTCTATATCGCGGCTCTGGTGAAGACCCTGCAGTTGCTGGGGGAGCGGCTGAACCGGGTGGTGGAGCCTGCCACCGGTGAGACCGAGGTGAACTTCCGTGAGCACTACGAGCGGCCGCTGTTCGAGGAGCGGGGCATTCTCGAGTCGACACCGGCCTCGCACACCGGCAACCCGTATCAGCGTGAGCCGCTGATCTTCAGCCTCGGCCCCGGCCTGCGGGACGACACCCGACAGTACCTCGTGATCCGGGATGTGGCGGGGGAGGACCTCGAGAACCCGGGCAACGTGGATGTGACGCACATGCAGTTCTTCGCGCAGGCCGACGGTGTGGTGTTCATGTTCGATCCGCTGAAGGTCGAATCGGTGCGGCAGCAGCTGCACGACCTGGTGCCGGCGCAGGAGCGGGTGGGTGGCGACCCGCGGTCAGTGCTGCGGACGGTGTTGTCGATCATCGGGGCCGGGACCCCGAACCTGGCCGTGGTGCTGTCGAAGTTCGATGCGCTGCAAGCACTCGAGCGGGTGGAGGGCGGCGACTGGAGCGAGATCATGTCCCAGCGGGGCGCGGCCTTCCTGCGTGACCCCAGCCTCCAGCGCGCGCCGTATCACGAGGTCGACGGTCAGCTGCTGCACGACGAGGTGCGCAGCCTTCTCGACAAGCTCGAAGCACGGTCCATGGTGATGTCGGTGGATCAGCCGGCCACCGGCAACGCCCTGCCGAGCCGATTCTTCGCCGTCTCGGCGCTCGGCGAATCACCCGTCGGAGATCGACTCCACGACAGCGGGATCTCACCCTTCCGGTGCCTCGACCCCGTGCGCTGGATCCTCGCGCAGCGGGGGGTGTGGGTGTAGTGATGGCGTCCGATAACGGCGAGGAGAATTTCGTGGAAATCGCGCTTCTGTTGAACGAAGGTTCGGACGAGCTCGGCGATCTGGCTGCTGTTGCCCCCTGCGCAGGGTGGTCGTCGCAAGCGAGCTTACAGTGGGTTCGCGGCCAACTTGCCCTCCGAATCCGGGCAGTGGCACCGTCACCAGGGTTGGATGCCGTGCAGATGGCTGCGGTATTCGAGGGAAGCCAGTGGCGAATCGACAGTCAGTCGACTGGCTCGGTGTCGGAGGAGGGGGCTGTCGAGCCTAAGGATGTCGACACACTTCTTTCGGACGTCTTGAGATGTGTACCAGCATATTTGGTTCCTTCACACACGACGGACCCGATGTTCGTCGATCTAAGTGCTGGCGCCGGGGATGATGCGCTACTCGACAGGCTTTGTGATCAGCTGCAGGAGCCATGCGGTCTCTACGTCTGGGGCCTTGCGATGGGGTGGGAAATGTCAGTCACCCACGCAGTCACTGATGGTCTCCCCGAGGTACGAATCGCTGGTCGTTTGCCCCGACAGATCGACGAGCGGCTTCTCGTCGCGCCAGCGGAAGGGGAGAACCCTCTTGTGCCTGGAGCAATCAACAGTTCCTGGCTTCTCCACAACGACGGGTGGGTGCTCAATTCCGAAGCGGCAGGGTTTGCCGGTGCTTCTGGGCGTATTGCTTGCGGAGATCTCGACGAGTTCGTGTGGGTGATGGCTTTGGGTGCCCCAGACTCAGTGCTGGACTCCACTGTTATGGCCACAAGGTGGCATTCAGAAGGTGCGAGTATTCCCACATCGAGTCTCCCGGTCACTCCGCTGAAGGCGGAAGACTCGCCTTCGAGCGACGTCGTCGGCGCCCGGCTGGAGATGATTGCCGATTGGGCGGGCGTGAGCGGCTTTTCTGAACGGCTGTCGCCCACACGGGCGGCGGTTGCGCGCTATCTGAAGGATCGTCACCACGGAACTGAGGGATACTACGTGCTCGAGTTCTCGGACGGGCAGTGCTACGTGGGAGAGTCGGTCAATCTGCCTGTACGTCTTGACCAGCACCGCGCGCGGTATTCCGATTTACAGGGGGTTCGGATACGTTCGGATGATATTCCACGCCGAGTTCCGGATGTGAAGCGTCACCTTCGGATTCAAGAGCGGATCTTTATCCACGCAGCGCAGAACGTTGGTCTACTTGCTCGCAACATCAACGAGATGGCGACTATGATCGGAGCAAGTAAGCATCTCGATAGGATCGTTTCACCTGTCGAGCAGGAGAAATGGCTGAGCGCGCCGGATAGCACGAATGCTTCAGATTTAGCTGGGCGACGCGCGTATTCCGAGGAGCGCCTCGCCAGCTCCACTGTCAACTTCCGGCAATTCGTCACTCTGCCCGACGCAGATCAAATTACTCGAATTATTGGTCAGTACCTTGCGCGGTGCGTGCCGTACCCGGCGCGGACCGAGTATCAGTCGTGGGCGTTGAGCTGCTTGACGAAGCCTGGTTGGAAACGGGGCCGACTGTCGTGCATCACCATCGCAATGACCGAGACCTTGACGCTGTTCTATGACGGCGGCAGTGCTAGCCCCGGGGGGAAGGTCCAAGTTAATGATGCCGAGCTGTTCCCGACGGAGTATTCGGAGCTTGCGTTCTCGCGTCGACACCCCACCATTCGAATCGTCCCTGCGGAGTACGAGGAGTCCGGCCCAGGCCAGAGTTTTCTGTACGCATACAGTTTGGACGATCTCGAACGACTCCTAGACGACGTGGCCGTTACGAGGGCCGCCGCGACCACTGCACTGCACATCATGCGTAAGGGGCCATGCATGCAGCGCAAGGTGCACTCACCGCAGCTCACGGAGGCCGCGTTTCGGTATGTACCGTCGACGGCAGTGAGCTCAGCATTAACCCACTAGGGTCCATACCATTTCGTTGCCAGAAGATTGAGGTGTCACCGTGGCGAAAGCTATGTTCAAGACCAATCCCATCCTCCTGGGGGAGCTGCTGACGGACTGTGAGAAGGGCAAGCTTCAGCTGCCCGACTTTCAGCGGAGCTGGGTCTGGGACGAGGAGCGGATTCGCAGTCTCATAGCCTCGGTGTCCAGGGCGTTCCCGGTCGGTGCACTCATGACCTTGGAGACGGGCGGGGGCGTCGAGTTCAAGCCGAGGCCCGTGGAAGGGGCACCACGTGTAGCGGCGGAGCAGCCTCCGTCGGCACTCCTTCTCGATGGTCAGCAGCGGATGACGTCGTTGTACCAAGTGACGCTGCGCAAGCAGGTGGTCGAGACCGTGACACCCAAGAAGCGCCCGGTGAAGCGCTGGTTTTACATCGACATCGAGAAGGCTCTCGATCCGTTGGTCGATAGAGAGGACGCGATCTTCGGTGTTCCCGAAGACCGGGTTATCAGGAGCGATTTCGGACGGAAGACGGAGCTCGACCTTTCGACCAGGATGGGCGAGTTCGAGAATTTGATGTTCCCGGTGTCGATGGTGTTCGACTTCCCTGAGTGGCAGAAGGAGTGCGTCAGTCACTTCATGGCATCCGACCCGAGCAGCTTTCAGGAGAAATGGACACTTCTGAACACATTCCAGGAGCAGATAGTCGAGAACTTCACCAGTTACCACGTCCCGGTGATCGCCCTCGACAAGGACACTTCGAAGGAAGCCGTCTGCGTTGTGTTCGAGAAGGTGAATACCGGAGGTAAGGCTCTTGACGCCTTCGAGTTGATTACTGCCATGTACGCCGCCGAGGGCTACGAACTTCGCAAGGACTGGTTCGGTGAAGGGACGAGGGTAGGCCGGCAGGCACGCTTGGCGCGGACGCACCGCCTCGCGGACGCGAAATCGGGAATTCTTGCGGAAGTGTCAAACACTGACTTCTTGCATGTCATCTCGCTTTTTCACACTCGTGAAAAGCGCCGAGATGCCGCTGCTGCGGGGAAGACTGGCAAGGAGCTGCCGCAGGTGATCGGTAATCGTCAAGCGCTTCTCAATTTGCCGCTCTCTGCGTACGTGAAGTACCAAGACCAGGTCGAACAGGGATTCGTCGCGGCCGCGAAGTTCCTTCATCGGCTCCACATATATCGCATCTTCGACCTTCCGTACCAGACCCAGATAATCCCCCTCGCGGCGATTTTGGCGGACATCGGCGATGACGTCGACCATGTCACAAACCACGCGAAGCTTGTCAATTGGTATTGGAACGGCGTGTTTGGCGAGCTGTACGGCTCCACGACGGAGAACCGAATTGCCAAGGACTTTATTGAGGTTCCTGAGTGGATGCGCGGAGGTCCGGAGCCGACGACAGTGCTCGATGCATCGTTCCGCGCGGAGCGACTGAAGACGATGAGGATGCGCTTGTCTGCGGCGTACAAGGGAGTGAATGCTCTGCTGATGTTGAAGGGCGCGAAGGACTTCCGATCAGGTCAGGAGTTCGACCACACGGTGTTCTTCGGCGAGAACGTGGACATCCACCACATTTTCCCAAAGAAGTGGTGTGAAACGAACGGGATCCAGCGTTCCGTCTATGACTCGATCATCAACAAGACCCCGCTGTCTTTCAGGACCAACAGAATCATTGGCGGCGAGGCTCCGTCGCTTTACCTGGCAGGTCTCGAACGAGGCAAGGGGAACGCGCCGGTCATCGCCGCCGAGACCCTGGATGGGTATCTCTCGAGCCACCTGATCAATCCGAACCTGCTTCGGTCAGACGATTTCGAAGCCTTCATGTCTGATCGGCAGCGGCAGCTCGTATCCCTCATCGAGGAAGCGACGGGTAAGTCGATACCTGTTGATGATGTAGTCAGTGACGATATTTCACGCGCTGACCTCGACGCAGAATTCGAAGCCGAGTTCGGGCAGGACGACGACGAGGCGCTTAGCAATGGCGAAGAGGCCCGGCTGACTCTGTCTACCAGCTGAGCGATATTGCCCGGTTGGCAAGATACGAGATTCGCATCGGCCCGAATGTGCTCGGGCCATAACGCCCCAGCGAGTCAGGTGCCGAGTTGTTTCACCTTCTCGCTGGGGCCGTTCGGGCGCGATGAACCTTGGCGCTCCTCGGAGCCTCAGATATTAACGCCGTAGTCGCGTGCGATGCCGGCGAGTCCGGAGGCGTAGCCCTGCCCGATTGCGCGGAACTTCCATTCCCCGTTGTGGCGGTAGACCTCGCCGAAGAGCATGGCGGTTTCGCTGGACGCATCTTCGGTGAGGTCGTAGCGCGCAAGTTCTATTCCGGTGGTGCTGTCGACGACGCGGATGAAGGCGTTGGTGACCTGCCCGAAGGACTGGCCGCGGGTGTCGGCGTCGTGGATGGAGACCGGGAAGAAAATGTTTGTGACGTTCGGCGGAACGGCGGACAGGTCGACGTTGATCGATTCGTCATCGCCATCTCCCTCGCCGGTGAGGTTGTCGCCAGTGTGCTCGATCGAACCGTCGGGGGAGCGGAGGTTGTTGTAGAACACGAAGTGCAGGTCGGAGAGCACCTTGCGGTCTTGACCGGTGGCAAGGGCGCTCGCGTCTAGGTCGAAGGGTGCGCCGGTTGTGCTGCGTGCATCCCAGCCGAGTCCGACCGACACCGTTGTCAGGTTCGGTGCCGCCTTCGACAGGGAAACATTGCCGCCTTTGGCCAGAGTGACGCCCATGGTGGTCCTTTCGAGACTGCGGACGACGACCAGATCGGCGTCCCGGTTTTCGCTGTTCGCCCTCACAATAGCCACAGCACTGATGACGCGACCGGTAACGCACCGCGCGATCGGTCCGACTATCCGTGTGAGCGTGACGACTCATAGCTTGAGCAGGAGAGACGCGGTGGAACGGTACGACGGCATCAACGGCCAGATCCTTGTCGACCATCCCTACGTGTGGATTACTAGGGAGGGACTGTCTGCCGGCACAGACTTTCCGTTTTCCACTCATTCACGACGAGCGCTGCTGTCTGCCGTGGAGAGGTGCAGCTTCGTTCCAGGGTCGGAGGACGGGCCGGGATTCGTTCACATACTCGTCCAGGGTGCTGAGACTCCCGAAGACGGATTCGTCACGCACCCCGACGTCGTTCTGTTCGACTCTTCGGTCACCCCCGCCATTCTCGAACTCACCAAGAGCCTGTCGCAATACTGCGAGGTCGTCGTTCATGCGGAGGAGTCACCGCAGGACTCGGCTGACAAGTTCCTGAATGCGCTCGATGCGCTTGAAGGGCTGGCGTCGGTCGACGAGATCATCATGAAGGCCGGCCTGCTGGACGAGTCCCAGCTGCACGGCGAGGCGTTCAGCCGACTCGCTGACGAGCTGGACACACTCGACGACGATGCGCGAATGACGTGGGGCTGGGTGTGCGACGGCTGGTTCGTAGCAGGCGGCCACATCTCGGTGCCCGAGGAAGATCGCGAAATGGGACTCCGCGAACTCGCACGGCTGGCCTCGACTCTCGGAGGAGACGCAGGCACCAAACAGCTGGCCGCTGCAGTTGCGGGCACGCCGTTAGCTGCCCTGTCTACGATGCGCCTGGCGCAGCTCTGGGAGATCGTTGCTCCAGAAGTGCCCGAGACGCCACCGCCTGCTGTGAAGGCATCACCACTGGCGAGCCCGAAGCCGCTTGTCACGCCCGTGCCGCTGCGGGCCCCGGGCGCCGCACCGCCCCGAAACGTGAAACCGGCGCCAAAGCCGGTCTCGAATGCGACACCGGTGCCGACTGCTCCCGCGTCCCCAGCGGTGCAGGAGCCTGTCGGATCCGCCGCGGTCGGACGTCGATGGCGGGTGTACCTCGACTGCGCGGGATTTCGCACGCTCGCAGTGTGCGACCCGACGTCAGGAGAAACCAACATCACCAAGGGCGAGCTGAAGGGGCGCCGCTTTCCGGATCCGTCGTCGGCCGCGGCCGCGGTGATCAATCGGCACGATCCCGGCGAGGCAGGCGACCCTGATGGTTGGGAGCTGTGGATTCTCCACGACAGGTCGGGGCGTCCACTCGGCTCGAAGCGTCAGGGTGAGACGCCGGCCGAGTGCGCACCGGTCGGACACGTCCATACTGCCTTTCCAGGTGTTAGGCAATCAGGCTCATCGAAGCAGACCGGCACCGCGGACTTGGGCATCGACTGGTTCCTGAAGGCCGTCCGGGCGAAGGGCGCGCATGGCGAACGCGTGACGACGTCAAGACGTACAGCTGTGCGGATCATTCGCCCGGGTGCTTCGCCCCTGATCGTCAGAGTCAAGACACGCACCGCGGGCACCTGGCAGGCGCAGAAGAGCGACGAAAGCCTGGCGAACGACGACACCGGCACGGAGTTCTGGGCATTCGTCGATCTGTCGAATGCGTCCAAGTCGATCTACATTCTCGCCGCGGAAGACGTAGCAGACGGCATCAGGCGAGCGACCGATGCATGGGTTGCACGCGATCCTCGTCGCGAGCGGAAAGGACATCACGCGATCGAACTCGATCGGGTGGCGCACGGAAGGAATCGCTGGGACCTTCTAGGACTTCCACGGTAGGACTCGTGTCATTCACGTAGCGGATACCGCGGATGGAATTGAGGACTCCGTCGCGCGAGTGTCTTACCTGGTCATTACCCTGTTACACGGTACGGGCGCGCAGTAGGCGCACAGGCACGAAGGGGGCGATTCTGTGGAGGTTCGGGAAGACGACCCCCAGCTCAAAGACCGGGTTCAGCGGCTCATGCAGTTCCTGCAGGAACTGGTCAAGGCGCGGACCAAGCCGGTCCGAAACCTCCGCCTCCACGACGACATCATCTGGCTGAACGAGAGCCGTCTCTCGGTGTCAGTGGATTTCGAAGTCACCGCAGGTGAAGTAGTGATTCGGTCGCGGCGGGTTGCGTTGGAGGAGCCGCCCGAAGTACCCCGGGACCTTCGAGAGTGGATCCAGGGCGATCCCACAGACTCGAGTGCCTCGTTGGAACTTGTACCCAACGCACCGGCCGTCGAGGGCGAATTCACACGGTGGCTGTCCGAGTGGCGAATGTGGGCTCAGCTCGACCAGGAGCGACGGCCGTATTGGGAGCTCTACCGGGCGCTGCAGCACGCCTTGCAGGAGGTGGTGTCGCGCCCCGAGTCCGTCGAGCTGGTTCTGGCTTCCGGGCTGTTGGAGCTGTCGGCAAAGGTCGCCGGCGAAGACATCTGCACGCATATTATTACGCAGCCAGTTTCCGTAGAACGCGACGAAACCACCGGGGACCTACTGGTACGGCTCAATGCCGACACTGCGCCGAGGCTCGAGGACACACAGCTGCTGACTGGTCTCGAGGTGTTCGACGTATCGGGTTCACGCGCTCTCCAGGAGCGGTTGCACGAAGCGACGTCTCCCGTCGATGAGAACATCCTCGTTTTCCTCAAGGAATGGGCCGCGCGTGCGCTCACCACGAACGTGGAGGTCGAAGAGAACGGGACGGACTCGCCGTCGGGTCGCGTCCTAACTCCGTCACCAGCACTGGTACTGCGTAAGCGAGGCGCGTTCGCACTGGTTGAGTACTACGAGACGATGATCGCTGCTGCGGAGCGCAACGACAGCACCGTTCCGCTGGGACTTGCGCAGTTGGTGACGGCCATCGAGCCGAATGAGCGAGTCGCGTGGCTCGAGAGGACAGGCTCCGCGCCGTCAGCAGCTCTCGCTGAAGATCCGTTGTTTCCCTTGCCCGCCAACCGTGAACAGAGCGAGATCATCGAACGACTCGCGGACGATAGCGGCGTCGTAGTGGAAGGTCCACCCGGAACAGGCAAGACCCACACCATCGCCAACCTCGTCTCAGCGTTGCTCGCGAACGGGCAGCGTGTCCTCGTCACCAGTGAGAAGTCGCAGGCGCTCCGGGTACTACGAGACAAATTGCCGGAGGAGATGCAGGAGCTATGTGTCTCCATCACGGATATCGGACGGGGTGGCTCCGATGAGCTCAACAAGAGCGTTGCCGAGATAGCTACCCGGAAAGCATCATTCAGTAAGAACGATGCCGAGTCTCGGATCGCCGATCTCACCGACAAACGTCGTCAGGCACTGAGTCGCCGCGCGAAGATTACCGAAGACATCCGAGCCCTGCGTGAGTCCGAAACGTTCCAGCACCCGGAAGTGTCACCGGGGTACTCAGGGACTGCCGCAGCAATCGTTCGAGAGGTCACCAACCAGGCGGAGCAGTTCGACTGGCTCCCAGGTCCGGTCAACGCTGACACACCCCCGCTCACCAGTGACCAGTTCCGAACCCTGATCGCGCTGACCCTCCGATCGAGCCCAACCCGCGCGGGGCGGCTCGACCAGTCGTTGCCCGCCGTCGACCACCTTCTTCCCCCACTACCCGAGTTGCAGCAGCTGTGCACGCGGGCGTCCATCCGGCCTGCAGATATCAATCCGGGCGCCGCACAGGTTCTTCAGTTGCTCGGCGGAGCACCGGCACCGACGCTGATGGATGTGCAACGCCGGTGCGAGCGCCTCCAGGCCAAGGTTGCCGAAGTTCGAGCCTTTGAGCCGGCGCTCCAGAACGCGGCCGAGGGTGTGCTGTCGGGTCACACCTCACATCTATGGTCGAGGACCGCGGAGGTCCCTGCCCTGCTCGACATGGCCAAGGGCGCCGACGCCTTCGTCGGCCCGCGACTCGTCGACACACCTGTAGTCGGTCGTCGCGCTCTGAATGCCTACGGCGCGTTGGCCGTCGCAATGGAAAAGGGTGTGGAGTGGCGAACACGTTTTCGTAAGAGTGATGAACAGAAGGCCGTCGAGGAGCTGGGCGCACTGGCGACAGTGGACGGCGAAGACGCCGCGACCGCAGAATCGGCGCGCATAGTCACTGAACACCTTCGTGCACTCGACTGCGTGCAGAGTGCCGCAACACTCCTCGGGGATCTCGGCATCGTCGTCCACGTAAACGGTTCACGCACCGTCCAGATCAATGAACTGCACCGGACGGTCGCGCAGATCAGGCACGTCGATGCGCTCGTCGCCGAGGCAAACGGTCTGGTGGAGGTATTGCTCGGCATCAGCCCTGCCGCGCCTCGGATCCGAAGCGTCTCGGATGCACAAGCACTCGCGGCCGCGGCCGGTGCCGTCGCGGCGACTCATGACGCGGACGATGCCCGCAGCCGAATGAGTCAACTCAGTGCCGAGGTGTCGGCGGTGTGTGGTGGAGCACCAGCCCCTGAGTGCGTTGATTTGATCGAGGGGCTCGGCTCGGCAGACTTCGACGAAATCACCCGAGCGCTCTCCGATCTTGCGACGGCTGGGCAGCAACAAGAAGAAGAGCGATACTTGAACACCCTGCGCGGGCAGGTCGAGGGCAGCGCTCCTGCACTGGCGACGCTGATCGCCGAGACCGCGGATGACGAGAGATGGTCGACGCGCCTCGACAACCTCGACCAGGCGTGGGCCTGGCGCCGCGCTCACACCTGGGTGCAGCGCCAGCATGAGGTGGGCCGAGACAAGCAGCAGGAATTGGACCTCGCGACGGCCGAAGCTGATATCGCCCAGCTGACGGCGCGGCTGGCGGCGGAACGAGCCTGGTTGGGTTGTCTTCAACGGATGACGGCAACCGAAGTGCAGGCCCTGCAGGCGTACCGCGGGCATGTGTCGGCGATCGGCAAGGGCACCGGCAAGTATGCCGAGACCTATCGCGCTTCGGCTCGTGAAGCGATGCAGATCGCGCAGCGTGCGGTGCCCGCATGGGTGATGCCGCTCCAGCAGGTACTCGCGTCGATTCCGCCGGAACCTAACACCTTCGACGTCGTGATCGTCGATGAAGCCAGCCAGGCCGACATCAGCAGTTTGTTCCTGCTGTGGCTCGCACCGCGAGTGATCGTCGTCGGCGACGACAAGCAGTGCGCTCCCAGCGAGGTATCGTCGGGTGCGCTGGACGGAATATTCGACCGCCTCGACATGTATCTGCACGACGTGCCGGGCTACCTCCGCAACAGCTTCACCCCCCGCGACAGCCTGTTCTCCCTGCTACGGACCAGGTTTGGTCAGGTTATCCGGCTGCGCGAGCATTTCCGCTGCATGCCCGAGATCATCAACTGGTCCAGCAACCAGTTCTACCGCGACGCGCCGCTGGTGCCCGTACGCCAGTTTGGCGCCGACCGGTTGCCGCCGCTGCGCACCACCTATGTGGAGGGCGGGGTCGTTACCGGGAGAAACGCCACACTGTCGAACAGGCCCGAAGCGCTCGCCATCGTCGATGCCATCGAGGAATGCCTGTCCGACAATGCCTACGACGGCAAGACCTTCGGTGTCGTGGTGCTCCAGGGGCAGTCACAGGTGGACGTCATCCAAAACGAGCTTCTCAAGCGCCTGGACATCGACGTGTGGGACGAGCGCCGGCTTCGCATCGGAACACCACCCGACTTCCAGGGCGACGAGCGGCAGGTCATCTTCCTGTCGATGGTGGTCGCACCCGAACAGCAAATATCGGCGATGACGAAAAACGACTACCAACGCCGCTACAACGTGGCTGCCTCACGTGCGCAGGACCAGCTGTGGCTGTTCCATTCGAGGACGGCAGATTCGTTGCGCTCGACCGACCTACGGCATTCGTTGCTCACCTACATGCAGTCGACCTCGCCGGCACCGGCAAATCCGATGCCGGCGGGGGTAACGCGAGACGAGCGCCACCGAGACTTCGACAGCCTCTTCGAACAGCGCATCTACCTCGACCTCGTGGCACGCGGATATCACGTGAACCCACAGGTGGAGGTGAACAATCGCCGCATCGATCTGGTGGTCACCGGTGCAGCCGGTCGGCTAGCGGTCGAGTGCGACGGCGACGCCTTCCACACATCACCGGAACAGGTGCGCGGCGACATGGAGCGCGAACGAGAACTCCAGCGTTGCGGTTGGGAGTTCTGGAGGATCCGCGAGTCGGAGTACTACTTGGATCCCGTCGGTTCGCTGAGCGGGCTGTGGGCTCAGCTCGACAAGCGCGGGATCTCGCCCGGGTCCGTCTCCACAGCGGAGTCGGTCTCGACCTCGACGTGGACGCCACCGGTACTGCCCGACGACGAGTCACTCGCCGAGGACGTGGCTGAGGCGGAGCTAGCGAACGTGCTCCCCTCAGAGTCACTGCCCGTCCCGTTGCCAGCTGAGCCGACGGTGGACGTCGATCTGGTTGAGCGGGTAGTGCACCTGGCCGAGCCGGCGGTCACGACGCCGGAACCGGCAGAAATAAAGCCTCCGGCACCGATAGTCGCCGAGGTCGAGACGTCAGTACCCGAGGTAGTTTCTGACCCCTCTCCAGCGGTTTCTGCTTCGGCATGGGAAGTGATGCCCGAAAGCGCAATTCCGCGACCTGACGACTACCTCTTCACTCGACTACTCGCGGCAGCGAAGTCCGGTCCGGTGTCGACCGCCGAGCTCACTGAGCTGTGGCGACTCGACCGTGCGCAGATCTGGTCGGCGCTCCGAAAGCTGGCGCACAAGAATCTCATGGACAAGGTGGGGCGTAAGCCGGACATCCGCTACGCACTCGCCGAACCTCTGGAGACGGAATCTGACACACCCGTCGCACCTTCCCGTTCGCGTCCCGAGCCCGGTCCCCAGGAGTTCTCCCCGCGGCTGCTGCGCACCCTCATCGTCGCCGAGGTGAAGAAGGGACCGGTGACTCGGACCGATTTACACCGACGACTGCCGGCTGACGACGTGTTGATGCGGGAGACACTGGACGCATTGGTGTCCGAGGAAACACTCGCCATCGCCCAAGGGAAGTACGTCCTTTCCGAGGACCGCATGGCGTCCGACGCGGTGGGGGCGGGCCTGCCTTCTGCGAAACGTGCTTCTGCAAAGAGTGTGCTGACCGCCGCCGCATGGACGAGCCCGGTGACGATGGAACGCGGCTCTCGCATCACTCGGCTCCCGGACGGCGAGCTCTCGGCCCTCCTCGCCGAGCTGGAGCGGGAAGGCTTGCTGCGTAAGCGTGCCGGTGCCGACGGTCCGGAATGGGCCAGGCCGTGACGGCATTCACGGTTGCCGCCGAACGCCTCGAGCTGCGCGCGTGGCAACAGGAAGCGCTCGATGCGTGGAATGCAGCGGGTCGCCGTGCGGTGGTCGAAGCGGTGACCGGCACGGGTAAGACCACGCTCGGTATCGTCGCCGCCGCAGAGGCGCTGTCTCGCGGATTGTCGGTGCTGGTGGTGGTTCCCGGCATAGACCTCCTCGACCAGTGGCATCGGGCAATTCGGGAGGCGTTGCCGGGTCGTCGTGTCGGTCGTCGTGGTGCCGGGTCGTCGGATAGTTTTGCGAACAGCGACATCCTCGTGAGCACTGTGCAATCCGCGATCCAGCACAATGCGCCCACGCCGACTCGTCAGGCATTGTTGGTCGCGGACGAGGTCCACCGGTACGGCGCCCTGACTTTCTCACGTCTACTCACCGATGAGTTCACCGAACGGTTGGGACTCACCGCCACATTCGAGCGCACCGATGACGGCGTCGAACAACATCTTCTGCCGTACTTCGAGGCTGTCATCTCGGGATGCGACTATGACCGAGGACACCGCGATGGCATTCTCGCCCCGGTCCGGGTGATGTTGGTTGCCGTACCCTTCTCGGAGGCGGAACAGGGCGCCTACTCCGAGCTCGACGAAACGGCGAAGCGTGAGCGCGGCAACCTGATCCACAAGTACGGCTGCGCGGGGGAACCCTTCGGCGAATTCATGCGCGAGGTACAGCAACTCAGCGAAGGCGGCGCTGATCGCGCCACGTGGGCGGCCAGGAATTACCTACGTGCGTTCTCGCAGCGACGTGCACTGCTCGCCGCTGCAACAGGAAAACTCGAGACGGTTCGGGAGCTCGGGGGCGTGCTGGCACAGACCGGACGCAGCATCCTGTTCTCCGAGACCAAGGAATCGTCGCGTGCGGCTGCGGAGGTGCTTCTCGAGGAAGGCGTGCTTGCGGCGCCGTATACGAGTGACCTGTCCCGAACCGACCGCACCACGCTACTGGGTGCGTTCAAGAGCGGGGCAATGAAGGCCTTGGTCGCCCCGAAGGTGTTGGACGAAGGTGTCGACGTTCCGGAAGCTGATGTGGGCGTCATCCTCGCCAGCAGCAAGAGTCGGCGGCAGATGATCCAGCGGATGGGTCGCATCATTCGTCCGAAGCAGGACGGCCGACACGCGTCCTTCCTCGTACTGTTCGCCAAGGGGAGTGCGGAGGACCCGGAATTGGGTGCTCACGGCACGTTTCTCGAACAGCTGACGGGTATCGCGTCCGAGCTGATCACCGTCGACGCGGATCAGGCGGCGGACGTTCTCCGTGATTGGCTCGGTGGGGTCGAGTCGTTCGACGGATTGTCTGTGGATTCGTCCGACGCCGTTTATCGGGAAACTGCTGAGCGACTGGTGGGGGAGGCAGACTCTGTGGAGCCCGCGGCGGTCACTCTCGGTTCTGCCGGCTCTGAGCTGCGGGCTGTCCTGAGCCGAGTCGCGGAGAACCCGCGCGCCGACGACCTCGATATCGTGTTGACAGGATTGTCGGTGCTCGAACCGGACCAAGTTGGTGTCGTGATCTTGCGGTTCGGGCTAGGTGGTCACCGGCCGATGAGTCAGACGGAGGTAGCCGCGACGCTCGCGCTGACGGCGGTCGACGTCGGCCGGATGGAGTCCACCGCGATGAGTCGGCTCGAGAAGCCCGACGTTGCCGACGTGCTGGCGAACCTGCTGTAGCCGCGGTGCCAGTCCGTGTCGGATCCACACGCTAGTTTGTACATTGTTGAAAGTTGCAGCAGGAAAGGGCCGTCATGACGCACGTGGTCGCGACCATCAACCTCAAGGGTGGGGTGGGGAAGACTACGACCACGGCTGCCCTCGGTGAGATGCTGTCCGGCGAGTTCGGGCAACGGGTACTGCTCATCGACCTCGACCCTCAGACCAACCTGACGATGATGATGATTGGGGAGAGTCGCTGGGGCGAGCTCGACTCGCAGAGCCTCACCTTGGCGGCATTGTTCGAGGGGGCGATGTCAGCTGGCGGCAGCGCCTTCGAGTTCGACGTATCGAGCATCATCCAGCGTGCCGTGTCGCCGTTGCGCAAGGTGCGGACGGTGGATCTCCTTCCGTCCTCGCTGAAAATGATTGGTCTGCAGGAAAGGATCGCGGGAGCAGGGTTCGTGTCGAATGACTCGACGGGCATCCTCCTGCGCGCACTGAAGCCCGTCATCGATCAATACGACTACGTACTGATCGACTGCCCACCGAACCTCGAGACCATCACACTCAACGGATTACGTTGCGCGGATGCGTACATCATTCCCACCATCCCCGATGTGATGTCGACCTACGGGATCGGTCCGGTTCAGGAACGGATCGCGCAATTTGGCGAGCGCTGGGGACGGCCAATCGTCGAACTGGGTGTGGTGATCACCAAGTACCGGAAGGCGTCGCCGGTCCACCGAAACACGGTTGACGACCTGAACCGGAGAAGGGACATCACGATGGTGTTTCCATCCCTGATCCCGGAGGCGAATCAGATTGCGGCGGCTGCAGAGTATGCGGACTTCGGCACTCTCCGACAGAAGTACGGAGCGGAAGGTCAGTTCACCGCACTACGGGATCTGGCACAGGATTTCATGGCTACGGCAAAGGTGAGGTTGGGATGGGCGTAGGAGAGACACGCGGGAGAGACCTGACGGTCGACGAGCTGCGACTGCGGCGGGTCACCTCCGATGCGGAGACGTCGTTGGTGACGCTCGGCAAGGCCCATCCTGAGGTTGCGGTGGCCCTGGCTCGAATGGTCCAGGCGGTCGCGGACGAAGCCGCTCGTACGCCGCGCTTCGCGAAGGCGTTGGGTGAGGCACTCACCGCCGGTGGAATTCAAGCGCCTCCTGCCTCACCCAAGCCTGCCGCCGCGCGTAACACGACCACGCGTTCCAAGGGTGTCCTCGATCCGTTCTCGGTGTTCGAGGTATCGGGTGAAGCGGGCCTGCGGGCACGATTGAAGACGCTGAACGCGGAGCAGTTGAAGGACATCGTCACCGAGCACTCGATGAACTATGACAAAGCCGCGATGCGTTGGAAGACTCCGCCGCGCTTGATCGATCGGATAGTGGAGCGGGTGCAGGCCCGCGCCACCAAGGGCGATGTGCTGCGGTAATTCATGATCACAGTCGATCGGTACGACGGCTTCGACGGGCAGGTACTACTGCATGGCGGGTACGTCTGGATAACACGGGAAGATCTCGCGCCGTCAGTGGCGTTGGCATTTGCCACTGCGCCGCGGCGATTGCCGATTTCGGAGATCGGTGAAGTACGGCTCACGGGCGGAACAACTTCCGAGTTTGGAATTGTCTACATCATCGAGCGGGGTTTCGACCTCGACGTGTGGTCGGACAGGCGAGGCAAGATTGGTCATCCCGACGCCGTGCGTTACTACGCCGGCTCGAATGACGCGTTCGAGCAGCTGGCTCGTTCGCTCAGGGCGCTCGACGTCACCGTCGTCGTTCGGGCTTCCCCTGTCGAGCGCGTGGTCGAAGGGCTCGATGGAGTCCCTGTCGAGCCTGTGTATCGTCCTCCAATGCCGCAGGCACCCAAGCCCGCGGCACATTCGCAAACAGGGCTGCAGCAGAAGGGCGCTGCGGAGCAAGAGGGTGCACCGCAACCCACGCGATCGTCGAAGCAGGCAGCTCCGCGTCCAAAACCGGGTGTCGTCGACAACGCGAGCAACAGCAAGACTGCCCTTCCTCCCGAATTGGACGACGGCGATCCGGGTGCAGAGGCGGCCACCGACGTCGACGAGTATGAGACTGTCGATTCGATTCGCGCGTATTCGAAGTCGATCAAGAAGCGCTCCCTACTCGTGTCGGGAGACGAATCCGAGCTCGCGGAGCGGATCGAGGCCGGGCTCTATGCGGCTTATCTCCTGAAGGAGGCCGAGGACGCCGGCGAAAAGTTGTCCGACCAGCGACACCGCGACCTGCATCGGGTGTGTCGTGACGGACAGCATGCAAAGAGGCGGTTCCTCGAGGCGAACTTGCGGTTGGTCGTATCGATCGCTCGTCGGTACCAGGGCAGGGGACTCGATCTTCTCGATCTCGTTCAAGAAGGCAACCTGGGATTGATCAGGGCCGTCGAGAAGTTCGACTACAAGACCGGATTCAAGTTCTCGACCTACGCGACGTGGTGGATTCGGCAGGCGATCACTCGTGCCTTGGCCGACCAGTCCAGAGTCATTCGAATTCCGGTGCACATGGTCGAGCAGATCGACCAGCTGGGCAAGGAGCGTGCGCGCCTGACGAAGGAGACCGGGCGGGAGCCGACGCCGAGCGAGCTCGCGACTGCGCTGGACACCACAATCGAACACATCGGTGATCTGGAAAAGTACGACCAACGGGTGCTGAGTCTTGATGTGCTCACCGACAATGCTGAACACGACGGGCTCGATTTCGAGGACGACCTGGCCGTCGTTGCAGAAGAAGTCGCTGAGCGGAGACGTTTCTACGAAACGCTGGAATCGGTGCTTTCGCCGCTGTCCGAGCGGGACGCCCAGGTCATCCGACTCCGGTACGGGCTTACAGGATCGGATCCGTACACCCTCGATGAGATCGGAAAGATCTATGGTGTTACACGAGAACGAATCCGGCAGATCGAGTCCAAGTTGCTGAAAGCAATGAAAGAGGAGTCAGTCGCAGACATCCTGCGACCCTTCTACGACTCACTGTGACCAGTGGCGGGAAGGCTGAGTAGGTGGAGGAACGGTTGATGGCGGACATCTCTCAGGGCGCCGATGTGGCACCGGATTTTTGATACACGTCTGCGTAGCGAGGCGATGAGATTCTTGGCAGTCCGCACAAATGACGGTCTCGATTCGATCAGTAGACAGGAACTGCTCGACTTCTCTATCGACGGTGAAATGTTCCGCCTGATGGATCTCACTCGCGGTATTCGCAAGCCACGCCAGCTCGCCTCCGCGCTATCAATCAGTAGGCGTCCCGTGGAGTGGTGGGGTTTGGGACTGAGCGGCGCGGCTCCGACGTAGAGAGGGCCATCGGCGGGATCTTCGGTGTGTACGGCCAAGCACGCATCGAAGAAAGAGGTCCACCGATGGCCCTATCCCAGTCTGCCCTGTCCGAGCTACTCGACGCATTCCGTGCCGGAGAAGGTGTGGATCTGATCCGTGAATCGGTCCGGATGGTCATGCAAGAACTGATCGAAACCGAAGCCATCGAACAGATCGGCGCCGGCCGCTATGAACGCACCGAGGCCCGCACCACCGAACGCAACGGGGCTCGCTGGTGACCACCTGCCATCTGCTCGGGTGGTGGACGCCATGAGTGGACACAGGGTCAAAACTACTCAGCGATCCCTCTCGGCACGCCTGGGGTCTTAAGGCCTGGGCTAGCGGAGGGCTCAGGCGATTTTCCCGTACGTCGATCGGAAAGTCGCGTCGGACAACCACCGCTTAAAGCCATCGTTGTCGCTGAACTGCTTGAAGAGTTCAGTATCATCCGAGACGAGTGCGAGCATGACGCGAGCCAGCGCTCGGTCGTGCTCAACGCGAGCATTTGCCGGGTCGTTGTTCATCTTCGCGTTCTGATAGGCCTCATCTTCAGCGACCTTGCGTGGGATCTCTTCGGTGATGAGGTGCTGGACTCGGTCTTCGTCGGTCCAAGGTATGTTGCCGAAGAGGTCGTTGAAGGACTGGAGGATCGCCGACAGACGGTCTAGCTCCGGCTCGGTTATGTGACCCCCGCTCGAGGCTGGCACGGGTTCGACAGCACCCTCCTCGTCAGCCAGGGCAATCCTCATGACTTCCCGCTTCTCAAGGCGGTAGGACTCCATGTCGATGGTTTCAAGGATGCCGGCCGATAGGTCGTCCTCACGCGGCGCAGGGAGCTTCGGCACGAGGTGGTCGAGGAAGATCGATAGTTTCTCCCATGCAGCTACACCAAAGGGCATGACCGTAGAGAGGAAGTTGTAGGTCCGCGCGAAGGCCTTCGCGCTGCCCTTGAAGGTGACCTGGTCCTCTTCCTCCGGCATCTCGAGGTACTCGGCCACGCAGGTGTCGAGGATTGGGTCGAGCTGGTCGCGTTCGGCACCCGCGAGGTAGAGTTTGACGAATTTGTCCACGCTCTCTTGCGTGTAAACGGCGAAGCCGTTCAGCTCGGAGACCAGGTCGTGGAGCTTGTTGGGATCCGTCTCCTGACTAAGGACGGTCGTTCGGTAATACGGTGCGAATGCCCGCTCGATGCCCTCCGCGTCGTTAGCGAAATCGAGCACGAATGCATCGCGCTTTGCCGGATGGGCGCGATTGAGTCGTGACAGCGTCTGGACTGCCTTCACACCCGACAAAGTCTTATCGACGTACATTGTGTGGAGCAGCGGCTCGTCATAGCCGGTTTGGAACTTGTCCGCGACGACGAGGATTCGGTTCGGATCTTCCTGGATGTGGTCGGCGATGTCCTTGGAAGGAAAACCGTTGAGGCTTACTTCTGTGACCTTGATGCCCTTGTACTCATGCTCGCCGGAGAACGCGACGATCGCCTTATAAGGGCTCTTGCAGTCGGCGAGGTAGGTGCTGATCGCGTGGAAGTATTCGATGCAGCGCGAGATGCTGCTGGTTACCACCATCGAGCGTGCCTGGCCCCCGAGCTTGTGCTTGGCGATGACCTGGCTGTGGAAATGATCGACCATGATCTCGGCTTTGAGGCGGATCGCGTGCTCATTGCCCTCCACGAAGGTACGCAGCTTCTTCGACGCGCGCTTCACGTCGAATTCTGCCTAACTGGGAACTTAGGAGGGTTGCGTGAGCGCCAGCACACGGGCGGAGGGGACCTGGTGGATCACGGCGTCTACGACCTGAAGCAGCAGAAGATGCATGCTGTCCTGGGTCTCGTCAACCGGACATCGCGTATCACGCCTCACACCCGAAGAGTGCTCGGGTCGACACCTACGCCCTCTGGATGAGCGAGCGCTCCTCAACTGGCGGTGTGTGTGCTGAGGTGCGGGCTCCGCTGGTAACTATGCCTCGCGGTACGTGATCTGCACCCGCCACCTCAGGGCCGCGGTCGGGCGCAAAGTATTCTCACGTAACAACTTCCAGTAAATGCCCCGGACGCGCGATCGTGTCCGGGGCTCTTGCGGTTCTCCAGGAGCCTTGGGTCAATCGTTTTAGTACTCGGGCTCCATGCTTTGCGTGAGGGTCCTCAAAGTCCTCAGTTTTCTCGGCGCACTTGCGAATTAGGGGTGGATGAGTGCTGGCGTCTTAGTACTGCAACGACAGTTTGTGACTGACGGGACTTTTGTGGTAATTGATCTAGGGTGCAGTCAGAGGTGCTGGAGTGGTCAGCGGGGTTCACCGCGTTCTGTGCGCGGTTCGCCCACCGGTTTTCGCGGGTGGAGTCGCGGCGGCGGATGGCCGCGTATGTGCGCGGACTGCTCGGTGAGGTCGAACGTAAGAACGGATGGACACTGGCGGAGGCGGCCGGTGATACGGGCCCGGAGGGCATGCAGCGGCTGCTGAACTTCTACTCCTGGGACTGCGAGGGGCTTCGTGACGACGTGCGTGAGGTCGTGGTCGAGACGATCGGTGACGCCGACAAGGGCGTGTTGATCGTCGACGAGACAGGATTTTTGAAGAAGGGCACCCGCTCGGCCGGGGTGGCCCGGCAGTATTCCGGCACGGCCGGACGTATCGAGAACAGCCAGATCGGGGTGTTTCTCGCCTACGCCTCCGACCGGGGCCGGGCGCTGATCGATCGCGAGTTGTATCTTCCGAAGGCCTGGACCGAGGACCGCGATCGGTGCCGGACCGCCGGGATCGGCGACGAGGTAGCTTTCGCGACGAAACCCGAACTGGCGCAAACGATGATCGAACGAGCCCTCGACGCCGGGGTGCCGTTCGGGTGGTTTACCGGCGACGAGGCCTACGGGCAGGTCGGCAAGCTCCGGCTCTGGCTCGAATCCCGTGGTGTGGCCCATGTTCTCGCCGTTCCGAAGTCGCAGATGGTGATCTCGATGGAGTTGCGCCAGCGCCGCGCCCACGCCGTGATCGCCGACCTGCCGGCGACCGCGTGGCAGCGGATCAACTGCGGCGACGGCGCCCACGGACCCAGGCTCTACGACTGGGCGGTCGTCGACATTCGGCCACTGCGCGAACGGGGTAGCGGCCACTGGCTGCTGGCCCGCCGGTCGATCACCGACCCCGACGAGATTGCCTACTACATCTGCTATGGCCCCGCCGACACCGAACCCGCCGAGCTGGTCCGGGTAGCTGGCAGTCGCTGGGCGATCGAGGAGTGCTTCCAGACCACCAAGAACGAGACCGGACTCGATCACTACCAGGTGCGCGGGTACCCGGCCTGGTACCGGCACATCACCTTGTCGATGGCCGCGGCTGCCTTCCTGACCATCCTGCGCCGCGGCGCTCAAAAAGGGGATCTGAAACCGGTACCCGAGATCTAATACCTCTGACAATCAACGAGATCCGGCGATTGTTCAACCGCGTCGCCTGCCCAGTCCAACACGCCCTCGTCCACGTCTGGCACTGGTCGAACTGGCGCCGCGCCAGCCAGGCCAGAGCCCGCGCCAGCCACTACAAACATCGACATCACAAACTGTCGTTGCAGTATTAGAGCGTGTCTCATGTGGATGAAGTGACCTGTGGGACATAATGTGACGCGTGGTAGATGAGTTGTCACTGAGGTTGGTTCCGGATGCGTTGTGGGAGATAGTCGAACCGTTGATTCCTCCTTTTGTCGCCCGGCCGCAGGGAGGTGGCAGTGCGCCGGCCGATGACCGGGCGGTGTTCACCGCGATCGTGTACGTGCTCACCAGCGGATGTGCGTGGCGGCACCTGCCGCCCTCGTTCGGGGTAACCGTGCCGACCGCGCATCGACGGTTCAGTGCCTGGGTGCGGGATGGGGTGTTCGAGAGACTCCATCGCGAGGTGCTCGATCGACTCGGTAGCGCGGGCGAACTCGACTGGACGGCAGCGATCCTGGACGCGGCAAGCGTGCGGGCGAAAAGGGGGGCTCACTGACGGGTCCCAGCCCGGTCGACCGCGGTAAGAAGGGATCGAAGATCCACGTCCTGTCCGAAACGAATGGAATCCCACTGGTCGTGGGCGTGACCGGGGCGAACACCCATGACAGCACGATACTGCAACCATTGGTGGCAGCGATTCCGGGCGTGAAGTCTCGGCGCGGACCGCGCCGACGCAAGCCGGGAAAGCTTCGCGCCGACAAGGGCTACGACTACGACATTCACCGACGGTGGCTGCGCGAACGAGGCATCGTCCCGCGGATCGCCCGCCGCGGCATCGAGCGAAACGATCGCCTAGGCCGGTACCGATGGAAGATCGAACGCACCATCGCCTGGCTCACCGGCTACCGGCGCATGACCATCCGCTACGAGCGCCACGGCGAACACTTCGCCGGCTTCCTTCACCTCGCCGCCGCACTCACCTGCTTCAAGAAGCTCCCCACATGAGACACGCTCTTAGTAGGTGCGCCGTGCCTCGACATACCTTCCCTCGATCGCGTGGACAAGTAGGTCGATCAGGACATCCGATGTCAGTGGGTCCTCGTTATAGGTGTACTTCGGCGCGGGACGCTTCTACGCCGGCCACACCGGGCTCGGATTCGCGATGCTGATCGTGAACATCGTGCTGACGGTGATCAGCCTCGGCATGTGGCTCTTCGTCGCGTGGATCTGGCCCTCATCGACGGAATCGTGCTTCTCGCGGGCGAACCGAAGGACAAGAACGGACTCCCAATGAGGTAGCAATCATGATGAGACACTGCCTCGCAATCGCGCTCGCTGTCGCACTGACCGCTTGTGGTGGCGGCACGTCCGCGCCGCCTTCCTCAGTAACGGCGACAACAGCGGCCACCGTGACAACCACCACTGCCGCAGCGCTTCCTCCAGGTACGACAGATGCGCTACCGACGTCACCGGTCGTAACGGACGCCGACGAGGTAGTCGTGACCCCTGAGCAGGTCGAGGATGAGCCCTTCGTCGTCGAGTGCTACGAGGGCACGCCTGGGCCGGCTCTGTGGAGCGACGGAACGACGTCCTTCTCGCAGTGGTGTTTTGATCAACTCGGCGGCGAGCGTTACCTCGAAAGTGAACGCCAGGCGAACGCGTTCGAATGTGACGGCGCCACTTGCCGCAATCCGTACACCAGCGGTTCGTACCCTGACCCGGCAGCAATTGCCTCGGACGTGGAAGAGCGAAGCCGAGCGGATGCCGAGGCAAGTGGTTGCGCGACCGGAGGCTGCCTCGAGGCGTATCGCGCGTGCCGCGACGGTCTGGTCAGTGGAGATGGTTGCGCCTATTGGGGATTCTAGGGACCGACCACGCACATTTTCGGTCCGCGAGAGCGGCGAGCACGAAGCTCGCCGCTCTCATCCGGGCTGGTCGGTCGGGGAGGGGGACACTCCAGGTGTCACGTGCTCACCGACCGGTGAGCGCCCGGGCCTGATCTGTCAAAGCGACTGTCGCCGCGCGCAACTCGTCGATCGAGTTGAGTGGCTCCGCGTATCCGACGCGAGTCACGGCCACGCCGCGGGGGGTGGTGACCCGCAGGTCCAGTCCGTAGCGGTCGGCTCCTTCGCAGGTTGCCGTCTTCGCGTCGGGGAAGCCGCCGAGCGCCTGGGCCATCGCGCGGAGGGCGTCGGCGTGGTCGGCGTTGAGGTGCTCGATCGCCGGGCCGGCATGCGGGGTGATGGGGTCTGCCGTCGCGGCGGCGTAGGACTCTTCGCTCGCGGAGTCCATTCGCCCGTAGCCGCCGACCCATCGCACACGCTGCACCCGCAGCACCCAGAGGGAGAAGTCGCTGAAGTCGATGTAGACGTGCGCCGCCGGGACGGCGGCCAGGTGCGCCTCCCGGGCGGCGGCGAGTTCGTCGCCTTCCGGGCGGTAGACGTACCCGGCGAGGGTGATGCGGGTGCTGGCCAGCGGATCGGACGGCGGGTTCGGCGCGACGATCGCGATGCTGGCGCGGGGATCGTGCGCGAGGTTGCGGCCGTGCTCGGCCATCTGCGACACACACAGGACGGGGGAGCCGTCGAGCAGACCGTAGGTGACGAACGACGCCCACGGGTCGCCGTCCCTGGTCAAGGTCGCGAGGGTGCCCACATTGGTCGTGGCCGCGACCGTCCGGGCCTCCTCGGCAGCGGACGGACGGGCCGGGTTGGCGACCTCCTCCAGCGGCGGCGGCACGGTCGGGGCGTCACCGGGATCTCCGTGATCAAGGTTGGTCATTCGTTGAACGGTACCCCGCCGCAAATTGCCGGTGGCATTGCCGTCGACCTGCGCTTACCGTTGAACTGAGGGCTCGATCGCCGAGTGGCTATGCGAGTGCGACCGGGTCCTCGTGAAGCGTGATCGTGGGTGATGCGAGATGACCGCGTTGGGCGTGCTGGCGCTGGTGCTGGGTGTGCTGTTGATCGTCGTCGAGGCACACGCACCGACCGCGGGTGTGCTCGGCGGGCTCGGGGCACTGTTCGTCGGAGCCGGGGTGTGGCTGCTGTTCACGTCCAGCGACACCGCACAGATGATCGCCATCCCCGCGGCCGCCGGAGTCGCGGTGGTCGGAGTGGGTCTCGCCGTGGTGGGCGGCCGGAAGGCACTCGCCGCCGGGCATGCGCCCGTGCGCACCGGAATGCAATCCCTCATCGGATCCGACGCCACCGTCCGCAACTGGAAAGGACGGCAAGGTCAAGTCGAGGCCGCCGGAAGCCTGTGGAAGGCGCAAACACTGTTCGGGGACGACGAGACACCGACCGCGGGCGACTCCGTGATCGTCGAGCAGATCCGCGGACTCACCCTCACCGTCCGCCGCCGCGAGCCCTGGGAGTTGGAACTGTGACCACCATCATCGTCATCCTGTGCGTCGTCATCACCCTCCTCGCCGTCGTCGCGAGCAGCTCGATCCGGGTACTGCGCGAGTACGAGCGGGCCGTCGTGTTTCGGCTGGGCCGGCTGGTCGACCTGAAGGGCCCGGGACTGGTGCTGCTGATCCCGGCGATCGACCGGATGGAACGGGTCAGCCTCCGGACCGTGACCCTGAAGATCCCCGTCCAGGAAGTGATCACCCACGACAACGTGCCTGCCAAGGTCACCGCCGTCGCCTACTTCCGGGTGGTCGACGCCGACCGGGCGATCGTGGAGGTCGAGGACTTCCTGGCCGCCACCCTGCAGATCGCTCAGACCACTCTGCGCTCGATTCTCGGCAAGGCCGACCTCGACGCCCTGCTGGGCGAGCGGGAACGCCTCAACGAGGACCTGCAGAAGGTGATCGACCAGCAGACCGAGCCGTGGGGTGTGAAGGTCACCACCGTCGAGATCAAGGACGTCGAGATCCCCGCCAACATGCAACGGGCCATCGCCCGGCAGGCCGAGGCGGAACGCGAGCGTCGCGCCAAGATCATCAACGCCGAAGCCGAGTTCCAGGCCTCCGCGAAACTCGTCGAGGCCGCCGACGTCATCAGCCGCAACCCCACCACCCTGCAGCTGCGCTACCTGCAGACCCTCAGCGCCATGGGCGGCGAGAACAACTCCACCGTCGTCTTCCCGATGCCCCTCGACCTGGTCCGCCCGTTCCTCACCGCGGCCAAGGACGCGGCAGCGGCGGACGACGGCGACGAGCGCGCCCGGTTCGAGGCCCAGGCCAACCTCGCCGCGATGATCCCGCCCGCGGGCCCGGAGACGCGCACACCGCACCACGCACGAAACTGACGTCGTGCCCCACCGTTCACCGTCCGGCCACCGCGCGTGCCCCGGGAGGTGACCGGAGTGCGCTTGGCTAGGGTGGACCAACAGTGGCGTCCACCCGGGCACCTGCCCCCGTCGGGGCGAGCGGAAGCGAGAGACCGATGAGCGGCACAGAGGCAGCCGACATACGGACGGCCGAGTATCCGCGACCGTCACATTTCGTGCTGCACCTCAGCGACACCCATCTCGTCGACGACGACCTGCTGTACGGGGCCGTCGACAGCGAGGCCACCCTGCGGCAGATCTTCACGGAGATCGAGTCGTCGCACGCCCGCCCGGACGCCCTGGTATTCACCGGCGACCTCACCGACCGCGGTCAGCCGGGCGCCTACGAGAAGCTGCGGGCGATCGTCGAACCGGTGGCGGCGTCGCTCGGTGCGCAGGTGATCTGGGCGATGGGCAACCACGACGACCGCGGCCACTTCCGGACGGAACTGCTCGGGCAGGAACCGTCGTACGAGCCGATCGACCACGTCTACGACGTCGACGGACTGCGCATCGTCACCCTCGACACGACCGTGCCGGGACATCACCATGGGGAGATCTCCGAGAGCCAACTGCTCTGGCTGGCACAGCAGCTCGCGGTTCCGGCACCGCACGGGACCATTCTGGCGCTGCATCATCCGCCGGTGCCGTGCGTGCTCGACCTGGCGGTGCTGGTGGAACTGCGTGACCAGCTGCGCCTCGCCGACGTGCTCCGCGGCAGCGACGTCCGGTCGATCCTCGCGGGACATCTGCACTACTCGACGACGGCGACGTTCGCGGGCATCCCCGTCTCCGTCGCGTCTGCCACCTGCTACACCCAGGACCTCAACGTCCCGGCTGGGGCGCTGCGCGGACGCGACGGCGCCCAGGGGTACAACCTGGTGCACGTGTACCCGGAGACGATCGTGCATTCGGTGGTCCCGATGGGCAGCTACGACACCGTCGGCGAATACGTCACCGCCGAGGAAACCGAACAGCGGCTCGCGGCCGAGGGCGTGCGGATCCCGGACACCGGGGAGCAGGCCGTCATGCGGGTACGGGTGTAGTCAGCCCCTGCGCGGGAACTTCTCCCGGTACGCCATGACGTCGGAGAGCCGGAACCGGCGATGGGTGCCGCGCATCTCGATGGGCAGCGCGCCGGAGTCGGCGAGCCGGCGCACATAGGTGTCGGAGACGCCGAGGATCTCCGCGGCCTGCGACGTGGTGAGCAGGTCCGCGACCGCACCGAGCGCCACACTCTGCCCGTCGGCGAGGAGCGTGAGCAGTTCGAGCACCGCGTCGCGCGCGGGGTCGGTCAGCACCATTCCGTCGAGGGTGACGATCGGCGACGCGTCGAGGGCGGTCCGGAGCTCGGCCGCGACCGTCGAGTCGAGCGCGGAAACGATGTGGTCGATGCTCATGGGTTTACGATCTCATGAGCCCGGACGGCGAGGCCTCGCGGCGGTAGTCTTGCTGTGTGGACGAATTGCACGATCCCGACGCCTTCGAACTCGCCCGTGCCGGCCAGATCGACGTGACCCCGGAGATCGACGAGATCGGGGAGCTGCTGCGCAAGTCCGGCCGCAAACACGCCATCGACGACACCGACGAGCCGTGGCGGCACGGGTACCCGTACGACGAGAAGATGACGCGGCGGCAGTACGAAAATCGCAAACGCAAACTGCAGATCGAGCTGCTCAAGTTCCAGGCCTGGGTGAAGGAGAACGGCGAGAAGCTCGTCATCATCTTCGAAGGCAGGGACGCGGCCGGCAAGGGTGGCGCGATCAAGCGGTTCACCGAACACCTCAACCCTCGTGGCGCGCGGGTGGTGGCGTTGGAGAAGCCCACCGAACGCGAACGCACCCAGTGGTACTTCCAGCGGTACGTGCAGCACCTGCCCGCGGGCGGGGAGATCGTGATGATGGACCGCTCCTGGTACAACCGGGCCGGCGTCGAACGCGTCATGGGTTACTGCACCCCCAACGAGTACCTGGAGTTCACCCGGTCTGCGCCGGAGTTCGAGCGGATGCTCGTGCAGTCGGGCATCCACATCGTCAAGTTCTGGTTCTCGGTGGGCCGCGAGGAGCAGCACGCCCGGTTCGTCTCCCGCAGCACCGATCCCGTCAAGCAGTGGAAACTGTCACCCACCGACCTCGCCAGCCTCGACAAGTGGGACGCCTACACCGAGGCCAAAGAGGCGATGCTCTTCTACACCGACACCCCGCAGGCGCCGTGGACCGTCGTGAAATCGAACGACAAGAAGCGCGCCCGGATCGAGGCGATCCGCTGGGTGCTCCACAAATTCGATTACACCGGCAAGGACCCGCGGGTGGTCGGCACCCCCGACCCGCTCCTCATCGGTTCTCCCGCAACGGTCTACGACGAGGGCGAGCGCCCGGAAGACGCGTTTCCCGCCGTCTGATCAGACCCCGGTCTCCCACGGCGCCGGGATGGGGAAGTAGTTCTCCAGGAACTGCGTCACCTTCCTGGTCCGCAACTCCAGGTCGATCTCGGGTGCGCTGCCATCGTTGAGACAGAAGAAGTCCATCGACCGCTTCGCGAGCAACGAGTCCATGTCGCGGAGCCCCGACTTCATCGTCGTGTCGACGTACTTCACCCGCGCCGAGGTCTGCACCACCGCGCGACCACTCATCAACGCGTAGTAGTGATACAGCGAGTTCGTCACCGAAATGTTGGTGCTGGCAAGGAAGGTGCTTGCGGCCGTGGCGGCGAACTCGTCGGGGAACTCCTTCTCCATCTCCTCCATCACGCTCTTGCGGAGCGGGGTGGCGGCATGTTCGAGGTGCCGGGTGGTCATCAGACCGAAGCGGTCCTGCAGCAGCCGGCGATTCACGCGGGCCGCGTTCTCGAAGCCGCTGCGCTCGTCGTCGTTGTGGCCCAACCCGATTCGGGTGGTCGCCTCGATGAACATCGTGATGCCGCCGGGGGAGAAGAACATCTGCGGACCCACCGAGCGGCCGAAGAACATGTCGTCGTTGGAATACAGGAAATGCTCGGCGAGACCGGGGATGTGGTGCAGCTGGCTCTCGACGGCCTGCGAATTGTGGGTGGGCAGTACCGACGGGTCGGCGAAGAACTCCTCGCTCGGCATGAACGTGACCCGCGGGTCGTCGGCGAGCCACGCCGGACGGTCGGAGTCGGTGGCCACGAAGATCCGGCGGATCCACGGCGCGTACATGTGCACCGAGCGCAGCGCGTACTTGAGTTCGTCGATCTGCCGGAACCGGGCGGCCGAGTCGTCGCCCTCGCCGACCACGTAGCTCTGCATCCGCTTGGCGCGCTGCGCCTGGAACTCCGCCGACGAGCCGTCCACCCAGGAGAACACCAGGTCGACGTCGAAATTGATGTCCGACGCATGGTCGGCGAACATGTTCTCGATGGTGGGCCACACCCGCCCGAACCGCTCGACGGTGCCGCGAACCGCCTCCTCCGAACGCACCACACGCCGGGTCAGGGAGTTCTCCATCGGCAGCACGATCTCGTCGTCGCTGATCGACCACAACTCGATCTGCACCCCCGTCGACGCCCCGTAACTCAGGCCGCTGGCCAGGTGCACGCGCGGACGGAACAGCCGGAAGATGCGGGCCTTCGACGTCGCGGACAGGCTGCCGTCGGACACCAGGACCGCGGGACCCTTGGCGTCGACGGTCTTGGAGTAGCACGGACGGTCCTCACACGCGGCGACCAGGGCCGCCCGTAACGCCTTCCGCTGCGCCCAGTTGACCGCGATGACCGGGCGTTCGTCATTGCCCCGCACCAGCAGATACTCGATCCCGGCGCCGTCGAGGACGTCGCGGACGAACAGCAGGTCCTCGACCATCGCCTCGTGCGGTGTGGTGTGCGTGATCGGCAGCGCGAAGCGGCCCTTGAACCGGACCACGTCGGCGCGGTCGCGCAACCTCGACGCCGCGGCGGCGGAGGCATGGGCGACGGCGTCCGCGGTCTCCTGCTCCGGGGGTACGAAGTAGACGTCATGCGGAGCGGAGGATTGAGTAATGTCGGGCCTTTCGGTGGCTGTCGCGAGTGCGATCCTGCCCAGTCTAGGCGCTGTGGTGCGGCTACCGCCTTCGAGTAAGCGTCGGACGCGAAGTACCACGTCGGACGCTTCCCGGCCGGAATCTGTTAGGAAGGACCCATGGCCGATCGCACCGGGGACATCGACGCAACTGATCGGGATGCCTGTCAGGCTTTCGAGGACGTCGTCGCGCTCCTGAACTATCCGATGTTCGTGGTGACCACACGGTCGGAAGACGAGATGTCGGGGTGCCTCGTCGGGTTCGCGTCGCAGGTCAGCATCAATCCGCCGCGCTTCCTGGTCGGACTGTCCAACAAGAATCACACCTTCTCGGTGGCCTCGCACGCGGAGCGTCTGGCGGTGCATATCCTGACCCGTGACCACGTCGCGCTCGCGACGCTCTTCGGCGCGCAAACCGGGGACGAGATCGACAAGTTCGCCCGATGCGACTGGCATCCCGGCCCGCACGGGCTGCCGATCCTGGACGATTCACCCGCATGGTTCAGCGGCCGAATCCTCGAACGACTCGAACTCGGTGACCACGTCGCGTTCCTCCTCGCCCCGGAGACCGGATCCGCCCCGGACGACCTCGGGCAGTTGGTCACCTTCTCCGACGTGCGCGACCTCGAACCCGGGCACGAGGCGTGATGCCGCAGATGCGCAAGCTGAGCAGCGGTGCCGACGAGGTGTCGGCGGAAGAGTTCTACCGCGACCCGCCGGACGGGGTACGGGTGAACATGGTTGCCAGCCTGGACGGTGCGGCGGCGTTCGGCGGACGCGTCCGGCCGCTGTCCGACCCGGTGGATCACCAACTTCTGCGTGCGATGCGTGCGTATGCCGACGTGGTTCTGGTCGGGGCCGGCACCGTCCGCGCCGAAACGTACGGACCGGTGCAGCTGACGGAGGAACAGGCTCGGTATCGACTCGAACGGTGGGGACTCGACGCACCACCGCCGATCGCCGTCGTGACACGAACGGGCAACGTTCCGCCGGATTCGCCATTGTTCGCCGGTGGTGTCAGGCCGATCGTCGTCACCACCCGACGGGTGGCAGAAACGCGCGGGGCAGCACTCGGGGAGTCGGCGGACATCGTCGTGGCGGGTGACGACAGCGTCGAGATGCCTGCCCTCATGGCCGCTCTGCGGGACCGCGGGTTCGGCCGAATCCTGTGCGAGGGCGGCCCCACCCTCCTCCACGATCTCGTCACACACGATCTGGTGGACGAGATGTGCCTGACCCTCGCCCCGCGATTGGCCGGTCCGCAAACACTGCCCGCATCGTCTGGCCCGACAGTGCAAGCGCCGCGCACACTTTCACTCGAGCATGCTCTGATCAACGACGACTTTCTCTACCTGCGCTACGGCCGGGGAACGCAGCGCGGCTGACACTGCCGTCAGTCCAGGACCGTGAAGAACGAATCGCCGTCCTCCGCGGACCCGTCGATCTGCCCCCGGTCGGTGCGCGAGTCCTGCACGATGACGCCCTCGACCACGTCGGCATGCTTGTTTCCGAACACCGGAATGTCGATGTCCTCGTCGTCGATGACACGGTCGACGTCCTCGGTCAGCTGGTCGTCGGGGAGATCCTCCAACGACACCTCGCTCTGCTCCTCGAGCATCACGTCGGGCTCTTCCTCCGACAACTTCTCGTCGAGGGACTCACCCTCCCGCTCCTCGCGCGCCGTGGTGCCGAACTTGTCGGCTTCACTCCACCCATCGGGCGGATCGACGACGTCGTCGCCGTCGTTGTTGCGCACGTCGTCGGAGTCCAGGCTCTCGCTGGGGCTCAGCGTGTCACCGGGCCCGTCTTCGATACTCATACGCATCAAATGCCCAGATCAGGCTTCGTTGAAACTTCGATCGATCGAGGTCAGGCGACGGCCGGAGCGCCCCGCAGCGCCTCGAGCGCCGCGATCTGCGCCGGCGACCACGGCGCCGAGTTCGCCCGGCTCGAATCGAGGTGCACGAGTACGACGGTCAGCTCCGCGGCCTGCACGCCGTCCTGGTGGACCGTGATCAGGAAGGTCAGGGAGGTGGTGCCGATCCGGTCCAGGGTGACGACGACGTCCGCGTCACCGGTGAACAGTTCGCGTCCGAAGTTGCTGACGACGTTCACCACGGCGGTCTGCGTGACCGGGTCGAGCAGGTCGCCGCACGCCTCGACGAGCGCCCGCTTCCACGCCGCGCCCGCCGCCTCGTGCGCGCAGTAGAACGGCACATGGCGGCTCACGGACGCCGGCGCGTCCGGCGTGGCGTTGTTCCGCAGGGCAATCGTGTAACGAGGCATGGATCGGACATTACCCAGACGCCGGCGGGCCGGCATTCTCAGGGGACTACTCGAACAACCCGCGGAGGTCGTCGGCGTCGAGACTGGAGCTGAGCAGGGAGTCGGCGTCCATCACGCTCGCGAACAGCGCCGACTTCTTCGCCTTCAGCGCCATCACCTTGTCTTCGATCGTGTCCTTCGCGATCAGCCGATACACCATCACGTTCCGGGTCTGCCCGATGCGATGCGCCCGGTCCACGGCCTGAGCCTCCGTCGCCGGGTTCCACCACGGGTCGAGGATGAAGCAGTAATCGGCCTCCGTGAGGTTCAGCCCGAAGCCGCCCGCCTTGAGGCTGATCAGGAACACCGGGGCGGCGCCCTCCTTGAACTCGCGGAGCACGTCGCCGCGACGCCGGGTGCTGCCGTCGAGGTAGCTGTGCGCGATCCCGGCGTCCGCGAGCCGGTCGCGGATCTTGCCGAGGAACCCGGTGAACTGGCTGAAAACGAGCGCCCGGTGACCGCCCGCGACGACGTCGGCGAGCTGCTCGAGCAGGGCGTCCACCTTCGCGGACGGAACGTCGTGATACTCGGCGTCCACTAGTCCGGCGTCGAGGCTCAGCTGCCGAAGCAGGGTGAGCGACTGCAGGATCGTGAAGCGGTTCTTGTCGACGTCGGCGAGCAGGCCGAGGATCTTCTGCCGCTCACGCTGCAGGTGGGTGTCGTAGACCTTGCGGTGCCGCGGGTGCAGTTCGACGTCGAGCACCTGCTCCTGCTTGGCCGGAAGATCCTTCACCACTTGCTCTTTGGTGCGGCGCAGCATCAGCGGCTTCACCCGGCGGCGCAGCTGCGCCAGAAGTTCGGTGTCGCCCTGCTTCTCGATCGGCTTGCGGTAGTAGTCGGTGAACCGGGCCGGATTCGGGAACAGGCCCGGGGCGGTGATCGACAGCAGCGACCACAGCTCCATCAGGTTGTTCTCCATCGGCGTGCCGGTGATCGCCAGCTTGAACGGCGTCTCCAGCCGGCGAACGCACTGGTAGATCTTGGACTGATGGTTCTTGGTGAACTGCGCCTCGTCGAGGATCATCCCCGACCACGCGGACTCCGCGTAGGCCTCGAACTCCAAACGGAACAGGGTGTACGACGTGACGACGATGTCGGCGCCCTCGACCAGTTCGTCGAACGGGACGCGCCGCCGGGATCGGGTGTCGGAGATCGCGACGACGGTCGCGTCCGGAGCGAAGCGGGCCGATTCGGACTCCCAGTTCGACACGACGCTGGTGGGGGCGATGATGAGGAACGGCGGCGCGGCCGGATTCGACTGCCGCGCATGGCAGATCAACGCCAGCGCCTGCAGTGTCTTGCCGAGCCCCATGTCGTCGGCGAGGATGCCGCCCAGCCCGTGCTCCCACAGGAAGGCCAGCCAGCGGAACCCCTCCAGCTGATACGGACGCAGCTGGGCGTCCAGCGTGCTCGGGGCTTCCGCGGGCCCGATGTTGGTGGGCGCGAGCAGGCCGTCCACCTGCTGCCGCCACTGCGTCGCCTGACGTTCGACGGTGCCGAGCGCGGCGAACTCGTCCCACAGGCTCGCCTGGAAACGGCTCAGCCGCAACGTCCCGTCCGCGCGGTCGCGGAGGGCCCGCGCCTCGTCGATCAGCTTCCGCAGCGTGTGGAGTTCGGGTTTGTCGAGGGAGAAGTAGGCGCCGTCGGGCAGCAGCAACTCGGTCTTCCCCGCGGCCAGCGCCGAGAAGACCTGGTCGAACGGCACGTCCCGGCCCTCCACTGTGAGGGTGACGCCGAGATCGAACCAGTCGGTGCCGCCCTCGGATGCGGTGACGGACACCCCGATGGCCAGGGAATCGCCGGCCTCCCGGTAGTCGGCGGGTTCGCCCGAAACGTCGATCGACACGTCGGACTTGCCGTGGAGCAGGGGCAGGACCTCGGTGGTGAACCGCATCGTGTCGAGTCCGCGCAGCGCCGTCGCTTCCGGACCGCCCGACCCCAACCTGTATCTGTCCCAGGCGATGTCGAGCTCCCCGAGCAGTGCGCGCTCGCGGGCGTCGTCCCGGTACTCGTCGCCGGGGGTCCGGGCAGTCAGCGGCGCACGGTGCTCGTTGTCCCCGACGGTGTACAGCCATTCCCAGTCGACGGCGACCTCGTGGTCGGGGAGATACGACGCCCGCATCACCAGGGTGGGCTCGGAGATCGCGGGTGGGACGAACGAGCCGTCCGAGGAGATGACCGTGGCCAGGTTGCGGAGCTTCGGCAGGAAGTCCGTCAGGAAACGGGACTCTTCGGCGGCGGGAACCTCGATGGGTGTGCGGCGGCGCACCAGATCCTGTAAGGGGCCGGGCACGACGGAGTCGAGGCGCGCGAGGTGAATGCGCTCGTCCGCGTCGACGTAGAACAGGCCGTGGGCCCGGACGCCGATGAAGCCGACGGTCACTGCGTCGACAGGTTCGCCGTCGACGCGGACCACCGGCCGCACGACGAGAGCGCCGGTGGCGTCGTCGCGGGTGGCGTCGAGGCAGACCTCCGCCGAGCGGTAGGGGGCGAGTGCGCCCCGACGCTTGGAGGAGTGGATGAGCTCCACACCGACCCGGGCGGCCTCGTCGAGCAGCGACCACAGCTGGCGGCTGGGGAAGACGCTGAGATCGAGATCGGTGTGGTTCTGGCGGCGGTAGGTCAGACCGTTGACGGACAGCAGGTGAATCTCGTGCAGCACCCGGATCTGCTCGGCGGGGTGCTGGAACTGGCTGCCCAGCTTGTTCCACGCCAGCCCGCCGACGATCCAGCCCTTACTCCCCGGCTGGACGGGCCGCACCAGCAACTGGGGTGCCGCGGCGGCGGCCGACGCCTGGGCCCGGAACTGGACGGCGAGCGGCGAACGCCTGCCGGAGTCGCCGAACGGATCGGCGGTGAGCAGGGAACCGAGCCAGCGTTCCCAGGTGGGCGCGACTGCCGCCTGGGCCTCGGACCTCGCCTGTTTCATCGCGGTGATCAGCAGGGCGGCGACGTGCTTGCAGTTCATGCCGACCGGACACGTGCAGATCCCGTACCGGTACACGGTGCGGCCGCTGCTGGAGACGATGAACGCCGACGCGGAGTACGGTTCCGTCGCCGTGCCCGCCACCTCGCCCCACAGCTCCTTGGCCGCCGGATCCCACGACATCTCGATGACCGCGTGGTCGCGGGCATACTGCTCGCCGCGGGTGTACGTGGTGGTGCCGAGGACCGCCTTGATCGACGCCACGTCGATGTCGCGCAAGTCCCCGGGAAGCATGGCAACAGGGTAGTCAACTCATCCGACACGGTCGCGGGGTGCGGCGACTCCCACCCCAGGGTTCCTTGTTCCGCACCTCGCCCGATCGGAGACTTCGGAGCGTCGGGGGAAACCCATGGATCGGAGAGAACATCATGGCCGAGATGGTCGAAACACACCGGAAACATCGCACTGGTGGAGTCGCGCGAACACTGATCACCGTGTACGGCACGCTCGTGTACGTCACGTTCCTGATCGTGTTCCTGTACGCGATCGGATGGGTCGAGGGACTCGTGGTGCCCCACACGATCAACGACGGCCCCGACGCTCCCGTCGCGGTCGCCGTGGTCATCGACGTGGTGCTGCTGACGGTCTTCGCCATGCAGCATTCGGTGATGGCCCGGCCCTGGTTCAAGAAACGCTGGACCAGGATCGTCCCCGAACCGATGGAGCGCTCGACATACGTACTGTTCGCCACGGCCGCGCTGGCGCTGCTGATGTGGCAATGGCGTCCGCTACCCGAGCAGATCTGGGACGTGGAGACCGACTGGGTCCGCGTCGTGATCTACGTTGTGTCGCTCGGCGGGTGGGCCCTCGTGCTGGCGGCGACATTCGCCATCGACCACTTCGACCTGTTCGGGCTGCGCCAGGTGCTGCGGAACCAGAGCGGAAAGTCGGCTCTGCCCAGTCACTTTCGGACCCCTGTGCTGTACCGGGTGATCCGGCACCCGCTCTATGCCGGTTTCATCATCGCGTTCTGGGTGGCGCCTACGATGACCTGGGGCCGGTTGTTGTTCGCCGTCGGGACCACCGGCTTCATCCTGGTGGCGGTGCGCTTCGAGGAGCACGACCTGGTCGACACGTTCGGCGACGACTACCGCACCTACCGCTCACGGGTGCCGATGCTCGTCCCGAGGGTCGGCTCGCGAGGGCGCTAGCGTCACAGACCCCCGGCGACGTCGATGGTCGTGGCGGTGACGTAGGACGCCTGGTGGGACAGGGCCCACAGCACCGCTTCGGCGATCTCCTCGGGTTCCGCGACCCGGCCGAGTGGCACCTTCCCGGCCACTCGCCCGGGTCGTCCGGGGTCGCCGGCAGCGGCATGGATGTCGGTGTCCGTCGTACCGGGAGCGACGCCGACGACGCGGATGTTCGCGCTCGCCAGTTCCCGCCCGAGTCCCACCGTGAAACTGTCGACGGCCGCCTTGGAGGCCGCGTACCCGACGTATTCGCCCGGTGCGCCGGTGCGGGCCGCGATCGAACTGAGATTGACGATGACGCCGGGGCGCCCTGTTCGGATCCAGTGCTCGGCGGCCGCGCGGGCGTAGGCCATCGCCCCGAAGACGTTGACGTCAAACACCTCCCGCACCACTGCGTCCGGGGTGGTGAGGAACGTGCCGAGCGCGCCGGTGGTCCCCGCGTTGTTGACCAACGCGACCAGCTGACCGCGTTGGTCGGCCGCATCGACGACGGCGACGGCCTCATCCGCGTCGCGGACGTCTGCCCGCACCGCGGTGGCGCGGACACCGCACTGGTGGACGAGTTGCTCGGCGGCCTCGTCGTCGTTCTGGAACGTGAACGTCACCTGATAGCCGCGGTGCACGGCGAGGCGCACCACCGCTGCGCCGATGCCGCGGGATCCACCGGTGACGAGGATGTGTTCGGACACGATACGAGCGTATCCGGGCGATCAAATGCGGACCAAAGCTGACCGCTATCGGTTCTACGGTGAGTGAACCGATTCGCCGACGCAGGAGGACCGCATGACCGTCGATCCGATTCCCGAGGGCTACACCACCGTCACACCGTGGATCATCTCCCGCGACACCGCCGCGCTCATCGACTACGTGAAGGCGGCGTTCGACGGCGAGGAACTCGGACGGATGGTGGGCGAGGACGGCACCATCGGGCACGCCGAGGTGAGGATCGGGAACGCCGTCGTGATGATGTTCGATGCCCGACCCGACTGGCCGCCGACGCCCGGGTTCCTCCGCCTCTACGTCGACGACGCGGAGGCGGTGCTCGCGCAGGCCGTCGCGGCCGGCGGCACGCTGGTGACGAAGGCGACGCACCTGTTCTGGGGCGACCTCGTGGGACGCGTCCGCGACCCGTTCGGCACCCTCTGGTGGGTCCAGACCCACATCGAGGACGTCGAGGGGGCGGAGATGACCAGGCGCATGAGTGACCCGACGTTCACCGCCGCAATGGATTACGTGCAGAGCGCCGACTTCTTTCCCGGACGATAGCCCGGGTCAGCGTTTCGGACTGCCGAACGTGATGCTCGGCGCCGTCACGGTGAGGGACGCGATCCGGACCGCGACGCCGGACGGCTTCGGCGGCTCGGCGTCGATGATCGTGGGGTGATAGTCGATCTGCTCGGGCGACGGACGGGCCGGCGCGAACACGCTCCGGACGACCCCGATCGGCGTGCGGGCGATCGCGTCGGCCGACTGCTGGATCTGTTCGAGCGTCCGGAACACCGTGTCGAAATTGTCGGACTGCTGGGTGGTGCTCACCGCCTCGACCACCGGCCGCATCGTCCGCAACAGGAACACGACCTCCTCGAGCAGTTCCTCGGTGAGCCGGAGGATGTGGAACGACGTCTTCGCGACCTCGATCGGCACGGTCACCGCACATACGGCGACGCGGACCGGCCCCTCGGCAGCCGAGGCCGCCCTCCGGACGGTGCGCTCGACGGGGGACGGCACGAAACGGGAAACGAAGATCACCAGTCGACCCCCTCGCGGCGCGGCGTCCTTATCTGTGCCGGGGAGGTTACCGCGCACACGCTCGCCGCGCAGGACGAGCGGGGCGGCGTCAACCCGGCAGCAGGGCTCGCACGGCGTCGATGGTGTCGGCTTCGGCGGCAGTCTTGTCGGGGCGGTAGCGCAGGACGCGCGCGAATCGCAGCGCGAGGCCGCCGGGGTAACGCGTGCTGACCTGGACGCCGTCGAGTTCGATCTCCACGACGAGGTCGGGGTGCAGGTACACGGTGTGATCGTCGCGGTCGCGTTCGTGGCGCGGGAATTCGTCCGTCTGCCACTGCAGTAGCGCGTCGGTGAGGCCCTTGAACGTCTTGCCCACCATGATGGGTTCGCCGCCGTCCGGGTCGCGTGCGCCGAGGTGCAGGTTGGACAGGTAGCCGGTGCGTCGCCCGTAACCCCATTCGGCGCCGAGCACCACCAGATCGAGCGTGTGCTCCGGTTTCACCTTCTGCCAGGCGCGGCCGCGTCGTCCCGCCGCATACGGCGCGGCGAGCGATTTGACCATCACCCCTTCGTGCCCGGCGGCAAGGGCGTCGTCGAAATGGGTTGCGGCGCCGTCGCTGTCGGGGCGGATCAGCCCGGGGATGCGGTGTTGCGGGGCAACGCGTTCCAGGGCCGCCAGCCGCTCCTCCAGCGGCGCGTCCAGAAGGTCGACGCCGTCGAGGTGCAGGCAGTCGAAGAAGTAGGGGTGCAGCAGCAGGTCGCGGGCGGACTCGGCGCCGAAGCGGCTCATCGTCTCCTGGAACGGTCGGGGCCGGCCGCTGTCGGTGAGCGCCAGTGTCTCCCCGTCGAACACCGCCGACGTGCAGGGCAGGCCGGCGACGAGTTCGACGAGTTCCGGCACGCTGCCGGTGATCTCACGCAGGGTGCGGGTGAAGACGTGCACGTCGTCGCCGTTGCGGTGCACCTGGATGCGCGCGCCGTCGAGTTTGTATTCGACGCTGACGTCGCCGCCGAGTTCGGTCCACGCGTCGGTGAGTGATTCGGCGGGGGAGGCCAGCATGGGCCGGACCGGACGACCGACCTCCAGCCGGAACGCGGTGAGGGCGTCGACGCCGCCGTCGAACGCCGCGACCGCCGTCGCGGGAAGGCGTCCCGACAGCATGAACGCCCGGCGCACCGGTTCGACGGGAAGGTCGGCGGCCGCCGCGATCGCGTCGGTCATCACCCCCTCGAGCGCACCCTGGCGAAGGTCGCCGGTGAGCAGTCGCAGCAGGAAGTCCCGCTCGTCGGCGGTGGTGCGGGCGAAGAGGTCCGCGAGCAGTTTGCGTCGGCGGGCGGCGGATCCGGAACCGGAGATCCCGGCGACGGCGGTGACGGTCCCGTCGAGGTCCGACACCGTCACGGCCGGGACGTCGGCCGGGGTGGCGGGAATGTCGCCGAGTGTCCGCCAGCCGATCCCGATCCGGCCCTGCCGAAGCTCCCCGGACAACCACGCCACCACCGGTTCCACCTCGGCCGGCTCCAGTTGGATGAGGACCTCGCGCAGCGCCCCGACCTTCACCTTGCGCGACCGCGTGGCCCCCACGTCCCGGGACGTCGCGACGATCTGCGAGAACAGCACACCCCGACGGTAACCGGAACGTCCCGCAGGCGGTCAGAATCCGCCTGATCGTAACGCTGGGCGGACCGGGCCGTCGTTCCTAGGCTATCGACGATGAGCACCCCACGTCGCCGGCCGCTGAAGACGGTCACGGGAGTCAGCGGCGCCGTGAGCACCTATGCCGCTGCCATCGATCCGCAGCAGTCGACCGTCGCGTCGTCGATCGAGATCGCGAAGATCGCCGAGGCGAACAAGTTCGACGCGCCGCGAGACCACCACGTTCCACCACCGTTCACGCTGAGTGTTGTTTAGTGCACTCGGCATGAGTGTCCGGGTTACCCCGGCCACGTTCACCACTGTGTGGTGTTCCCGCAGCGATACCGTCAGCCCGCCGAGTGGCGGGTCTTATGGTTGGTTTCTGTCGGGCTTCTTTTACGTCTCGTCCGCAACTCGCCGAAGACGCACAACCGTCAACAACCGCTGCGAGGGCAGCAAGGTTGAGGGCAGCGTTGTGATCACGATCAGCGCGGTAACCGCACGCATCGCAGGTGAACACCCGAACCTTCAAAGGCAGTTTGGTTTTCACTACCTGACAGTTCGAGCAGGTCTTACTCGACGGATACCAACGATCCGCCACATGCAGTCCGGTGCCGGTCCACTCGGTCTTGTAGGCCAGTTGTCGCCGGATCTCGGCGAGCCCCGCATCATGTAGGGCCCGATTCAGCCCGCGTTTGTAGGCGCCACCGGATCGGGTCATTCCCGCGATGTTGAGACCTTCGACAACGACGGTATCGAAGTCCCGCACCAACCGAGTGGTGAGTTTGTGCAGGTGATCGCAGCGTCCGGCGGCGATGCGGGTGTGCACTGCCCGGATCTGGTCCTGGGTGCGCTGCCACCGCCGGGAGGGCTGTTGACCTGTGCGACGATCCGGGCCGACCCGCCGCGATGCGCGGTGCTCCAGACGACGAAGTTTTTTCGCCTGCTTCCGTGCATGTTTCGGATTCTCGATCATCTCCCCAGTCGAGAGAACAGCGAGGTGTTTGACCCCCACATCGACTCCGACTAACCAACCGCCCACACCACGATCGGCGACCGCGGCGGCACCGGTGGGTGGGAGTGCCCTGGCGGGGAGCGTGGTCTCGACGGAGAACGACACCTGCCACCGGCCCCGACGGTACGACAGGGTCGCCGACCGGATCCGAGCCGACCCGGCGATCGTCTTGCGGGCCAGTTTGCGGGTGGATTCACACGTCCGGATCGCCCCGATCCGAGGCAACTTCACATGACGGCGGTCACCGCCGTCGGTGACCAAACCGAAAGCATCCGTAGTGAACCGGCAGGAGAGCGCCGCCCGTTTGCTCTTGAATCGGGGAAACCCCATCGAGCCTTTACGTTTCCCGGACCGAGTATCGGACCAGTTCGACAGGGCTGCAGCACAGTTCGCGATCCCGGAACTGTAGGCCTCCTTCGAGTTCTCCGGCCACCACGGCTGCCTGGTCTCAGGGTTGACAGCGATGTCGTCTTTGACGGTGTTCCAGTGTTTGCGCAGGCTGTACGCCGACCATGACATCGCCGGGGTCAGCTCCGCCTCGGGAACACCGTAGGAGCGTTCCGCCGCCCGTTGGTCGAGGTTCGCTTTCACCTGCGACAGTGCCCAGTTGTAGGCGAAGCGCTGCGCCCCACAGTGCGACCGCAGTGCCTCGACCTGTTCCGGCGTGGGATCGAGGACGTACACGAACGCCCGGATCACCTTTCGGGACGGATCCGGCGCAGCGATGTCGGCAGTCCGATCCGCGAATACCGCGGTGGCCCTCATGGGCGCCACGGCGGCGGCAGCACGGCGACGGGCACTGCGCTACCCGTACAGGCGGGCGCACACAGCGACTTCATCACCCCGGTCATCTCCCGCACCAGATCATCAACCACCCCCATCGTCGGCCAACACGAGCAGGGTACGACCTTGCGCCGACAAAGTAGGTAACCCGTACAACCTCGCGCGGCTGTTCGGCACCCTCGACCACGTCAGCAACGGTCGCGCCGCCTGGAACGCCGTCACGTCGTCACTCAGCGAGGAGAACTACAGCGACCGCGACCTGCCGAGCCCTGAGGAACGCTACGCCCGCGCCACGGAATCCCTCGAGGTGATCAACGCCTTGTTCGACAGTTGGCAACCCGGAGCGCTCACTTCCGACGGTGCCGGGGGAACCACGCTCGACGCCGATCGAGTGCGCCCGATCGACCACGCGGGCACGTACTTCACGGTGAAGGGCCCGTTGAACATCCCGCCGCTGCCGCAGCGTCGTCCCGTGCAGTTCCAGGCCGGCCAATCCGCGGCCGGCGTCGAATTCGGGGCCCGGTTCGCGGAGGTCGTGTTCACGTCGCTGCCGACCCTCGTGGACGCCGTCACCTACACCAAGAGCATCCGGGCGCGGGCCGCCGAACTGGGCCGCGCCGACGGGCTGCCGCTGATCATGAGCTCCTTCCACGCCACCTACGGCGCGTCCGAGGAAGAAGTGCGCCGGCTGGTGCGGGAACAGGAGGAGGCGACGGACCTCGACGCCGGCCGGATCCGGCTGGAGGACATGCTCGGTGGCGACGTCGACCTGTCCGGGCTGCCGCTCGACAAGCCGATCCCGGCCGGCGTCCTGCCCGACGTCCGGTCGGTGAACCGCCGCCGGGGCCGGGTCGAAATCTTCAGCCGGCTCGCCGCGTCCGGGCGGACCCTGCGCGAACTGATCATCGCGTCCAAGGACACCGGCCACTGGGCGGTCGCGGGAACACCCGAACAACTCGCCGACGCCGTCCAGGAGCGCTACGACGCCGGTGTCCTCGACGTCATCTCCCTCGGCGGGCTCGCCGAGGAACGAAGCCGGGACTTCGTCGTCAACGGGCTGCTGCCCGAACTACGGCGTCGCGGAATCGTCGGCAACGACTACGCGGGCGACACGTTCCGGGACAATCTGGAACTACCCCCGCTGCCCGCTCGGGACTGACATCAGTTCTCCACCTCTATGCCGTCCACGACGACCCGCACGCGGTCGGGGTAGAACGACACGTGGTCGTCGATGCCCGACGCCTCCGCGGTGGTGAACGGGTAGAACCAGGCGGCGTCCACGACGGGGTCGGAGCCGTCCGCCCCGGTGAACGACAGATACGACGCCGTCCCCTTGTACGGGCAGGACGTCCTGGTGTCGGAGGCGGTGAAGAACTCGGACCGCACGTCGATGCGGGGCACGTAGTAGCGCACCGGCAGCGACGTCTCGAACAGCAGCCGCGGGCGGACGGTGTCGGCGACGAGCGTGTCGCCGACGAACACCTCGACGTGCCGGGACGACGGCAGCACGTCGACGCGGACATACGGGTCGCGGGCGTGGACGAACACCTGCTGATCCTCCTCGTACCAGGCGTCCATCCTGTGCCAGTAGAACGCGACGTACGGGCTGAGGTCGAGGGAATCCTCCAGTTTGGCGTCGTAACCCCACACGGATTGCTCCGCGCGACGGTCGCCGACGACGAGATCCCAGTACCGGGCCTTGCCCTTCCATGGGCAGGTCGTGGTCGCGTCGACGGGCTCGAGGAGGTCGAAGTTCACGTCGTCGCGGGGAATGTAATAGACGGGCAGGTGACCCTTCTCGAACAGGTACACCGAACGGGTGGTGTCGGCGACCGCCTGACCGCCGAAGAACACCCGGATGCGCTTGTGATTGGGTTCGATCGAGATGCGGCCGTTCTCCGCGAACTGCTGAGTGGCGGCGGCATGCGTGAGAGCTGTGGACATCACTCCATGGTGCGCCTTCGGCGCCCCGTGCGGGGTTAAGGAGGCTCTGGACTCGTTAACCACGCACGGGTGCGGAGCGCCGCGACACCGGCGGTCACGACCCACACCGTGAACGGATAGAGGGCCAGGCGTTCGGTGATGCCGAACGGCGCGCCGGGGAGGAGGATCGCCGCCATCCCGACGACCCCGACGAGGCAGCAGAGACCGGTCCAGAGCGCGAAGACGCGCCATCGCCGGTGGAGCGCGATCGCGATGACGATCATCGCGGCGTTGCGCGCGACGAACGTCGGGGTCGCGACCAGTTGGTGCAGGTGAGCGTCAACGTTGACGGGCACGACGCCCGTCAGTGATGCGCTGACGGAGGCCAGTGCGAGCAACGTCAACGCCACCCGGCGCACGCGTCCCGGCGGGAGGAACTCGCGCAGACCCACGGCCCCCGCGACGATGAGCACCCCGGTCATCACGAAGGCGCTGTTGATCACAGTGTGCAGAGGCGAACACAGTCGCGCGGCCGCGACCTGGGCCGCGGAGCCGTCGCAACCCGTGACGCCCAGATTGCTGACCGAGTTGGTCCGCACCTCGTACGGCCGCGGCCAGGCGCGCGCGGTCACGACCTCCGCGAGGAAATACAGGGCGATGAGCACCCAGGCCGTGGCTCCGACCCGCACAGCCAACAGTCGCTGGGCGGGTGAAGGCGTTCGCACGACGCTCACCCCTCCGAACCGTACCCGGCTCACCGAGAGGATTGTTGACAATCTTCGGGAGCGGCTCGACCATGTAGCCATGGCCCCGCTGACGAGAATTCCGGTAGCTGACTCCGACGAGACGGGACAGATCGACGCGTGGCTGAGCTGACACGTCCCGCCGCCGACCTGCACGCCGAGCTCGCCGAGCTGGGCATCGACCTCGACACCGGATCGCGGCGGCGTGCCGAATACTCCTTCGACGCCTCCAATTACCGGGTGCCGCCGCTGGCCGTCGCATTTCCACGCAGCGCCGGCGACGTGGTGGCGATCGTCCGGGCCTGCACCGACCGCGGCATCCCCATCACCAGCCGGGGTGGCGGTACGTCACTCGCGGGCAACGCGATCGGCAGGGGAGTGGTACTCGACTTCTCCCGGCACATGAATCAGGTGCGGGCCGTCGACGCGTCCGCCCGAACCGCCGTCGTCGAACCCGGAATCGTCCTCACGGACCTGCAGAAAGACGTGCAACTGGCGACGGACGGCGCGTTCACCTTCGCACCCGACCCGTCCAGCAAGTCCCGCGCGACCGTCGGCGGTGCGATCGGCAACGACGCCTGCGGCAACCACTCCGTGCGGTACGGCCGCACGTCCGATCACGTCGTCGCACTCGATCTCGTGACCGCGAACGGGCACCGGCTGACCGCCACCCGCGACGGACTGCGCGCCACCGACCCGGAAGACTCATCTGCGGCGAGCGAGGCTGAACGGATCGCCGCCGGACTCGACGAGCTGACGCAGGAGCATCTCGGCGAGTTCCGCCTCGAGCTGGGCCGCATCCCGCGGCAGGTATCCGGATTTCACCTAGCGAACCTGTTGCCCGAGAACGGCTTCGACGTGGCCCGCGCCCTGGTGGGAAGCGAGGGGACGTGCGCGGTGATCGTGGCTGCGACCGTCGCGCTGGTGCCGGTGCCGCCCGCGGCCATGCTGCTGTGCCTCGGATACAGCGACCTGGTGGACGCCGCCCGCGACAACGCGCTGATCCTCGCGTACTCGCCCGCCGCGATCGAAGGCATCGACTCGGCGATCGTCGACACCATGCGGCACCTGCGCGGCGCCGACTCCGTTGTCGGGCTGCCCGACGGCGAGGCCTGGCTGTACGTCGACCTCGACGGTGAGGACCTCGACGAGGTGAAACTGCGCGGCACCGAACTGGTCTCGAAGCTGCGGGCGGCCGGGCGGCTCGTCGACTCGCGGGTGGTCGGGGACCCGGCGGAACGCGCGTCGCTGTGGCGGGTACGCGAGGACGGCGCCGGACTGTCGGCCCGACTCGTCGAGGGCGGCGAATCCTGGACGGGCTGGGAGGATTCCGCCGTCGCGCCCGACCAGCTGGCCGACTACCTCGTCGACATCAAGGCCCTGCTCGCCGAATTCGGGCTCACCGGCGTGATGTACGGGCACTTCGGCGCCGGCTGCATGCACATCCGCATCAACTTCGACCAGCGCACCGAGGAGGGCCGGGACGTCATGTCGCGGTTCATCCACCGCGCCGCGGAACTGTGCGTGCGGTTCGGCGGATCGATGTCGGGGGAGCACGGCGACGGTCGCGCACGGTCGGCGCTGCTGCCGATCATGTACACCCCGACCATGATGGCGGCGTTCGCGACGTTCAAGCGGCTCTGGGATCCGGCAGCCGTGCTGAACCCGGGCAGCATCGTCGACCCCGAACCGCTGCTGGGCAGCCTGGCCCTCGACGGCGTGAACCCGCGGGCGTGGCAGACGACTTTCGACCTCACCCCCACCAGCGACGTCCCCGTCGCACCGTTCGTCCACGCCGTCCAGGGGTGCATCGGGGTGGGCCGCTGCCGCGCCTCGACCGGCGGGGTGATGTGCCCCAGCTTCCGCGCGACCGGCGACGAGAAAGACTCCACCCGCGGCCGGGCCCGCGCCCTGCAGGAGATGGTCCGCAACTCGCCGACCGTCGCCGACGGATGGCGCTCCGAGGACGTCAAGGAATCCCTCGACCTCTGCCTGTCCTGCAAGGCCTGCTCCACCGACTGCCCGGTGGGCGTCGACATGGCCACGTACAAGTCCGAATTCCTCGACCACCACTACCGCGGCCGGATGCGTCCGCTGTCGCACTACTCCCTCGGGTGGCTGCCGGTATGGCTGAAGATCGCCGAACGGTCCGCCCCCGTGGTGAATCGGCTCACCGCGGGCAGGCTGGCGAAGGTCGCGGCAAAACTGGGTGGTCTCACCCCGCACCGGTCGATGCCGGAGTTCGCGTCCCGCAAGCAGATCCGGCGCGAGGTCGGGGAGACCTCACAGAACGGCACCGCGGACGTCGTGATGCTTGCCGACACGTTCACCCGCGGATTCCGCCCCGAGGTGGTCGGCGCCGCGTCGCGGGTACTCGCCGAGGCGGGACTCAGTTCCCAGTGTCGCAGCGACGTGTGCTGCGGGCTCACCTGGATCTCCACCGGACAGCTGAAGCAGGCCAAGAAGACCCTCGCCAAGGCGGCCGAACTCCTCGACGACGGCACCGACCGCCCCATCGTCGTCCTCGAACCGAGCTGCGCCGCCGCGTTCCGCAAGGACCTGCCCGAACTCGTCCACACCGACGCCGCACGACGCGTAGCCGCCCGCGTCCAGAGTTTCGCGGGTGCGGTCCTCGAGCGCGCCCAGGCAGGCTGGACCCCGAGCGTGGCGCTGCCCGAGGACGTCACCGTGCAGACCCACTGCCACGAATACGCCGTGTTCGGCGCGGCCGGCCAGCGGAAGGCCCTGCAGGCGGTCGGCGTCGAACGCGTCCGCGAGGCCACCGGATGCTGCGGCGTCGCAGGAAACTTCGGGTTCGAGGCCGACCACTACGACCTCAGCATGCAAGTGGCGGAACAGGCACTCGCCCCCGCACTGCGCGACAGTCCCGAAGACGCAGTCGTGCTGACCGACGGATTCAGCTGCCACATGCAGGTACGGCAACTCGACCCGACCCGATCGTCGCAACACCTCGCCCAGCTGCTCGACCCCGCACCACCGTCGAAACCCGAACACCAGAGCGGAGACTGACATGTCGCAGTTGTCGATGACCAGTGAACAGCGCGAGAAGTTCCTCGCCGACGTACACGTGGGGGTGATCGCCGTCGACCGCGACGGGCGGGCACCGCTCGCCGTGCCCATCTGGTACGGCTACGAACCCGGCGGCCACGTCTACGTCTGGACCGGACGCGGGTCGCTGAAAGAGCGGCTGATCCGGGCCGCCGGCCGCTTCAGCCTCGTCGCCCAGGACGAGAAGCCGCCGTACCGGTACGTCAGCGTCGAAGGTCCGGCGGAGTTCGACGAATCACCCACCGCCGACGTCGTCCGCAGACTCGCCACCCGCTACCTGCCCGCCGAGGAGGTCGACAGTTTCGTGGAGGAGGCCTACGACGACAGCGCGATCGTCATCCGTATGCGGCCGGAGCACTGGCTGAGCGTCGACTACGGCAAAGGCGCGTAGCGCCCGTGCGTGGTTAGCGAGTCCCTGGACTCGTTAACCGCTCACGGGCGATTCGGTTCACGCTGATTCTGACGATGGCGGCGTGGGCCGATGTGCGGAAGCGTTGAAGGGCAGTTGTTCCGCCTCGACAGGAGCGCCCTTCATGACCGAACTTCTCGACCTGAGCACCGACGTCCTCGTCATCGGCGGCGGCCCCGCAGGAACGTGGGCTGCGCTGCGCGCACGGCAATCCGGGGCGGACGTCGTCCTCGTAGACAAGGGGTACTGCGGAACCAGCGGCGCCACCGCGCCTTCGGGCACCGGTGTCTGGTACGTCGACCCCGACCCGTCCGCCCGGGCGAAGGCCAAGGCCAGCCGCGAAACGCTCGGCGGCCATCTCGCCGATCACCACTGGATGGACCGCGTCCTCGACCAGACATACGCGAACATGAACCTCCTCGCCGAGGAAGGCCGGTACCCGTTCCCCGTCGACCCCGACACCGGCAGGCAGATCCGCACCGGACTCCAAGGGCCCGAATACATGCGGCGGATGCGGGCGTGGGTGAAGAAAGCGGGCGTCCGGATTCTCGACCACTCGCCGGCCCTCGAACTGCTCGTCGACGCCGACGGCCAGGTGCGCGGCGCGGCGGGCTACCAGCGCCAGGACGACCGCGACTACCGGATCACCGCGGGCGCCGTCGTGATCGCGAGCGGCGGCTGCGCGTTCCTGTCCCGCGCACTGGGCACGAACGTCGACACCGGCGACGGCGCGCTGATGGCCGCCGAGGTGGGCGCGACGTTCTCCGGCATGGAATTCTCCAACGCGTACGCGATCGTCCCCGCAAACTCCACCATCACCAAGACCGCCTACTACGGCTACGCCACGTTCTTCCACGCCGACGGACGCGTCCTCGAGGGCGCCGGCTCCACCAAGGGACGCTCGGTGATCGCGAAAACGCTGCTGTCCGAGCCAGTGTTCGCCCAGCTGGACCGCGCCGACGACGACGTGCAGCGCCAGATGCGACTCGGCCAGCCCAACTTCTTCCTGCAATTCGACCGGCGCGGCATCAACCCGTTCACCGACCGCTTCGAGGTCAGCATGCTCGCCGAGGGGACGGTGCGCGGAACCGGCGGCATCGACGTGGTCGACGACACCTGCGCCACATCCGTTCCCGGCCTGTTCGCGGCGGGTGACGCCGCGACCCGCGAACGCATCTGCGGCGGCTTCACCGGCGGCGGCAGCCACAACTCGGCGTGGGCGATGTCGTCCGGCAGCTGGGCGGGCACGGGGGCCGCGCGGTTCGCGCGAACCGAACGTCGGGTCCGGGCGGGCGAACTGCGTCCCGCCGGCCGGGCCGGACTGCGGCCCACGGGGCGGTCGGGGCTGGAGGCGTCCGCGGTCGTCGCGGCCGCGCAGGCCGAACTCATCCCGTACGAGAAGAACTATCTGCGGGACGGTGTGCGGGTGCAGGGTGCGCTCGACGAGCTGGAGTCGTTGTGGACGGCGTTGTCGCTGGGCCTCGGCGGCGACTCCGGCGACGAACGTGTCCGGGCCCGTCAGGCCGCGGCGATCACCGCGGTGGGCCGGTGGATGTACCACTCGACGCTCGCGCGGACGGAAACCCGCGGAATGAGTAAGCGCGCCGACTACCCGGACCTCGACCCGGCGCAGCACCACCATGTGCTCACCGGTGGGCTGGACGACGTGTGGACTGCGACCGGCGCGGCACACAGTGGGCTGTTGCGGGTGGCCTCGTGATCGAGGTGCTGCTGGCCGAGGCGTGCATCGGCTGCGACAAGTGCGTCGACGCGTGCCCCACCAACGTCTTCGACCGCACCGACACCGGGATCCCCGTGATCGCGCGGCAATCGGACTGCCAGACGTGCTTCATGTGCGAGGCGTACTGCCCGGTCGACGCGCTGTACGTGGACCCGCAGTCCACGCCGCTCGTCGACGGGCAGAACATCCCCGAGGACCACATCGGCCGCTACCGCGAGAAACTCGGCTGGGGGAAGGGGCGCACCGCAGGCTCACTCACGGCGGTCGGGCCGTCCCTGCCGCACGGGGGCACCGCCGCCACGGCTGCACTCGTGAGTGCGTAGCGAGTGCAGGGACTCGTCAACCACTCACGGGCGGCGGAGCCGCTAGATTGGAGGCACCGGAACAGTCGTCACCTGGGGCAGGGGTGCGGATGCAGAATTCGAAGTCGACACCGATGACCGTGCCCGGGCTGCGGGTGTACCGGCCCGAATCGCCCGCGGCGCGGATGGCGCTCGTCGGCGCAACCGTCGTGGTCGGCCTCGTACTCATGTGGATGGCCGGGCGGTCGGGGCCCGTTCGCACGTGGATGGTCGCGGCCGGAATCGCCGTCCTGCTGGTGGCCCGGGGACTGCATCTGCGGCGGCCCGTCACCACGACACATTCGGCGGCGGCGGTGCTGTTCGTGGCCGCCGCAGATGTGGCGTACACGAGCGCACATTCGACTCCGGGATTTCTCCTCCTCGTGGCCACCGGACCCGTCCTGATGCTGCCGGTGCGCAGTGTGCCGCAACCCGAGGACCGTGCCCGCGTCTTCTCGCTGATCCAGCAGACCACGGACGATCCGCTGTCGCCGTTCGCCCTCAATTCGGCGAAGTCGTACTACTTCAACGCGTCGGGCACCGCGGCAATCGCCTACCGGGCGCGATCCGGAATCGCGGTCGTCTCCGGCGATCCCATCGGCAACGCGCTCGAATTCGGCGCCCTCCTCGACGAGTTCTCCGAGTTCGCGGCCGAACGCGGTTGGCGCGTCGCCGTGCTCGGAGCGGGGGAGCGCGTCGCCCGGTTGTGGGGGTTCGGCGGCGACACCCGAAAGCCGTTGTCGGCGGTCCCGATCGGCCGTGACGTGGTGATCGACGTCGGACACTTCACCCTGCACGGCAGGAAGTTCCGCAACCTCCGGCAGGCCGTGCAGCGCACCCACAACGCCGGGCTCACCACCGAGATCGTCCCGGAAGCCGCGCTCGACGAACCGACGCGCCGGGAGTTGTCGGACATCGTCGAGGTCGCCCGCGCCGGACATCAGCGCCGCGGGTTCTCGATGATCCTCGACCACCTGCTGGACGGCGCACTCCCCGGCATTCTGCTCGTCATCGCGCGCGACTCCACCGGGCGGGCCATCGCCTTCCAGCGTTACGGCACCGCCGATTCCGCCCGCGAACTGAGTCTCGACGTTCCGTGGCGCGGCGACGGCGCGCCGAACGGCACCGACGAACGCATGACCGTCGACGTCATCCGGTACGCGGAGCACACCGGTGCGCGATACGTCTCGCTGTCGTTCGCGGCGTTCCCCGAACTCCTCGCCCCCGACGCACCCGGCGCGGGGGCGCGGCTCTTCCGCCGTGTCCTGCACCTCGGCGACGTGCTGATCTCGCTCGAGTCGCTGTACCGCTACCTCGGCAAGTTCCATTCCACGGGGAACCGGCGATACGTCCTCCTGCGTTTCCGCTACCTGCTGCCCGTGGCGTTCGCGTGCCTGACGTTCGAGTTCGTGCCGCACCGGGAGCGGGCCTGAGGCGCGAGGTCAGAAGTCGAAATTCTTCTCGTTCGTCGCGGTGAGCGCGTCGACGACGGCCGCGAGATCGGTCTTGGAGACGTCCGGGGTCGCCTCCTTCGGTGTCGGTCGCGTCGCCTTGTCCGGTGGGGTCTGATTCTTGCCGGGCCGTTCGTCCGTCATCTGTGCACCTTCGCGATAGGCCGAGCCGGGCAGGTTTACTGACCAGTACACCGTCAGGAGTCTGCCTCCGCAACTCCACGGGATCCTGATGTGACGCGGTCCACCTCGGGCCAGCTATCTGTCAGCTATCAGGCTGTGATCGACTGGGGCGACAAGTGCTCGTGGACGGCGATCCAGCCCGAGTCCTCGCGCCGCCGAAACAGGATCGTCTCCCGTTCGTCGAGCTCGACCGTTCCCGTCGAATCCCGCACGGTGGTGCCGACCCGATGCGTCAGCACCGCGACATCCGGGGCCGGGAACGTGACGTTCTGCTCGCTGGAAAGGCACGCGAGGACGCGGAACCCGTCCGACTCCCACTCGGTCCACAGGTCGCGGTAGGCCTCGCGACTGGGCAGCGGCACCGGGTGGGTGTAGAAGACGAACGTCGCGTCCGGGCTGAACGCCTCGAAGTAGGCGGTCGTGTCGTGCTCGCCGAATGCCCGGATCAGCGCGTCGATCGCGTGCTGGACGTCTGCCGTCGTCGTGTCAGCCATGAGCGGGGGTCTCCTCGACTGCCAGTGCGGCTTCGCTGTCTTCGATGAACCGTTCCTCGGTGTCGAGGTCCAGCGACCGGGACAGGACCCAGTACACGATCCCCGACACGGCGAGTCCGACCGCGAACGCGACGTCGACGTCACCGAGGGCCGCGGCGATCGGTCCGACGTAGAACGGCAGCACCATGAACGGAACGGACGCGACGATGCCGGCGAAGAAGGCCGTCATGCCCCGCCACGACCACATTCCGTACAGCCCGTCCGGCGTGAACAGGTCGGTGATGGCGTAGTGCCCGCGGCGTACGAAGAAGAAGTCGGTGAGATTGACGGCGGTCCACGGCACGAGGAGGTACAGCATGATCAGCAGCGTCGTGTTCAGGACGGTCGTCGAATCGGTGAACAGCAGGCTCAGCACCAGCCAGACCGCGGCCAGCGCGAGGACGGTCACCACCCGGATCCGGCGGGACGGGGTCACCTTCCGGAAGGAGTCGATGCCGGTGATCACGGTGAGCATGCCGCTGTACGCGTTCAGGCCCATGGTGGCCACCAGCACGAGCGTCGCGACGAGGGCGAGCGCACTGCCGAGGAACGGGACCACCGAGTTGCCGGCGTCGTGGATGCCGGCGAGCGCATCCGTGGCTCCGAGCCGGGTGGCCATCCACGCACCCACCGGGATCAGCCAGACCGGCGACGCGGAGGCGCCGAGGAACACGGCCGACACGATGGCCGACGTCCGCGTGTTGCGCGGCAGGTACCGCGAGTAGTCCGACACGTACGGCGCGTAGGTGATGTTGTAGGAGGCCGCGACACTGAACTGGGCGATGAACGCCAGCAGGGTGAACCCGCCGGTCGCCGCGCCCGCGTCGCCGCCTGCGTGCCCGAACACGACACCCCACGTGAGGATGGCCCACAGCGGCAGCGACAGCCAGAACAGCACACGGAACGACAGGTGCAGCAGATCGTGACCGTAGATCGCGAGCAGAGTGGCGACCGCGGTGATGACGACGGCGATGACGGCCGCGTTCCACCCGAAGATGCTGTGCAGGCCCGCCTTGATGATGACGACGTCCACGACGTTGAACCCGACGTACGTGAACAACGTCCCGAAGAGCGCGAGGACGACACCGCGATAGCCGAACTGCGCGCGGGACTGCACCATCTGCGGGAGTCCGAGAACCGGTCCCTGCGACGCGTGGAACGCCATGAACAACGTTCCGAAGAAGATGCCGAGAATGCCCGCGACAACCGTCCAGCCCAGCGACAGGCCGAGGGCGGGGCCGACGAAGCCGATGGCCACCGTGAAGGGCTGGAAGTTTCCGACGAACCAGAAGGGGCCCTGGTCGCGGACCTTCCCGTGACGTTCGTCCTCGGGGACGTAGTCGATCGAGCGGGTCTCGATGGTGCCACCGAGGGTCGCGGCGGTGTCGCCGGGGTGATCTGACACTGAAACTCCTAGGAGGTGCTGTGGCTCTGATCACCACTCTGCGCACTTCGCCGCCCCGGCACCAGAGGCGAGATGTACAGTTCGTCTATTACGGTTGGGCAATTCGTACAAGAGGTCGCCGGTGATCACCGTCCAGGACGTCCTGTCCGCCCCCACGCTGCGGCTCACGTCGATGAGCGGGACGGCGGGAGTCGACAACCCCATCACCGCAGCGCACGTGTCCGAACTGACGCGTCCGCGGGACTGGCTGCAGGGCGGCGAGTTGCTGATGACCGTCGGCCTGATGCTTCCCACCACCGAATCCGGATGCCGCGACTACGTCCGGGACTGCGTCGCGGGCGGGGTCGCCGCACTGTGCCTCGGTCTGGGGCACGGGCTGCCCTACCAGGCGCCACCGGCGCCCCTCGTCGCGGCGGCGCGTGAATTCGGTGTCCCGCTGCTCATCGCCCCCGACTCGGTGCCGTTCATCGCCATCACCAAATGGATCTTCTCCCGGATCGCCGAGGAGGAGAAGCGCGCCCTCGAGGACGCCATCGAACTGAGCTATCAACTCACCGCGGTCGCGGCCGGACCGTCGCCCCTGAGCGGACTGCTCGACACGTGGCGGTCCGTCAGCGGCTCCCTCTGCGCGGTGCTGGACGCGTCGGGCGGGGTGGTCCAACTCTCCGACGGCGTCGATGCGGCGTTCCTGCAGGACGCTCAGGACCAGGTGGGTCGCTACACCACCCGCGCGAAGGGCTGGACGGCGTTCGGCGGCGCCGGTCGGCGGCAACTCGAACTGCACCCCGTGCGCATCGAGAACCCGCTCGCGTTCGTCGTGCTCGAGCGGTCGGCGGACAGCGCGCTGCGGCACGCGTCCAATGTTCTCGTCTCGCTGCTGTCGCTCGAACTCGAACGCCGCCACGTGGCCGGCGAACCGGAGCGGCAGCGGCGGGCGGCGGCGCTGGCGCAGCTGCTCAGACCCGGACTCCGGCGGGAGCGCGCACATCAGATCGCGGCCGGCATCGGGCTGTCCCGCGATCCCCTGCAGATCGCCGTCGTGCGCTCCACTCCCGAGGCGCTGGCCGACCTCACCGTCCGGATCGGTTCGGTCCTTCCGGATTCCGTCCTGAGACAGCGCAATTCGGACATCGAGATCGCGCACCCCGAGGTCGCCGGGCTCGCGGACCTGCTGTCGGGCGTCGCGGAGGGATGCGCCATCGGGATCGGCGCCCTGGTTCCGGTGGACGCGCTGGCCGTGTCGGCGATGCAGGCGCGATCCCTCGTCGCCGTCAGTGCCCGCCTGGGCCGCGCCGTCGACGCCAAGGAGGGCGAGACGGTGCAGTTGCTGCTGCGACTCGGCTCGGCTGACGTGCTCAGCGGCTTCTCGACCGCTGTCCTCGCACCCCTCGATCAGCTCGAGCCGCGCGAACGCGTCGAACTCCAGCGAACGCTCGAGGAATGGCTGCGAGCCAACGGGGCCTGGGACCCCGCGGCGGCCGCCCTCTCCGTGCACCGCAACACCGTCCGGAACCGGATCGACAAGATCGCGGCGCTGACCGGGCGGAACCTCGACCAGGCCGACGATCGCATGGAGCTGTGGCTGGCGCTCAAGGCCAGGGCGGTGACACCGTCGACGGACGAACCCGACTGACGGTCACGCCCGGACCAGGATCTTCACCGCCGTGTCGTTGTGCTCGATCAACGTCGTGAGGCCCTCGGAGACCAGGTTGTCGAGTTCGATCCGGCCGGTGATGAACGGGGCCAGGTCGATCACGCCGCGGCGCACCAGCTCGATCACCGCCTCGTGATCGCGGACGTAGGCGATGGTGCCGCGCAGGTCGATCTCCTTGAGGACGAGCTTCTGCATGTCGACCGTCGCGGGCTTTCCCCAGATCGACACGTTCACCACAACCGCTGCGGGCCGGACGGCGTCGAGGAGGGTGTCGAGGACAGCGTTGACCCCGGCGCACTCGAACCCGAGGTCGGCGCCGACACCGTCGGTCAGCTCGAGCACCCGGGCCCTCACGTCCTCCGACGACGGGTCGATCACGTGATGCGCGACCCCGCTGGACAGGGCCTTCTGCTTCCGGGCGTCGCTGAGTTCCGCGACGATCGTGGTGACACCCAGGCCCTTCAGGACCGCGGCCACCAGGAGTCCGATCGGCCCCGCGCCGCCGACGAGCGCGACATCACCGGCCTTGGCCCCGCTGCGGACGACCGCATGATGCGCGACGCTCAGCGGTTCGATCAGGGCCGCCTCGTCGAGCGGGATGTCGCCGATCTTGTGCACCCACCGGCGGTCGACCACCACCTTCTCGCTGAGTCCGCCTCCGCCACCGGCCAATCCGATGAAACCCATCTTCGTACACAGGTGGTAGTTGCCTGCCTTGCAGGACGCGCACTCGTTGCACACGAAGTACGGCTCCACCACCACGTTGTCACCCACGGCGACATCGGTGACGCCCTCACCGACCTCCTCGACCGTCCCGGAGAACTCGTGGCCCATCGTCACCGGCGCGTTCTCGTGCGACAGCGGATGCGGATGCCCCGGCGGGGAGATGAAGATCGGGCCCTCCAGATACTCGTGGAGGTCGGTGCCGCAGATGCCGCACCACGCGACCCGGAGTTTCACGGCGCCCGGCCGCAATTCAGGCTCCGGGATGTCGTCGATCCGGATGTCGCGTCGGCCGTGGAAGCGTGCTGCCCTCATGAATCCGCCCTCACTACATTGTGAATGTGCTGATTCGGGCAACGGTACGGTCGCGCGGCCGGGGGCGGGAAGAGTTGCAGTGTGTTGCAATTCGGTGGCGCCGGTGTGACGTTCACCGGCCGATAGCTGGTTTGACCGGATCTGCGGGTACCTTCGAGGGGAAAGACTGGTTCGATCTGGGGGAGTGAGGCATGGCACGCATACGCACGGCGGCTGAAGCCGAAATCAACGCCGCCGAGCAGATGCAGAAGCTCGGCTACGGCGACGCCACAGCGCTACTCGGAGGCGCGGACGGCGGCATCGACGTCTACTCGTCACGCGCGTACGCGCAGGTGAAGTGGCGTGGCGGCAGTGCAGGCAAGTCAGACCTCGCGAACCTCTACGGCACCCGCGGAACCAGCCACGCCCGGAAACTCCTGTACTTCTCCGGCCCGGGATACACCGACGAGGCCGTCGACTACGCGGACACGGTGGGCATCGCCCTGTTCCGGTGCGAGCCCGACGGCGAAACCCCGCCAGTCGGCGCCCACGCCCCGAAACTGGTGGCCGCCGCGCGTAACTCGACGGTTGCGGTGGCCCCGTCCCCGCCGCCCCCACCGGAGCCCGAGTCGCCGGCGCGCATCGTCGCCCGCAACGCATGGGCGATGGTCGCAGGCTTCTTCGGCGCGCACTGGCAACTCCTCGGCGCCGTCGTCTGCACGATTGTCCTCATGATCGCCCCCTTCGGCGAAGGGAACGTCGGGCTGCGGGTGTTCGCGACGATCCTCGCCGTCGTCGGCGCACCGGTGTTCTGGCTCCTCTACGTCCAGCACCGGCACGCGAAGGACCGATAACACGAGGAAACCACCGTCAGTCCGTACTGACGGTGGTTTCTCGTTGCGGTTCGGAGTGGGCGAATCTCAGTTCGCGGTCGGCAGCGACTTCAGCGACGTGACGGTGGCGACGCAGGCGCGAGCGGCCTCGGCGCCCTTCTTCACGAAGTGGTCGTGGAAGTAGTTGAGGTGCTCGTCGTGCTCGTGGAAGTGGTGCGGCGTCAGCACAACCGAGAACACCGGCACGTCCGTGTCGAGTTGCACGCGCATGAGGCCGTCGATCACCGCGGTCGCGACGAACTCGTGCCGGTAGATGCCACCGTCCACGACGAGCGCAGCGGCGACGATGGCGTCGTAACGCCCGGTGAGGGCGAGGCGGCGTGCGTGCAGCGGGATCTCGAACGCGCCCGGCACCTCGAAGAAGTCCAGTTCGTCCTTCGAATACCCCAGCGTGGTCACCTCGTCGGTGAAGCCCTCGCGTGCGCGATCGACGATGTTGCGGTGCCACGTGGCCTGGATGAACGCGATCCGTCCCTGACTCTCACTCATGGTCTGAAACTACTGCACCGGTGCTAGCGCTGTGAACGGGGCAGTGCCGTGGACCGGCCCCACCCGGAGTCGTCGGTGAGGTGCTCGAGCAGCGGCTGAATCCGGTACGGCAGCGGGCTGGTCAGCGCGATCGTGGTGGTCGAGTGCGTGATGCCGGGCAGGTTCGCGATCTTCTCGAGCAACTTCTGAAGTTCCGCGTGCGTGGACGTGGCCACCCGCACCAGCAGGTCTTCGCGGCCGGTGGTCGCGTGGATCTCGATGACCTCCGGCAGGTCGACGAGGCGGTTGCCGACGGCGGTGAGCTTGCCCTGTTCGAGTTCGAGCCCGACGAACGCCTGGATGGGAATCCCGACCTCGGCGAGGTCGAGGTTGGGGCGGAAGCCGGTGAGTAGTCCGCTGGTCTCCATGCGCTTCATCCGGGACTGCACGGTGTTGCGGGCGACGCCCAGCGAGTTGGCGAGTTCGGCCACGCTCATGCGTGAGTCCTGGCCGAGCAGTCCGAGCAACTGCACGTCGAGCTTGTCGATGCTGAGCACTTTGGTACCTCCGAGGAGTGACGACCGTCACCTGTTGCGTGAACTGATCAGTTGATCCGATTTGCGTTGACCAAATCTTAGACCAGATACAGGATCAAGCTCACGAAATGCTCAACGCGACGGATCGGGAATCGCAGATGACTCAGCTAGACGACGCTCGCACCAGTGCAGCATCCTTTGATCTCGCCGACCGATACCGGGCCGACTCGGGCCCGGTGTTGATGACCGGTGTCCAGGCCATCGCCCGCCAGCTGGTGGAGCAGCACGAACGCGACCGCCGCGCGGGACTGAACGTCGCGACGTTCGTCTCCGGCTACCAGGGCAGCCCCCTCGCCGGCCTCGACCGCACCATCGCCGCCATCCCCACGTTGAGCACCGACCACGACGTGAAGTTCGTGCCCGGCATGAACGAGGAACTCGCCGCGACCTCCGTCTGGGGCAGCCAGGTCGACCTCCCGCAGGGCGAGCGCACCCACGACGGCGTCGTCGGCGTCTGGTACGGCAAGGGCCCCGGCCTCGACCGCGCCAGCGACTCCATCCGGCACGCCGCCATGTACGGCGCGAACGCCCGCGGCGGCGTCCTCGTCCTCGTCGGCGACGACCCCAACGCCAAGTCCTCCACCATCCCCTGCGCCAGTGAGCGGTCCATGGCCGCGATGGGCATGCCCGTGTTCTTCCCGCGCAACGCCGAGGAGGTCATCACGTTCGGCCTCTACGGCGTGGCGCTGTCGCGGATCTCCGGCTGCTGGTCGGGCATGAAGATCGTCGCCGACGTGGCCGACGGACTCTGGACCCTCGACCGCAACTTCGCCGACCTCGACATCGTGCTCCCCGAGATCGAGTGGAACGGCAAGCCGTGGTCGTACCGGCAGCGCGTGCTCGCGTCCCCGCCCGACAGCGTCTACGCCGAGGCCGACCTGTACGGGCCGCGCTGGGCGATGGTCGAGGCGTTCAACGCCGCCAACGAGATCGACAAGATCGAGGTGAACCCGCGCAGCGCGTGGCTGGGCATCGCCGCCGTCGGCACCGCCTACGACTCGCTGCGCCAGGCCCTGCTCGACCTCGGGCTCGGCGACTCCCAGCTCGAGGACGCCGGCATCCGCATCCTCCGCGTCGGCATGCCCTACCCGCTGGGCGCCGACAAGGTTCGCGAACTCGCCGACGGCGTCGAGCAGGTCCTCGTCGTCGAGGAGAAGATGCCGTTCGTCGAGTCGCAGCTCAAGGACATCCTCTACGGCGGCGCCAGCGCGCCCGCCGTGCTGGGGAAGAAGAACGCGCAGGGCAAGAACCTGATCCCCGTCGACGGCGAACTGACCGCCGCCCGGCTCACCGGACCGCTGCGCCGCGTCCTCAAGGACCGGGTCGCGCTGACACCGGCCCCGCCGCCGCGTCTCGAGCTGACCGTCCTGCCGACGTCGCGCACCCCGTACTTCTGCTCCGGCTGCCCGCACAACCGCTCCACCGCGGTGCCCGAGGGATCGATCGCGGGTGGCGGCATCGGCTGCCACACTCTGGTCACGATGTCCGGCCGCACCGACAGCGCCGTCACGATGCTCACCCAGATGGGCGGTGAGGGCGCGCAGTGGATCGGGCAGGCCCCGTTCAGCGACGTCAAGCACATGTTCCAGAACGTCGGCGACGGCACCTACTTCCACTCCGGCCAGCTCGCCGTGCAGGCATGCGTCGCCGCCGGCGTCAACATCACGTACAAGGTGCTCTACAACTCCGCCGTCGCGATGACCGGCGCGCAGGACGCCGAGGCCGGGCTGACCGTGCCTCAGCTGACCCACAAGCTGGCGTCCGAGGGTGTCAAGCAGATCATCGTGTGCGCCGAGGATCCCAAGCGGCACAAGGGCGCCCACTTCGCCGCCAACACGCTGCTGTGGGACCGGACCCGCCTCGACGAGGCGCAGCGCGTCCTCCGCGACATCGAGGGCGTCACCGTGCTGATCTTCGACCAGCAGTGCGCCGCCGAGGCCCGCCGCAAGCGCAAGCGCGGCAAGCTGCCCGCCCGCCGCACCCGCGTCGTCATCAACGAGGCCGTCTGCGAGGGTTGCGGCGACTGCGGCGTCAAGTCCAACTGCCTGTCCGTGCAGCCCGTCGACACCGAATTCGGCCGCAAGACCAAGATCGACCAGACCAGCTGCAACACCGACTACTCCTGCCTCGAGGGCGACTGCCCGTCGTTCGTGACGGTCGAGCTGCCCGAGGAAGGCGCACCGAAGACGTTGCGCGAGATCCCGGTTCCGCCGGAGGTCGGCGACCCCGACCCCGCCGTGTGGACCGGAACGCACAACCTGTTCATGGCCGGCGTCGGTGGTACCGGCATCGTCACCGTCAACCAGGTGCTCGGCATGGCCGCGCTGCGCGCCGGGCTGCACGTCGAGGGACTCGACCAGACCGGTCTCAGCCAGAAGGCCGGGCCCGTCACGTCGCACCTGCGGCTCAGCGATCAGAAGACGCGGTCGGGAAGCTCGGCGCCGTCCAACCGGATCAGCCCCGCGACCGCCGACTGCGTCCTCGCATTCGACCTGCTGACGGCGGCCGACGCCAAGTACGCCGGCTTCGGCAGCTCCGAGCGCACCATCACCGTCGCGTCGACCAGCCAGACCCCGACCGGCGACATGGTCTACGACCCCGCCGTCCGCTACCCGGACGAGGACAAGCTGCTCGAGCGTCTCGACGTCTCAGCCCGCGAACTGACCGCGATCGACGGGCTCGCCGCCGCCACCGCACTGTTCGGCAGCACGGCCGCCGCCAACTTCCTGCTGGTCGGCGCGGCCTACCAGGCCGGCGGACTGCCCGTCCCCGCCCGGTTCATCGAGGAGGCCCTCGAGATCAACGGCGTGGCCGTCGAGTCCAACAAGGCCGCGTTCCACTGGGGACGCGTCGCCGTCGCCGACCGGGAAGCCTTCCTCGCCGCCACCAGCTCGGCCGCCGTGCCGCAGCGCAGCGACACCGTCGTCCCGACGCACCTGTTCGCCGGATCCACCCTGGACGGCACGACGCTCGAGCTCACCGAACGCCGCGCCGCGAACCTCGTTGCCTTCCAGGGCGACCGCGTCGCCGCCCGCTACATCGCCCTGGTGCAGCAGGCATGGGACGCCGAACGCGAGCTGGGCAGCCGGACCGAGTTCAGCGAGGCCGTCGCCGCCGGCCTGCACAAGCTCACCGCCTACAAGGACGAATACGAGGTGGCCCGGATGCTCACCGACCAGGCGTTCCTCGACGCCGCCGCCGGCGAGGTCCCCGGCGCGGGCAAGCTCACCTACAAGCTGCACCCGCCCGTCCTCAAGGCCATGGGCCGCAAGACCAAGATCGGATTCGGCCCCCGCTCGCACGTCGCGCTCAAGACGCTCGCCAAGGCGAAGTTCCTGCGCGGCACCGCGTTCGACCCCTTCGGCTACGCCAAGGTCCGTCGCCTCGAGCGTCAGCTGCTCGCACACTACGAGACCACGGTGACCCGCCTCGTCGCCGACCTCTCCGCCGACACCTACGACACCGCAACGCTGATCGCCGCGACCCCCGACCTCGTCCGGGGCTACGAGGACGTGAAACTGCGCAACGTCACCGTCTACCTCCAGCGTCTCGCCGAACTCGGCGTCGACACCTCCACCATCACGATTGCCACCACTCCGGAAAGGTCCTGAGAAGACATGACTCTCACCGCGGAACGTCACGACACCGCACAGCCCGAAAACGCTGGAGTGTTCGAGCGCACCGATTTCCCCACCGACACCGCCCACGAGCAGGTGACGTTCTTCCAGGACCCCGCCACCGGACTCAAGGCGATCGTCGCGATCCACGACACCACCCTCGGGCCGGCTCTCGGCGGAACCCGCTTCTACCCGTACGCCGACGAAGCCGCCGCCCTCAAGGACGTCCTGCGCCTGTCGCGGGGCATGACCTACAAGTCGGCGATCGCCGGAGTCGACCTCGGCGGCGGTAAGGCCGTCATCATCGGCGACCCGGCCACCGGAAAGTCGGAGGCGCTGCTCGAGGCGTACGCCCGGTTCGTTCAGACACTCGGCGGCCGGTACATCACCGCCGGCGACGTGGGCACCAACTCCGACGACCTCGACGTGATGGGCCGCGCCACCGACTACGTCGTCGGACGCAACACGTCCGCCGGCGGGTCCGGCGACAGCGCCCCGATGACCGCCCTCGGCGTGTTCCAGGGCATGCGCGCCGCCGCCCAGGCCAAGTGGGGCACCGCGAGCCTCGCCGGCCGTACCGTCGGCGTCGAGGGCACCGGCAAGGTCGGCTACCAGCTGATCAAGCTTCTGCTCGCCGACGGCGCGTCGGTGGTCGCCACCGACGTCAACGCCGCCGCACTCGACCGGGTGGCCCGCGACTTCCCCGAGGTCAAGATCGCGTCCAGCGTCATCGGCCAGGAACTCGACGTCTACGCACCCTGCGCGATGGGCGCCACGCTCACCGACGAGTCCGTCGCCGCGATCACCGCCCAGGTGATCTGCGGGGCCGCGAACAACCAGCTCGCCCACCCCGCGGTCGAGCACGACCTCGGCGAACGCGGCATCACCTGGGTTCCCGACTACGTCGCCAACGGCGGCGGACTCATCCAGGTCGCAGGCGAGCGGCTCGGCACGTCCGCCGACGACGTCCGCGCGCAGGTCGAGAAGATCTTCGCCACCGTCGTACAGATCCTCGACGTCGCGAAGCGGGACGGCATCCTCGCCGGCGCCGCAGCCGACGCCGTCGCCGAGGCCCGCATCGCTGCAGCCAGGTAGGCGGCTCCGCCGCCCGTGCGTGGTTAACGAGTCTCTGCACTCGTTAACCACGCACGGGCGCGAAGCGCCTAGGCCGTCAGCCGCCGGTGCAGCTCCCAGGCATTGCGCTCGACGCGGTTGGATTCGAGCATCCCGTCGGCGCGGACGTTCCACACCGCGGTGCCCGTCAGGTGAATGGGTTGCCCGTCGGGCTCGGTGCCCATGAATCCGCGATTGCGGCCGGTCATCTCCCACAGCGACGCGACGCGGGAACCGTCCTCGTTCTGGAACGTTTCGACGGGGATGAACTCCAGGTCCTCGACGGTCGACTGAAACTTCAGCACCCATTCCTTGAAGGCGTCCCGGCCGCGGATCGCCTCTCCACCGGTGACGATGACGAAGTCGTCGACGACGAGCTCGTCGATCGCATGGGGGTCCTGGGGTGACTGCCACACCCGGGCCCAGAAATTCTCGACTGCGTGAACTCCGTGTTGTGCAGACATGGCTTCCTTGCCTCTCGCTAACTTGGAATTTCCAAGTTAGCATGGATACGGCGAGGTCGCGCTCCCGTTCTTCACGAGTTCCGGTTAACCCTGGGGATCGGCCGCCGGGGCCGGAGTGCCCTGCTGTACATGCAGAGTCGATGCCGAGACGCGTCGACCGTCGTCGGTGACGAACGCGAGGGACACGGCCTCGCCGGTGGTCTCGTCGGAGTACTCGGGGGAGGTGCTACCCGGACGCGGCAGATGGTCGCGACCGAACTGGCCCAGAGCGCCGATCACGACATGCAACTGCTTGCCCTTTTCGGTCAGCACGTACTCCAGACGTTCCCGCGACCCTTCCTGGCGATAGGCGCGGCGTTCGAGGATTCCTTCGTCGACGAGCATCGCCAACCGTGCGGTGAGGACGTCGGACGCCACGCCGAGGCTGCGGGTGAACTCCGAGAATCGGCTGTGGCCCCAGAAGGCGTCGCGGACGATGAGCAGCGTCCATTTGTCGCCCAGGAGTTCGAGGGTGCGCGCGATCGAGCAACGGGCAGGGGTGGCCGATGACGGACTCATGCGACGAGGATAGTCCCTACTGGCTTGGTGCGTCCAAGCCAGCGGCTACGCCGCCCGTGCGTGGCGAACGAGTGCAGAGACTCGCTAACCGCGCACGGGCGCGGAGCGCCTCACGCCCGCATCCCCGTGACAACGGCGTCGAGGAACTCGTCCGCGATCTCCTCGGGTGTCTCGGCGCCCGCGGGGGTGATCCAGAGGTAGCTGTAGTTGAACATGCCCAGCAGGCCCTTGACCATCAGCCGCGGGAGGGCACGGAACTGTCCGTCGCGGATGCCCTGCTCCAGCGCGTTCCGCCAATGGGATTCGTAGCGTTCACGTTCGGCGATGATGCGATCGCGACGCTCGTCCGTCAGGGCGTGGTACTCGCGGAAGAAGACCGTCCACTCGGCACGGTGCTCGGCGATGTTCCGCATGAGCGCCCGTGCGAGGCCGCGCAGCCGTTTCTCCGGGTCGGCCTCGGACAGCGCGAGTTCGTCGGCGACCGTGTTCATTTGCGCGAGTTGCCGGCTGCTGATCTCGTAGAGGATTGCCTCCTTGCTGCCGATGTAGTGGTACAGCGCGCCCCGGCCCAGCCCGGTGGCCTCACCGATCTCGGCGACCCCGGTGCCGTGGTAGCCAGACTTCGCGAACAATTCGGCGGCCACCTGCAGGACTCGGTCCCGGTTGGCGTCGTACTTGTCGCTCATCGAAGGGCCCCTTTGTCTCCCGGCGGTCGAAGATGTGAGTCTAGACGGCCCAGATCACGGGTTCGGCGCGGCCAGCCCGGTGATCAGGGCGTCGAGAAAGCCGTCGGCGATCTCCTCGGGGGTGCGGGCGCCGTCGGCGGTGAGCCAGAGGTAGCTGTAGTTGAACATGCCGAGTACACCCTTGATCATCAACGGCGGCAACAGGGTGAACGCGCCGTCCCGGACGCCCTGCTCGAACGCATGCCGCCAATGTGATTCGTACCGTTCGCGCGCCGCGACGACCCGCACCCGCCGATCACCGGTCAGGGCGTGGTACTCGCGGAAGAACACCGTCCACTCCGCGCGGTGCTCGGCGATGTTGCGGAGCAGGGCCCGGGCGAGACCGCGGAGGCGTAGCTCCGGATCCGGTTCGGTCAGGGCGAGTTCGTCGGCCACGTCGTTCATCTGCGCGAGTTGTCGGCTGCTGATCGCGAACAGGACTTCCTCCTTGCTGCCGATGTAGTGGTACAGGGCCCCGCGGCCGAGCCCCACCGCCGTGCCCAGGTCGGCGATCCCGGTGCCGTGGTAGCCCGACCTCGCGAACAGCTCGGCGGACACGCGCAGAATCTCGGTGCGGTTGAGGTCGTACTTGGTGCTCATCGAATCACCGTTCGACGTGCACGATCAGGGCCTGCCCCTGGCCGCCGCCCCCGCACAGCGCCGCTGCGCCGACACCACCGCCGCGGCGGCGCAGTTCGAGCGCGAGATGCAGGACGATCCGTGCCCCGGAGACACCGATCGGGTGGCCGAGCGCGATCGCGCCGCCGTTGACGTTCACCCGGTCCGCGTCGAGACCGAGGTGTTCGGACGAGACGAGTGTGACCGCGGCGAACGCCTCGTTGATCTCGACGAGATCGAGTTCGCGGGGCGCGATCCCCTCGCGTCGGCACGCGGCCTGGATGGCGTTCGACGGCTGCTCGTGCAGACCCGAATCGGGTCCGGCGACCACGGCGCGTGATCCGATCTCGGCCAGCCACGACAGGCCGAGCCGGACGGCCGTCGACTTCCGCGTGACCACGACGGCGCAGGCACCGTCGGAGATCGGTGACGAGTTGCCCGGAGTCAGCGAGCCGCCCGCGGCGAAAGCCGGACGCAGCCCGGCGAGGTCCGCTGCCGAGGTGTCGGCCCGGATGCCCTCGTCGTGGCTCACGTCGGTCGTCTCACCCCTGCCGGACGTGATCGGAACGGGAACGATCTCGGCGGCGAAGACGCCGTCCTTGCGCGCGCGTGCGGCCGCACGGTGCGAGCGTGCGGCCCAGTCGTCCTGGGCCTCCCGGGTGATCCCGTACTCGGGATTCCTCGACTCGGTCAGCGCCCCCATCGACGACCCGGTGAAGGCGTCCTGGAGCCCGTCGAACGCGAGGTGGTCGATCAGAACCGTGTCGCCGTACTTGTGCCCGCGACGGCTGTTCGCCAGGAGGTGCGGCGCGGTGCTCATCGATTCCTGACCGCCGGCGACCACGACGTCCGCGTCGCCGGCGACGATCATCTGGTGCGCCAGCGTTATCGCATCGATTCCGGAGAGGCACATCCGGTTGATGTTCAGTGCCGGTGTCGTCATGGGGATTCCGGCGGCCGCCGCTGCGACGCGCGCCGGCAGTTGGCCGCTGCCTGCCGTGAGCACCTGACCCATGACGACGTGGTCGACGGCGCTTGCGTCGACGCCGGCGGATTGCAGCGCACCGCTGATCGCGTGGCCACCCAGTTCCTGGGCGCTCAGGCTCGACAGCGATCCCATGAAGCGTCCGAACGGGGTTCGTGCCCCCGCGACGAGGACGGTGGGGTCGTGGTCCGTCATTGTTCGTCTCCTTCGAGAGCGTGGTGCCGCCCTGCGCCCGTTCCGGCCGCAGGGCGGCTGATGTCAGTTGGTGCGCGACGTCTCGAAGGCGTCGGAGAACGCGTACCCGTCGAGTAGACGGCCCGCCGTGACCAGGTACTGGATCGTCGGGGTGCCCTCCTCGAGCCAATTGAGGCGGGCATCCCGGTAGAGGCGTTCGATCGGATGCGCGCGCGTGTATCCGATTCCGCCGTGGATGAGTAGAGCGCGGTCGGTCACCCGGCCGACGGCCTCGAGGCCGAACAGCTTGCACATGCTGGCCTCGGCGGGTATCCGTTCGCCGGCATCCCACTTCTGCGCTGCGTCGGCCAGGATCCCGCGCAGGGCGTATACGTCGGTGGCCATCTCCGCGAGGTAGCGCTGGATGGCCTGCCGTGTACCGATCGGCTTGCCGAACGTGACACGGCTCTTCGCGTGGGCGATCGACAGTTCGAGGGCGCGCTCGGACGTGCCGAGGGAGCTTGCCGCGATGAACACCCGGCTGATCTCCAGTGCGCGTTCGAGGTGCTCGTTTCCCTGTCCCTCCACGCCGACGAGGGCGGTGGCGGGCACCCGGACGGAGTCGAGGGTGACGCGTCCGTGCTCGGTGCCCTTGCATCCCATCGTCTCGGGAAGCGCTGCGATCGAGAGACCATCGGTCTCGCGGGGAACGAGGAACGCGGAGACGTCGGTCGCGGTCGTCTTCGCGAAGACGATGAAGTGAGAAGCGATGTCGGAGTTGGTGATCAACCACTTCTCGCCGTTCAGGATGTAGCCGTCGCCCTCGCGCACCGCGGTCGACCCGAGGTCGGCGCCCGTCCCGAAGCCCGGTTCCGTCAGCGCGAACGCGACCGAGTTCCGGCCCGTGGCCGTGCCCGGGAGGACGTCCGCCTTCTGCCGGTCGCTGCCGATCTCGGAGAGCGCGTGGGCGAAGGAGTTGTGCACGTGGACGATGACCCGGAGCGCGCCCTGCACCTTGGCGAACTCGGCGATGATCGGCAGGTACTGGGCGATCGACAGGCCGCTGCCGCCGTACTCGCGGGGGACGAGCAGGCCGAGCGCGCCGATCCGCTCGAGGATGGGCATGACGATGTCGTGCGGAACCTGCTCGTCGTCCTCGATCCGCTGTTCGAGTGGATCGAGTTCGGCCCAGATCGCCTCGAAAATGCGGTCCCGGAGCGCCAGGTACTCCGACTCCGGAATGCCGACCGAATGCGTGAGTGTCGCGGTCATGGTGTTGTGTCCCTTCGTTGTTGGTCGTTGCGGTCGTGGTGTGTCACAGCGCCCAGCCACCGTCGACGGTGAGGACGGAGCCGGTGCAGAATGTGGCGTCTTCGCTGAGGAAGACTGCGGCCTTGGCGATTTCGTCGACGGTGCCGAATCGGCCGAGGACGGTTTCCCGTTCGATGCGCCTGCGTGCGGAGTCGGGCACCGCGTCGGTCATGTCCGTGCTGACGAAGCCGGGGGCCAGCACGTTGACCCGGATGCCGTCCCGTGCAACCTCCTTGGCGAGTGAACGACCGAAGCCGATCATCGCGGACTTCGCACCCGCGTACGCGGTGTCGCCGGCGTGACCGATCACGCCGACGACCGACGACACCAGCACGATGCTCGGTGACCTGCCGTGCACGAGGTGGGGCAGCGCTGCCCGCGCGAGGGCGACGGTGCCGCGAAGGTTCGTCTCTATCACGCTCCACCAGGCGTCCGGGTCCGTCTCGACGAGCCGCCCGCCCGACCATTGGCCCGCGTTCAGGACGAGCGAATCGAGGTGTCCCCAGCGGGAGACGACGCGCTCCACCGCCGTGGGCGCCGTGGTGCCGTCGTGCAGGTCGAAGCGGATCGGAAGTACCTGTTCGGGAGCGTCCGCGGCGAGCTTCTCGGCGTCCTCACGTCTCGTCCGGTACGTGCAGCCCACCCGGCAGCCGCGCTGCGTCAGGGCCGTGGTGACGGCGGCTCCGATGCCGCGGGAACCGCCGGAGACCAGCGCGACGCGGGGATCGTCGTGATCGTTCTCGTTCATGTTCAGAAATGTACTGATCGATCCAATAATAGTCCAGAGAGTTCGTGAAAGTCCGTCTAGACGTCGTATTCCCCCGGAACTTAGGTGTAGTCGCGACTTGTATCGATCGGTACAAAAATGCTTGCGGTCGACGTCCGGGATGTGCTAGACCTGTGACCGTGGCCACACGGGGCGGACGATGTCCGATCGGCGAACCCCGGACGAGGCCCGATGGCCCGATCACAACCGCGGTGGCACCGGATCGACACACGGCTGCCGCACCGCCCCACATCAGCAGCGATGGGAGATTCGATATGAGAGTCATCGACGACCTGGAGGTCACTCGGGTCAAACCCCGGAAGGTTGCCTTCGCATCCTTCGTCGGAACGGCAATCGAGTGGTACGACTTCTTCATCTTCGGGACCGCGGCCGCCCTGGTATTCGGGAAGGCGTTCTTCCCGTCATTGAGTCCGCTGTCGGGAACGCTGGCAGCCTTCGCGACGTTCGGTGTCGCGTTCGTGTCGCGTCCCGCAGGCGCGATCGTCTTCGGGCACTTCGGAGACCGGATCGGCCGCAAAAAGATGCTGGTGTTCTCCCTGGTGCTGATGGGGTCGTCGACGGTCGCGATCGGACTCATCCCCACCTACGGAGCCATCGGTCTCGCGGCACCCGTGCTGCTCGTCCTCGCGCGCCTCGCACAGGGCTTCGCGGTCGGCGGAGAATGGGGCGGTGCGGTGCTGATGGCAGTCGAACACGCACCGCGCGAGAAGCGGGCGTTCTACGGCAGCTGGCCGCAGGCCGGCGTGCCAGCCGGACTCGTTCTCGCGACGCTCGCGTTCCTCCTGGTCGAGCAGCTTCCGGAGGACCAGGTCCAGGCGTGGGGATGGAGGCTTCCGTTCCTGGCCAGCGCCGGGTTGGTCGCGGTCGGCATGTACGTGCGACTGAAGGTCGTCGAATCGCCGGAGTTCGAGAACGTCAAGCGCAACAAGAAGATTGCCGACTTCCCGATCCTCGCGGTCCTGCGGGGTGAGAAGCGCGCGCTGGGCGTCGGGATTCTCACCCAGGCCGCCTCCCTCGTGCCGTTCTACCTTGTCACCGTCTTCGTGCTGTCGTACGGTCCGAAGGAACTCGGCATCTCGCGGCAGACGATTCTGTTGAGCATCCTCGTCGCGTGTGTCCTCGACATCCTGTCCGTGCCCTACGCGTCGATGATCGCGGACCGGATCGGAGCACGGAAGATGTTGATCTACGGGTCCCTCTACATGGCCGCGATCGCGTATCCGTTCTTCTGGTTGCTGTCCACCGGCGTGGGTGTCGCCGTCCTGCTGGCGATGATTCTGATCATCACCATCGGTCACGCCGTCACCTATTCCGCGGTGGCCGGATACGTAACCGGTCTGTTCCCGGCCGAAGTCCGGTACACCGGCGCGTCCGTCGCCTATCAGTTCGGTGGTGTCGTGTTCAGTGCTCCCGCACCGTTCATCGCGGTGGCGATCGCTGCAGAGACGGACGGTGCGTGGGCCCTGGCCGCGTATATCGCCGCGGCGTGTGCCATCACGGTCCTGGTCCTGACCCTGACGAAAACTGCAAAGGTGAATCACTGATGTCTCTCGACAGACTCGCATCGTCCACACTCGCCGATGCCTGGCAGGACATCGAATCCCTGTTGGACCGCGACCCGTTCGGCGGCGACTTCAACACCGCCCACGAAATCTGCACCCGCTACGCGGCCGACCCGAATCGGGTGGCGCTGACCGTCCGGCACGAGGACGGCTCGGCCGACCGCTGGACGTACCGCGAACTCGACAGGCTCGCCGCCAAGGCGGCACGGGTGTTCGCACGCGCGGGGCTGAAGCGGGGAGATCGCGTCGGCGGACTCCTCTCGCGACAGGTCGAGAGTTGGATCACCGCAATTGCGGTGTGGCGCTCCGGGCTGGTGTACGTGCCCTTGTTCGGCGGGTTCGCCCCGGATGCGATCGGCCTGCGCCTCGACGCGGCGGGAGTCCGCGCGGTCGTCGTCGATCAGCAGTACCGGCCTGCGCTCGCGCAGGCGCAGGCGACCCACGGACTCGATCCCGCCGTGTTCGTCGTCGGCGACGTCGCGGCCGGCACGGGCGACCGGTCCTTCTGGACCGAGATCGACGGGGCCGACGCCGACGGCCCGCTCGCGACGACGGCACTCGGGGACGCCGCCACCCTGCTGTTCACCAGCGGAACATCCGGAACGCCGAAGGCGTGCACCATGACCCACGCCACCTTCGTCTCCGTCATGCCCTACGCGAAGAGCGTTCTCGGGGCGACCCGCGGCAGCGTCGTCTTCTCGACGTCGGACCCGGCGTGGGCGTTCGGGCTGTACAGCACCGGTGCTGCCGTCATGGCGCTGGGCGTGCCGCGCGTCATGTACTCGGGGAAGTTCGTCCCCGAGGCCTGGCATCGCGTCATCCGGGAAGAGAAGGCCACGATCCTCACCACCGCGCCGGCCGCCCTGCGGCGCCTGACGGCGACCTTCGCGCAGGACGGGGTGCCGCCGACGCTCCGCACCGTCGCCGCTGCCGGCGAACCGCTCACCGCAGCGGTCGCCTCAACCTGGGCCGGCACCGGTGCACCCGCCGTGCGCAACGGGTACGGACTGTCCGAGGTCGGCATGCTCCTGGGCGACACCCAGGGCACCGAAACGAGGTCCGGTCCGGGCTGGATGTCCGCCACGATTCCGGGGTTCGACACCTTCCTCGCCGACCGGGACGGGCAACCGGTGGCCGACGGGCAACCGGGATTGATCGCGGTACGGCAGCCCCGGTACCAGATGTCCAGCGGCTACGAGAACACCCCCGACCTGTGGGCCGACCGCTGGCGCGGCGACGTATTCCTCACCGAGGACCGAGCCGTCACAGACCCCGAGGGACGGTGGCAGATACTGGGCCGGGACGACGACATGATCATCGCGTCGGGCCACAACATCAGCCCGGTCGAGGTCGAGAACGCGCTGTTACAGCACCCGGCGGTCGCCGACGCCGCGGCAGTCGCGTACGACGATCCGATCCGCGGCGGAGTGGTCCGGGCCGTCGTCGTCCGCGCGGACACCCGGGCCGACGACAGCGACCTCGTCACGCAACTCACACACCTCGTCGCGCAGCGCGTCGGACCCTACGCGGCACCCAAAGTCGTCGACTTCCGGCCCGACCTTCCGCGCACCGAAGTCGGCAAGCTGCGCCGGGCGGCCGTCCGCGAACTCCCGGTCACATGAACGGGCACAACCGCATGCGCGCACTGATGGTCACCGCGCTCGACGGTCCCCGGGCGCTCGCCGCGGTCGAGGTCGACGAACCCGTCGCGGACGAATCCGCGATCCTCGTCGAGGTTCACGCGGTCGGGGTGTCGTTCCCGGATCTGCTTCTCACCCAGGGCAGGTACCAGTACAAGCCGGAACTGCCGTTCGTCCCGGGCGGCGAGGTCGCCGGGATCGTGCGGTCAGCCCCTGACGGCAGCGGATATTCTCCGGGCGACCGGGTCGTCGGATTGACCGGTGTGGGCGGCGCGATGGCCGAAGTGGTCGCACTGCCGCCGGAGACGACGTTCTCCCTCCCGGACACGATTTCGATGGCCGCGGGAGCCGCCGTGCTGTTCAACTACCTCACCGTGCATTTCGCGCTGGTATGTCGTGGACGCCTCGAGGCGGGGGAGTCGGTGCTCGTCCAGGGTGCGGCTGGAGGCATCGGCACCGCCGGGGTCACACTGGCGCCTCACCTCGGCGCGTCGCGGACCATCGCGGTCGTCAGCAGTGAGGAGAAGGCGGAGTACGTGCGGAGTCTCGGCGCCTCCGACGTCGTGGCCACCGGGAACTGGCGGGACGAGGTCCTCGCGATCACCGACGGCCGCGGGGTGGACGTCGTGGTCGACCCGGTCGGGGGCGATCGATTCACCGACAGCGTCCGATCCCTGGCGACGGGCGGGAGGATTCTCGTGATGGGCTTCACCGGCCGGGACATCCCCTCGGTGAAAGTGAACCGACTGCTCCTGAAGAACGCGTCCGCAGTCGGAGTCGCGTGGGGCTCGTGGTGGGCCGAGGACCCCCAACGGCTGTCCGCGCAGTGGAGCGAATTGTGTCCCTTGCTCGCGTCTGGCGCGTTGACGATTCCGGAGCCGACCCGGTACCCGTTCGGAGCGGCAGCCGAGGCCCTGCTCGACCTCGAACACCGCCGAACCGTCGGGAAGAGTGTCCTCACCCTCCGGTGAGGCGGCTCCGCCGCCCGTGCGCGGTTGACGAGTGCCTGCACTCGTTAACCACTCACGGGCCGTAGGCCTAGGCTCTCCCTCATGGAAACCGAGTTCGTCCGCTGGACCGAGGAGGGCACCGAGCATTCGGCGGTGTGGCGGTCCACCAGCGGGGCGACGCCCCCGAAGAAGATCCGGGTGGCCGACGACTCGATGACCGCCGACGAGGCCTACCGCCTCGCGTGCGAGGGGACGGCGCTGCTGTGGCGTGGCGACTTCCACAACGCCCGCCAGCTCGGCACCGCCGTCGCCGCCCGCACCGACCGCAAGACCCGCAAGACGTCCACCGACCCCGCCACCGCGTTCCACCTGCACCGGCAGACGCAGTCGCGGCGGGCGGGGATCCTCGGGATGCTGCTGGTGCCGTTCGACGCCGACCAGACCGTCCCGCTGCGGCGCGCCCCCGACGTGCGGCAAGCGGTGCTCGAGGCGTACGGACCGACTGACCAGCCCACCGTCACCACCCTGCGCGACCTGCTCGGTGCGATCGGCGCCCACGAGTGGCAGAAGAAGGGCGTCGACATTCCGGCCCTCGGTGCGCGCATCCACCCCGCCTACGGCGTGTTCTCGCCGATTCGCGGCGAATACGTCGACCTCGTCGCCGACACCCCGCTGCCGTCGCACACGCAGGCGTTCGACATCGGCACCGGCACCGGTGTGCTGGCCGCCGTCCTCGCGCACCGCGGTGTCGAGAAGGTGATCGCGACCGAACTCGACGCGAATGCGCTCGCCTGCGCCCGGGCGAATCTGGACCGGCTCGGCTACGGCGGTCAGGTGCAGGTGGTGGAAACCGATCTGTTCCCCGAGGGCCGGGCACCGCTGGTCGTGTGCAACCCGCCGTGGATTCCCGCCCGTCCCACCTCGCCGATCGAGTACGCGATCTACGACCCGGACAGCCGGATGCTCCGCGGATTCCTGGGCGGCCTGGCCGAGCACCTCGAGCCCGGGGGAGAGGGCTGGCTCATCCTGTCCGACATCGCCGAGCACCTCGGACTGCGGACCCGCGAGGAATTACTGACCCTGATCGACGACGCCGGACTGACCGTCCTCGGACGCCGGGACGTGGCGCCCCGGCACGGCAAGGTCGCGGACCGCTCGGATGCGCTGCACGCCGCGCGCAAACGGGAAGTGACGTCGCTGTGGCGGCTCGGCGCGCGGGCCGCGCCGACCGGATAGCCCCGGAGTGATTCACTCGGACGCGCCCAACCCGACCATCGTCCCCGACGTCAGGTAGACCAGGCGGCTGCTCGACGCCGCGACGACGGGTGTGCTGCCCCACGAGTCGTCGTCGATCACGGTCTGCAGGGGGAGTACCCACAGTTCCTCGCCGGACCGGACGTTCTCGGCGCGCAGGACATCGGATTCCAGCAACACTGCGGTATCCCCCTCCGCGACGACGACGGTGCCGTACGAGTCGGAGTGTCGTTGCCACAACCGTTCTCCGGACCTCAGGTCGAGTGCGGCTTCCGTCTTGCCCTCGTAGTCGCGCAGCAATGCCACATCGCCCAGCACGGCCACGGCGGTGCCCTGCGTGGTGTTCGGGCCATACGACTCCGCAGTGTCGACACGTGGCGTCGATACGAGAGCGGGGCTCGTCCATCGCAGTTCGCCCGTCGTCCGGTCGTAGGCGCCGTCACCGAGAAGCACCGGAATCGTACTGTCGGCGGGGCGATCGACGGCGAGGGTGTGTGCGGCCTCCACATCCGATGCCGCGAGGACTCGACCGGTGCGATCGACGGCCTCGGAGCCCAGCACCTTGCTGAGGGTGCAGTCGCTGTGGACTCGGACGACCACCCCGCCCTCGGTGGCCCGGGCGGACTGCGTGCAGTCGGGCAGGGTGCGGGTAAACGTCGGTGTCCCGGTCGCGAGGTCGAACCCCGCCATCTCCCCGCCGAGTTCGAGCACACCCTGACCGTGCTCGGTGCTCATGAGGTGACCGAACGCGTCCTCCCACGCCGAGCCGAGGTCGAAGCGCTGCGACCAGCTCGCATCGGGGTCGGTGGGCACACCGCTGTGGACCTGGACGTCCTCGGATTCCGGGTCGCCCTCCATCACGTACAGCCAGTCGTCGGCAGCCGTCATCGCGAGGATCGTCCAGTCGGTGGGAGTGCGGGTCACGGAGCCGTTCTCGGTGTCGACCGCCAGGATGACGGGTGCGTCCTCGAAGGGAGTCGTGTAACAGACCATCCGCCCGGCAGCGAGGGTGTCGGCGCACCCGCCCAGCGACTCGACGGGCGTCTCCCAGCGCACCGATCCGGTGTCGGCGTCCACCCCGACCAACCGCGTCTCGTCCAGCCCCGACGTCTGCTGGTTCACCAGCCCGATCATGGTGACCAGCACCTGTCCGGCGTCGACGAATCCCGGCTCGCCCGAGTCGAATCCGCTGCCGTACACCGGGTTGCGGAAGACGGCGAACTGTCGATCGTAGGTGGCGGCCGCATCGAGCGACCACTCGGCGCCCGGTGCATCGGGCGACGCCTCCGGTGCGTCGGGGCCCACGAAACCGGTGAGCCCGGGGATGTTCACCTCCGGATACTCCGGTTCGTGCACGATCACGGTGGTGACGGCGCCGGCGACGATCACGACCGCCACGAGCGCTGCGGCCCAAAGATTTCGGGTGCTCGTGTCGAGTCCCATGTCGGCTACAGCTCCAGTCCGGGGGTCGTGGCCAGGGATTCGAGAAGCTCGTAGGGGAGCGGAGTGGCCGGCAGCGTGGAGGTCGAGCTGACCGACACCCGGGTACCCGACGGCCGTGTCAGTGTCACGTAACGGCCGGCCTCGTCGACGGTGGGTTCACCGGGCTCGGACGCCGCGGAGGTGTACCCGTCCCGTCGCTCCAATACGGAACCGTCCGGCAGTCGGGTGGCCTTCGCGGCCTGCGGGTCGTAGGACGGGTCGTACTTGTCCGGCTCGGGCGGAACGGTGTAGCCGCCCTCGATCGAGATCCGCAGAGTCCCCTCGGATCCTCGTGTGGTGACGTCGATGCTCTCACACACCGCGTTGTCGCTGTACTCGGCCAGTTGCAGCGACCCGAGCGGTCTCGACAGCGCGACGCGATGATCGCGCCACGCGTCGTCGAGCACGGCATTCAACCGGTCCAGATCGGCGCGGGTCAGCGCCGGTCCTTCGTCCTCGGAACCGTCCCCCGACCCGCATGCCGTCGGAGGAGGCGGGGTGCCCGGCGGAACCGGTGTGCTCACCCTCAGTTCGGGGCGCAGCACGATGGCGGTGAGTTCGTCGAGGCTCAGTGGGATGGTGCCGCTGTACTTCGCGCCGGGGTCGGCCTCGGCGAAGTTCTCGTCGGTGGCGTCGGCATGGATCCACGTGCCGTCCGGGAAGTAGCCGGCGACGCTCCGGGACAGGGTGCGGTGGCCGTCGTACTCGGACCACGTGTCGTCCGCATCCAGCACCGTGCCGTCGGGCAGCGTCGTGCGACGGTCGAGTTCGCCGGCCACGCACGGCGGAATCGGCCTGCCCGCCTTGCTGACCGACAACCACAGCGACCCGGGAGTCGAGTCCCGGAGCAGTGGTCCCCGGGCGCTGGTGACGCCGCCGAAGTCGTCCTCGACGTCCGGTGGCTGCTCGTACTCCGGAATCGGCTCGAACAGCAACGACTCCGTGGGGCTGACGAGGGGGATCTCCACGGCCTCCGGCAGGGCGTCGAGGACGGCGGCAGTCATGGCCGAGGCCTTGAGCGCCGAGAACCACGGGTAGCGCGGGTTGTCGTAACTCTGCTCACCTCCGACCCACATGGCGACGGTTTCCCCCTCCGACGGCGGTTCCACCGTCGCACAACCGGGAATGTCGACGGGATACTCGACCGTCGGGGTGACGTACGACGGGGCTCCGGCGGGACTGTCCGCGTTGAGGTCGACGGTCGCCGGGCCGGATCCGGAATCGAGCAGTCCCGCGACGATCACCCCGCACGCCATGATCGACACCACGACGAGTCCCGTCGTCCAGCGGTCCTTGCGCCTGTCCGCGCCGTCGCCCATGTGCCCCCACCCGTGTCGCAGGCGCTCACCCCGAACGAAGGAGCATCCGAAGTCCTAGTCGTCACGGTTGCGAGCAGCGTTACCGCCCGTGAGTGGTTGACGAGTCCCTGGACTCGTTAACCGCGCACGGGCGCGGAGCGCCTACCGGCCCTGCGGATACGGGAGATGGCCGCTGCTGTTCTCGTTGACGAGGACGGCCCGGCCCAGTTGCGGGAAGGCGCGTTGCGCGCACGCGGGCCGGTCGCACACCTTGCAGCCCGCGCCGATCGGGACGACCGTGCTCGGGTCGTCCGTCTGGATTCCGCGTGAATAGACCAGCCGATCGGCGTACCCGATGTCGCAGCCGAGGCCGATCGCGAAATTGCGTTCCGGGGCGAGATATCCCAGACCGCCGCTGTGGGTGGTGCGCGCGATCCACAGGTAGGCGCGCCCGTCGGGCATCTTCGACACCTGCGTGAGGATCCTCCCCGGACTCGCGAACGCCTCGTGGACCACCCACAGCGGGCAGCTGCCGCCCACCCGGGAGAAGTGGAACGCTGTGGCGGACTGTCGCTTCGAGATGTTCCCGGCGCGGTCGGTGCGGGCGAAGAAGAACGGGACGCCGCGTTGACCCGGCCGTTGCAGCGTCGACAGCCGGTGACAAAATCGTCTCGAACCCCACCTCGAACTTCAGGCTCAGCAGGTCGATGTCGTAGTGGAGCGATTCGGCGGCACCCAGGAACAGCGTATACGGCAGGATCAGCGCCCCGGCGAAGTAGTGAGCCAACCCGATTCGCGCGAGCGCGGCGGATTCGGCGGTCAGCGACTCGTCCTCCGCGACGATCGCGTCGATCGTCTCCGACTGCGTGAAGAACGCCACCTGCATCGCGATCTGGAATGCGCGCTGACCGGCGGAGAGCCGACGGGCAGCGTCAGCATTCCCGCCTCGGCGTCGTAAAGCCGCTTGGGGCCCAGCTGATCCGGTTAGTCGGTGCGGATGCGCACCGTCACCCCGTGCCGGTCGCGGAGGATGCGGGCCAACTGGAGGTCCAGCGCGCCGATCGACAGTCCGTTGCCCCTGAACATCTCCTCGGCGGCGGCGGCGTCGTCGAGGCGGCCGATATGGTTGCGCCGATCTTAGAGGAAGTCCCGCACCTCCTCGTAGGGCATCGGAACGTGCGCCGGGTCCGGCGCCGCGTCCCCGGAGATCTGCGCCGAGAACTGGTCGAGCTGATCGGTGGTCGCCCGCAACCGGCGGTGCAGCGTCACGAGCGTGCGCCCCACGGCGGGCATCCGGGCGACGAGTTCGTCGATCTCCGCCAACGACACGGGACTGTTCCGATGAGCGGGCTGATCGCCGCGGCCACGTCGGCGGCGGACAAGTGGAAAGCATTCCGGGCCGGGCTCGACTCGGGCACGCTGCAACGTCTGCCCGGAGCGTTCAACCCGTTGGTGGCCAAACCGATCCAGGGGATCGGCTTCGAGGGCGTGTACGTCTCAGGCGCCGTCGTCTCCGCGGATCTCGCCCTGCCCGACATCGGGCTGACCACTCTGACCGAGGTCGCGGGACGGGGGCAGCAGATCGCCCGCGTCACCGACCTGACGGTCCTGATCGACGCCGACACCGGGTTCGGGGAACCGATGAGCGCGGCGTGCACCGTCACCGTCCTCGACACCACCGCCATCTCCAAGGTGGTGCCGGAGACCAATTCGCTGACCTACCGGGGCTACGCGGTGCAGGACCTGGCAGCGCACTGCAGCTTCGAGGAGGTGGCGTATCTGCACTGGTACGGCGAACTCCCTACCCTGCGCAACTGGAACTACTCTGCCAGCGTGAGCGGGCGGCACGCCGGGTCGACCGCTCCCTGCTGCCACTGCTGGCGAAGATGCCCGACAACTGCCACCCCATGGACGTGGTGCGCACGGCGATCAGCTACTCGGCGCGGAAGACCCGGCGGGGGACGACAATTCGCCGTCCGAGAACCTCGCGAAGGCGCTGCGCATGACGGCGGTGCTGCCCACGATCGTGACCGCAGACATCCGGCGCAGGCGCGGACAGGACCCGATCGCACCGCACTCGCACCTGGGGTTCGCGGAGAACTTTCTGAACATGTGCTTCGGGGACGTGCCCGATGCGGCCGTCGTCACAGCGTTCGAGGTGTCGCTGATCCTGTATGCGGAGCACAGTTTCAACGCGTCCACGTTCGCGGCCCGCGTGGTGACGTCGACACTGTCCGACATCTACAGTGCGGTCACCGCGGCGATCGGGGCGTTGAAGGGTCCGCTGCACGGCGGCGCCAACGAGGCCGTCATGCACGACATGCTCGAGATCGGCGAGCCCGACCGCGCCGAGGAGTGGCTGCTGGGCAAACTCGCTGCCAAGGAGAAGGTGATGGGTTTCGGTCACCGGGTCTACAAGAACGGTGACTCGCGGGTGCCGACGATCAAGGCGGCACTGCTCGACATCGCCGCCGCCACCGGCGGCGAGAAGTGGATGCGGATGTACGACATCCTGGAGAAGACGATGGCCGGCGCCACCGGGATCGCGCCGAATCTCGACTTCCCGACCGGTCCGGCGAACTACCTGACGGGATTCGACGTGGAAATGTTCACGCCGATGTTCGTGATGAGCCGGATCACCGGGTGGACCGCCCACATCATCGAGCAGGGCGCGTCGAACAGTTCGATTCGCCCGCTCAGCGAGTACTCGGGTGTCCCCCAGCGCTCCGTCGTCGCCTGACGGCTTGTGCGCCTTTGTGGTTGCTGCCGCTACCAGAAAGGCGCACGGGCGCTAGTGGTGTGTCTCTGATTTAGCTGATCTTTTCGAGTGCGACGCGGCCGCGGGCGACCTTGGCGAGGATGGATTCGGCGGTCGCGGTCCATTCGTAGGGTCGGGGGTTTTCGTTGTGGGCGTCGAGGTATTCCTCGATCGAGGCGATGAGGTGCGGTACGGAGTGAAAGACCCCGCGTCGCAGAGCTTTATCGGTCAGCTCTCGGAACCAACGTTCGACGAGGTTGAGCCATGAGGAGGAGGTGGGAGTGAAGTGCAGGTGGAACCGTGGATGCTTGTCGAGCCAGGCCCGGACCTTCTCGTGTTTGTGGGTGGCGTAGTTGTCCAGGATCAGGTGGATTTCCAGGTCCTTGGGCACCTCACGGTCGATGGTTCGCAGAAATCGCAGGAACTCCTGATGGCGGTGGCGCGGCAGGCACTGGCCGATCACGGTGCCGGTGAGGACGTCGAGCGCGGCGAACAAGGTGGTGGTGCCGTGACGCTTGTAGTCGTGGGTCATCGTCTCGCCGCGGCCCTTGATCATCGGGAGCGAGGCCTGCGTCCGGTCGAGGGCCTGCACCGACGACTTCTCGTCCGCGCACAACACGATCGCCCGCTCGGGCGGGTTCAGATACAGACCGACGACGTCGACGAGCTTGTCCTCGAATCGCGGATCATTCGACAGCTTGAACGTCTCGACCCGGTGCGGCTTGAGTCCACGAGCGGACCACACGCGCTGGACCGTGTCCTTCGAGACTCCGACATACTCGGCCATCGTCCGGCAACTCCAATGAGTCTCGCCTTTCGGGCGGTAGTTCTGCGTCAGGTCCACGATCTCGTCGATCTTCTCCTGCGGGATCGAGGGCTTGCGACCTCGACCCTTGCGCACCTCGCCCAACCGCGCCATGCCATCTTCAGCGAACCGTGTCCGCCAGTTCGCCACCGATCCCGGCGATACCGACAACGCCTGCGCGATAGCCGTGTTGGCCACACCCTCGGACGCCATCAACAGCGCCTTGGCCCGCACCACCTCCCGGTGCGCACCCGTCTGCGACCGCGCCAACGACTCGAGCACAACACGCTGCCCATCGGAAATCTGCAAAGCGGGTACCGGATTCCTCATGCACGGATTCTATCGAATCAATCCATATTTATTTGCGAGACACACCACTAGCGCTTCTTGACGTGCGAGACGATTTCCGGATCGCTCTGTCCGTTCGTCTTCATCTTCTTGTCGGCGCGCTTCTCCTTCAGCGACTTACCGGATTTCTTCGACATGGAATTGCGGGGCGATTTGTCAGCCATGGACCATCCCTGAATGCGGAACCTGGACGGCTCCGATAGTGCTGACAGTACGCCACATCCCGGGAAACCCGGATCGATCGTCGAAAGGGCGGCTTCTAGGACGACGGATCGTCGAACAGGGTCTGCTCCTCGGGATTGGTGAACAGTCCCATCTGCTCGGGCCGTGGCTTGGTGTCGGGAGCGCCCGTCGTCGGTGGCAGCACGACGGTCCGGAGGGCGTGGCGGAGGGCGCCGACGATGCGCTCCCACTGGTCGGCGGACGCGTCGTCGGTCTCCCGCAACCGGGACACCCAGGCGGTGCCGGTGTCCAGGAGCACGAGGATCCGATCGCGGTCGTGACCGCAGACGTCGGCGACGACAGCCGGATCGGTGTCGCTTCCGGGCCCGGGGTCGAGATGGAACAGCGTCTGAAGTTCCTTCGGCAGGTCGGTCGACGACATCCGGCTCTCGGTGCCAGGCGACGCGTCCGGTTCGGGTTCCTCGTCGGGGCCGGAGTCGCGGTTGAAGAACAGTTCGCCACCGAACCGCGACGCGAACTCGTTGTCGACGGTGCGCAGGAAATCGGAGAACGCCTTGCAGCTGTCGGTGAGGTGCTGCGGGACGAACGGGTTGCCCGACACTTCCAGGAACGCCGACAACCGGTCGTCGACCAGCACGAACTTGATCCGCGACCACGTGCGGTTGAGGTCGGCGGTGACCTCGGCGGCCCGGGTGCGGTCGCTGATGTCGTGCACCAGCGGCGCGAACAGTTGCACGTCGACGGTGTCGGCGAGCGGGCCGACGAACAGGATGGTGTTGCCCATCCGGATCGGGACGTCGCCGTCCGGGTCGCGTTCGGGCAGCAGCCCGAGCATCGGGACCAACGCGAGTGTGATCAGTTCGTGGAGGTGCTCGACGTCGCGCGGGACCACGGCGGCTGCGGGGTCGAGCTGCGCGACCAGCGGTGGCCGCACCGCAACCGGGTCGAACGTGGCCTCGGGATCCGTACTCGACGTCTCGGTGCTCAGGAACGCGGGATGGGTGATTCCCCAGACGTCGCGGAACGCGGCCACGGCCATCGCGGCCAGCTGATCCGACCACGACAGTTTCTTGTCGACGTAGAACGCGGGGGAGCCGTCGTCGGGTTCGTCGTCCGGACCGCGGGTCGGCCGGTTCCAGCCCAGCTCGGTGAGGTACGTCTGTTCGGCCTCGGTCAGTGCGCGGTCGGGGTGCAGGTAATGGTTCGACGGCACCTCGCAGCGCACCGTGTCCCCGTCCCACACGACGAACTGGATGCACGGCATCAGCCCCTGGGATTCGTCGAGCTCCTCGAACCCCGATTCGAGGACCAGAAGGTCCTCGTCCTGCATCGCTGCCAGATAGTCCGCGAGGCGCCGCTGGAACTCGGCCCAGTCGCGGTTCACGCTCGAATCCAGATCGAAGTCCTGCATGTCTGCTCCGTCCGGGTCGACCACGAGTCACCTACTTCCGCTCTATACGGTAGCGGCGATCGCCGAGACCGCAGCGCAGGAGGGGGTGGCGGGCTCAGACGGGGTGACCGGCCGCGATCCGTCCGGTCAGCCGGGTGACGGCGTCGAGGAGGTGCCACGACGTGCCCGGTTCCACCGCCACGGCGGTGTCGCCCCACACGAGGTACCGGCCGTCGCCCTCGATGTCCCGCCACGCCAGACCGCCGACGGGGCGTGGTGAGTGCCGCGAGCCGCGGACGACGGTGACGACCCCCTGGCTCGTCGAGGGCCTGTCGAGGATCCGGGCTGCCCGTGTGCTCCCGGCCGGTGTCGGCGGGACCACGATGCCCGCCGCCGTGCCCGCGTCGGTGTCGGGGAGCTGAGCGATCAGCTGCCGGCCGACGTCGTACGGTTCGCAGCTCCGGATCACCACTTCGGCGCCCGGATGCTGCATCGCCGCGATCCCGTGCCCGCGTGCCAGGGCGCCCGTCATGCGGATCGAGGTACCGCCGTCCGCACCTGCCGAACCGGAGATCTCGATCCGGAGGTCGGGTTCGGCGAGCACCAGCAGCGCCGACCCGAGCGGGTCGTGTTCGGGGCCGGAGAAGTCGGCGCGGATCCGACGCTGCTCCGCCGCGTACTCGTCGGCGGTGGCCAGCGTGCTCGTGACCTTGAACGGATACGGAATGCGGTCCTGTCCGGTCAGTGCCCACAACGCCGAGAACTGCGGACCGCTCAACACCCAGTGCCCCACGTCTATTCGCCGATCACCGCGGGTGTGACGAGGGGCAGTTTCCCGACGAGTTCGCTTTCCTCGTCGATGCTTTCGAGGTAGGTCGGGGGTTCCGCCTCGTCCTCCCGGGCGGCGGGCAGGACCGGGCCGCCCGGCCGCTCGGGGGTGATCGTCCGGTGAGCGGACACGATGCTGCGCGCGTACTGCGCCACCCCGCCGCCGACGGCCCCGGCCAGCGCCGCACCCGCGATCGAACCCGGCGCGGCCTGGGCGGTCGCCGGCGAGTCTTCGAGCGGCACCTCGCCGCTCCTGCGGTGCTCATTGCGCGGGACGGAATCGGATTCGGGCTCGGCCACCTGCTGATCGCTGGGTATGCCGTGCACCCCGTTCGGTCCGATGTCGAAGCCCACCGGCTGACCGTGGGCCGTTGCCGCGGCGTGGGTCGCGGCGAGGCCGGCAGCGGGGAGTTGTTCGTCCGCAACGCGATACGCCGAGGTGTAGAGGTTGTCCATGGCGGCCTTCGCGTTCTGTTCCGCGGCATCGGCGTCGGCTTCCGCGGTCCAGTTGACGGGCAGCACCCGGGTCCAGTCGGCCGGGTGGTCGCCGGGCCTGCCGACCGCGCCGCGCACCGCTTCGGCTCCGGCCGTCGCGTGCCGCAACGCATCGCCCACATCGGTGAACCGGCCACCGACCTGCCCGGCGCGGGCGGCGTAGTCGTCGAGTGAAGAAGCCACCGCGGTCGCGGTCGGCCCACGCCAGCCGGTGTCGACCGCGGCCCGGGTCGCGTCGTGGAACGCGGTCACCGACTCCTGGAATCGCCGTCCGAGGTCGTCCCAGGCCGCGGCGACCGCACCGGACTCGGCGGGCCTCAGCGCGTCGACCGCACTCCTGATGGCGTGGTGATCCCACTCGCCCGACCGAAAATTCTCCCCGCCATTCATCCCGACCTCCGATACTGGACACTCACGGTCCCGGAGTGGACCCCCCAATCCGGCGGGAAGCCACCTTACCGACTGCTGCTCTCGGAAAGGCTCGGGTGAGCGTCAGCCCCGCGGTCTGGTGGTGACGGGCGGGATGGTGATCACCGGACGCGTCGTCGTCGTAGTGGTGGTGACCGGCGGCAGCGTCGGCTCCGCGGGTGCCGCGGACGGCGGGGCGGCGATCCGGGGCACGGACTGCTCGGTCGTCGCGATCACGGGAGGCCGGGTGACGGGTGTGGTGACCGGGGCCAGGCTGATCGTCGGCGGAGGCGGCGCGACCGTGGTCCGGACCGGCGGAGGCGGGGCGGGGGTCGTCGAGGGCGCGGGCGGCGGCGCCGTGGTCACCGGCGCCGGTTCGGTGGTGAGCGTGACGGCCCGCGGGGTGGTGAGGTCGGCCATCTGCCAGGTGGGGGTCGGCGGGACGAACACCTGGAAGGTGGCCGGTGCGGCGCTGTAGGGCCCGGCGGCTTGCAGGCCCTCCGACGTCAGCGGCGGTGGCGCGACTGCCGGCCCGCGGTTGCCGAACGCGCCGCCCGCGGCGCCGATCATCAGGCCGGAGACCGCCGACACGGTGGCAATCGCGAGTGCCCCGATCGCTACAGTCCTGTCGTCCATGCGCTACCCGTCCTCGGCGTGCAAATGCGTCCACCATAGAGGGCGGTGCCGCCTGCTGCCGCATGTGTCCGGAAGGTAAGTCGTCGGGGCGGGTTCGCTGGATGGTTGCCGGGGTTCGGCGCACGCTGACGAGAACCCTTGTTCGGACGAGCCGGTCAGCCGACGATCGAGCGGTGTCCATACCGCTCCGACCGGGGGTAACGATGTCTCTACTCGACTGGTTGTTCCGCCGCCCGCTGTCCGAACGAACCGGGGCGGCCGTCGTCGCGTCGGCGATGCTGTTCGCTTCGTGAGCCGGCTCGAGATCGACGCCGACGTCCTCGTCCTCGGCGGCGGACCCGCCGGAACGTGGGCGGCACTGGCGGCGGCCCGGGACGGCGCGCGGGTCGTCCTCGCCGACAAGGGGTACTGCGGCACCAGCGGTCCCACCGCGTCGGGCGGCAACAACCTGTGGAATGTCCCGCCCGGGCCGGCACGCGAACGGTCGGTGCAGGCTCGCTTCGAGGACGGCGGCAGGCTGTCGGAGCCGGCCTGGATGTACCGGGTCCTCGAGGAGACCCACCACCGGGTGGACGAACTGGCAGGCGCCGGCTACCGGTTTCCGTCCGGCGACGACGGCCGGGAGGTGCGCACCAGCCTGCAGGGGCCGGAGTACATGCGTCGGATGCGCAGGCGCGTGCACCGCGCCGGGGTCACCATCCTCGACCACAGCCCCGCCCTGGAACTGCTCACCACCGGTGACGGCGTCGTGTCCGGTGCCGCGGGTCTGCAACGGCAGAACGGATACGCGCCGTGGTCGGTGCGCGCCGGGGCAGTGGTCGTCGCGACCGGCGGCTGCGCCTTCATGTCCGGAAGCTTCGGGACGAACGTCGACACCGGCGACGGACTGCTGATGGCCGCCGAGGTCGGGGCATCGTTCTCGGGCATGGAATTCTCGACGGCCTACGCGCTGGCACCGGCGTGGAGTGGCCACACCAAGGGTTTGATGATGCAGTTCGCCACCTACTACGACGCGGACGGTCGGACGCTGGGCGACGGCGGCTTCTCCGCACGCGGCGCCGCGATGGCGCACCTCGCCGCCGGCCGCCCCGTGTATGCGCGACTGGACCGGGCCAGACCCGACATTCGCGCAGCCATGCGCACCTCGCAACCGAACTACTTTCTGCCGCTGGACAAGGCGGGCATCGACCCGTTCACGCAGAAGTATCCCGTGCGAGCCGTATTGGAGGGTACGGTGCGCGGAACCGGCGGCATCCGGGTCGCCGGCACCGACTGCGCCAGCGACGTTCCCGGCCTGTTCGTGGCGGGCGACGCGGCAACCCGGGAGCTCATCACCGGCGGTCGCAGCGGCGGCGGCAGCCACAACGGGGCGTGGGCCATCTCCTCGGGGACGTGGGCCGGCGCGGGTGCCGCCCGGTTCGCGCGGACGCGTCCCGTCCCCGACAGGGTGCGCGGCGCGGGCGCGGCGGGACTGCGCGGACCGTCGGCCCGCCGGCAGGCGTCGCGCTCCATCGTCGGACTGGTGCAGGAGCACACCCTGCCGCTGCGACGCAGCTACCGGCGCAGCGCGACGAGCCTGCAGGACAGCGTGACCGCCCTCGACGAGGCCTGGTCGGGTGCCGCCGATCTGCTCGGCGGCACCGAACGGGAGCTGCTGCAGGCACGTTCGGCCGCCGCGATGCTCGCCGTCGCGCGGTGGTCGACGCACTCCGCGCTGGCGCGGACCGAGACCAGGGGAATGCACGTGCGCACCGACCTGCCCGACACCGATCCGGCGCAGACCCGTCGACTGCTGTCGGGCGGACTGGGCGAGGTGTGGGTGCGGCCGGAACACGGAACCGCCGAGGCCCGGACGGTCGCGTCGTGATCGAGGTCGTCGTCGCCGACCGCTGCGTGCAGTGCGACATCTGCATCAAGGTCTGCCCGACGGACGTCTTCCGCCGCGGCACGGACGGGGTTCCCGTCGTCGCGCATCAGGAGGACTGTCAGACATGCTTCATGTGTGAAGCGAATTGTCCGACCGACGCGCTGTATGTCGCGCCGTTCGACACCCCGGTTCCCGAGGACTCGACGCACACCGACGCCGAGGGTTTGGCGGAGTCCGGGGCGCTCGGCGCCTACCGCGCCGTGATCGGGTGGGGTGGCCGTCGCACGCCGGGGTCCACGCTCGACCGGAACCACCTCTTCACCCCGTGAGTACTTGTCAACGTCCGGGGCGGTTAAGAAGTACTCACGGGTGTGGCCTTGCGGATGAACCGGCCGATCTCGCGGATGGCGCGGGTGCCCTCGGGGAGCAGTCCGGCGGCGGCCTGGAAGACGTGCACCTGCCGTTCCCACACCTGCAGTTCGCACGGCACACCCGCCTGGGACAGCCGCTCGGACATCAGTTCCGCGTCGACGTAGACCATTTCCTGCGAGCCGGTCTGGATCAGCGCCGGCGGCATGGCGGCGAGGGAGCCGTCCACGGGTGACGTGGACGGCTCGTGCCCGCCCCTGGTGTCCAGCCTTTCGATCAGCCTGGACAGGGCACCGACCGCGCGTTTGGGGAAGACAGCGCAGAGGTCGGCGTTGGGATGGGCCAGCTTGTTCACCGGATCGAGGTCGGTCAGCGGCGACAGCGCGACGTCGGCGGCGGGACGCGGCAACCCCTGGCGCAGCGCTTCGAGCGTCACCATGAACGTCAGGAACCCGCCCGCCGAGTCGCCGGCGATGACGATCCGGTCTGCGGTGTAGCCGTGCGAGAGCAGCCACCGGTACCCGTCGACACCGTCCTCGACGGCCGCCCGGATGGGATTCCGCGGGATCATCCGGTACGCGACGTTCAGCGTCGACGCCTGCGACTCCGCCGAGATCCGGGACACCATCTGGCGGTGGGAGTTGATCCCGCAGCACAGGAACGCCCCGCCGTGGAGGTAGAGGATCGCCCGGTCGCCGAGCTCACCCGGCGGCCGGATCCATTCGGCGCGGCAGTGCGGCAGCCGGATGGGCCTGCGCACGGTTCCGCGGATGGGACCGAGCGAGTACCCGAACAGGTCGACGACTCCCGTGGGCCACGGCAGTTCGGGGTAGCGCGCCCACCCGTCCAGGAACGGCCGGACCGTGCGTCGGAGTGTGTGGGCGAGGGCCGTCGACTGCAGGCTGGCTCCGGCGAACTCCCGCCGCGTCACCGGGAGGGGTGACGGGCAGAATTCGTAAGTCGCAGTGCTCATTGCCTGCCTCCGATCCGGCCTCGGTGCCCGTCGACTTGCTTCCTTTAGGTTTTCCACCTCTTTGCGCCGTACGGTCTACATCGAAGTTGGTCGCACGGACGCTACGCCCGACGTAGCATCCAGACGGAAGTCGTAATGGGATAGTGACCGAGCGGGGGTGAACGTCCAGGTGGGGATCATGCCGGTTACCGATTCGATATTCCTTCTCGGCGAATCGCGAGAGCATCCGATGCACGTGGGATCGCTCGAATTGTTCACACCGCCGGAGGATGCCGGCCCCGACTACGTGAAGTCGATGCACGAAACATTGCTCGAGCACACGGACGTCGACCCCGCCTTTCGGAAGAAACCTGCGGGCCCCGTCGGCAGTCTCGGGAACCTGTGGTGGGCCGACGAGTCGGACGTCGATCTCGAATACCACGTGCGTCATTCGGCGCTGCCGGCCCCGTATCGGGTCCGGGAACTGCTGACGCTGACGTCTCGGTTGCACGGCACGCTCCTGGACCGTCATCGCCCGCTGTGGGAGATGTATCTGATCGAGGGTCTCAGCGACGGCCGGTTCGCGATCTACACCAAGCTGCACCACTCGCTGATGGACGGGGTCTCCGGTTTGCGGCTGCTGATGCGGACGCTGTCGACCGACCCGGACGTGCGTGACGCACCGCCGCCGTGGAACCTGCCGCGCAGGGCGTCGGCCAACGGTGCCGCCCCCGCCCCCGACCTCTGGTCGGTGATGAACGGGGTCCGCCGCACGGTCGGTGAGGTGGCCGGTCTCGCGCCTGCGTCGCTGCGCATCGCCCGCACCGCGATGGGGCAGCACGACATGAGGTTTCCGTACGAGGCGCCCCGCACCATGCTGAACGTCCCGATCGGTGGCGCGCGCCGGTTCGCCGCGCAGTCCTGGCCGCTCGAACGCGTCCACGCCGTCCGGAAGGTGGCGGGGGTCAGTGTCAACGACGTCGTGATGGCCATGTGCGCCGGGGCGTTGCGGGGGTATCTGGAGGAACAGAACGCGCTGCCCGACGAGCCGCTGATCGCGATGGTTCCGGTGTCGCTGCGCGACGAGCAGCAGGCCGACGCCGGCGGCAACGCGGTGGGGGTCACGTTGTGCAACCTGGCGACGGACGTCGACGACCCGGCCGAGCGCCTGACGGCGATCTCCGCCTCCATGTCCCAGGGGAAGGAGCTGTTCGGCAGCCTCACCTCGATGCAGGCGCTGGCGTGGTCCGCGGTCAACATGTCGCCGATCGCTCTGACACCGGTGCCGGGGTTCGTCCGCTTCACGCCGCCGCCGTTCAACGTGATCATCTCCAACGTCCCGGGACCGCGGAAGACCATGTACTGGAACGGGTCCCGGCTGGACGGCATCTACCCGACGTCGGTGGTGCTGGACGGGCAGGCACTCAACATCACGCTCACCACAAACGGCGGCAACCTCGATTTCGGTGTCATCGGGTGCCGTCGGTCGGTGCCGAGCCTGCAGCGCATCCTCTTCTATCTCGAGACTGCTCTGGGTGAGCTCGAGGCGGCATTGCTCTGAGGCGCGGCCTGTTTCAGTGCCGGGCCGACTCCTGCTCGACGAGTGCTCGCCGCGACTCCTCGTGGAGCACCCCGAGCAGTTCGTGTTCGACGTCCGCGAACTCGGGCGACGTCATCATCGACAGTTCGCGGGGACGGGGCAGTCCCACCGTCACCTCGCGCCGCACGGTGGCGGGCCGCGCGGACAGCACGACCACCCGGTCCGACAGGTAGACGGCCTCCCGGATGTCGTGGGTGATCATCAGGACGGTCCACCGGTAGCGCTGCCACACATCCTGCAGCCAGGTCTGCATCTCGGTGCGGGTCAACGAATCCAGGGCGCCGAACGGCTCGTCGAGCAGCAGCACCGGACGGTCCTGGACGACGGTCCGCAGCATCGCGGCCCGTTGCCGCATCCCGCCGGACAGCTGGCTGGGACGGGCGTCCTCGAACCCGCCGAGACCGAACACGGAGAATAATTCCCGGGCCTTGTCCCGCGCCTGTTTCCGGGGCACGCCCTGCACCTCGAGTCCGAGGGTGGTGTTGTCGAGGACGGTGCGCCACGGGAACAGCAGGTCCTTCTGCGGCATGTACGCGCATTTCGCGGGGCCTCTCCCCGCGGGACGCACCGGTTCGCCGCCGATCGTGACGGTGCCGGAGTCGGGTTGGTCGAGACCGGCGAGCATGGAGAACGCGGTGCTCTTCCCGCACCCGCTGGGGCCGATCACCGACACGAACTCACCCGGTTCGACGGTGAACGAGACGTCGTCGAGGACGGGCCGGATGCCGCCGCGGACCGGGAATCCCTTGCTCAGGCCGGACAGTGCGACGCGCGCGGTCTCACTCATGCCGGGCCCTCTCGTTCTTGATCCACGGGGCGACGACACGCTCGACCGCGAAGGTGAGCAGGTAGAGGCTGACGCTGATCACGGCGGTCACGAGCACCGCCGCCAGCACGAGGTCGGTGCGGAAGGAGTTCTTCTGCGTCGCCATGTAGATGCCGAGACCGGACGTGGCCCCGACGTATTCGGCGAACACGGCACCCACCACGGCGTACGTGATGCCGATGCGCAGGGCCGTGAAGAACCGGGGGATCGCCGACGGAAGCCGCACGTAGCGGAATTCCTGCCACCGTGAGGCGCCCATGCTGCGCAACAACGCGCCCGCCTCCCGGTCGGCCGCGGCGAAACCCTCGATCAGTCCGATCGTCATCGGGAAGAACGTGGCGAGGGCGATCACGAGAATCTTCGGCAGCAGACCGAATCCGAACCAGATGATCATCAGCGGCGCGATCGCGATGATCGGCAGCGTCTGCGACACGACGAACAGTGGAACGAACGCGCGTCGCAGCCACGGGGAGAAGTCCACGAGCACCGCGAGGGCCCACGCGAAGAGCAGGGAGACGGCGAACCCGATCAGCGTCACCTGCAGTGTCGCGGAGGCGTGACCGGAGATGGCGTCCCGCGCCCGCCAACCCTGCTGGACCACCCGCAGCGGCGACGGCAGCACCTGCGGCCGGATATCGCTGACCGTCACGTACACCTGCCACGCGACGACCAGCAGTGCCACGACCACGACCGCGGGCAGCACCCGCCGCAGCAGCGGGGAGGTGCCCGGGGCCGTAGTGCGCAGACTCGGGTCAGGGCTGAGTGAGGTACTCATTGGTGAAATACGTCGACCAGTCGGGTTCCGTGGTCAGCGGTGCCCCGTCGGGGCCGGTGAGCAGGCCGTGCTTGAACAGGAAACCGGAGTACCCCGCCCACTGCTCGGCCGTCTGGGTCCCGACCTTGCCGGAACTGTCCTTCATGTACTCGGAGGACAGCATCTGCTGGCTCTCCCGCACGAGGGACTCGTCGGTGAAGGCGCCGGGGTTGGCGTCGATCAGGATCTGCGCGGCCTCGTCCGGCCGGTCGGCGGCGAACTGGTATCCGCGCTGCAGGGCCTGGACGAACTTGCGGGCCTGCTCGGGATGGTCGGCCATCCATTGCTCGTTGCCCTCGATGACGAGCGCGTACGCATCCGGGAAGCCGTAGTCGGTGTAGTGGAAGTAGCGCATCGGGGTGCCCTGGTGCTCGGCCTCGATGCCCTCCCAGCCGAAGAACGAGACGGTGAAGTCGGCGGTGCCGGAGTACACGGCCTCGTACGCCGAGGTGCCGAGCGTGACGGTGGTGAATTCGCCCTTGCCGCCGTCGTTCCGGATGATCTGCTTCAGCGTCTCCTCGCCGTCCGGATCCGCGAACCCGGCGTAGATCTTGCCGTCCAGATCCCGGGGGCGGGTGATGTCGGCGCGATCCGCCTTCACCGCGATGCCCGTCGCCCAGTGCTGCAGCGGAGCCATCACCGACGTGGTCTGTGCGCCCGCGGCCTTCGAGAACGTCGCGGAACTCTGGAAGCTCACCCCGAACTCCGCGTTACCGGCGTCGACCAGGGTGTCGGGCGAGGTGTCGTTGTAGGGCAGCACCTGCACATCGAGGCCGGCGTCCGCGAACCAGCCTTCCTGCTGGGCGACGAACAGGCCGGTGTGGTTGGTGTTCGGTGTCCAGTCGAGTGCGAACCGGATGGTGTCGCCGGACTGCGAGTCACCGGCGCAACCGGTGAGCAGCGACAGGGCGGAGACCAGGACGATGGCTGCGGTGGCAGCGCGCTTGGTACGAGAGAAGAGTGTCACGACGCCGGCCATTCCTGCTTGTTGAGAGCGGTGTCCCAGAACATGAGTTCGTAGCGGCTGGCGATCACGAACGCCTCCGTCATCGCCTCGCGCTGGGCGTCGGTCGCGGCCTCGGCCGCGGCATCCACGAGTTCGCGGGCCCTCGCGACGGCGGCGTGGAACTCCTCCGCGTCGTAGGTGGTCACCCACTGTGCGTACGGGTGCGACGGGTCGGCGGAAAGCACCTCGCGGGCGCTCGCCGCGAGCCGGTGCCCGACGTCGGCGTAGATCCAGAAGCAGGGCAGCACCGCCGCGGCGGCCACCGCGTACGGCTCGGTGGCGGCGACGGCCGTCAGGTAGGAGATGTACCCGAGGCAGGCCGGCGAATGCAGCGGCTCCACGTCCGACTCGGGGAGTTGTCCGCTGGTCAGCAGATTCTGGTGCAGCGTGGCCTCGACCGTGGCGGCCTCGGCGGCCGAACCCGCCCAGAAGCCGGCCTCGACCGGGCCCGGCGCGTGCGCGGCCACCAGTGAGAGGGCCTTCGCGTACCCGGTCAGGTACAGGAAATCCTGCTCGATGTACGTGCGGAACACGTCCAGCGGCAGCGTTCCGTCGCCGAGGCGGCGCAGGAACTCGAGTTCGTCGATCGCCTCGCGCAGCACCTTGGTCCGGTCCCACAAGTGGTCCGTGAATCGGGCGTGCTGGCCGGCGCCGGCAGCATCTTGGACAGAGCTATTCACAACGTTGACATCCCTTCGTCAGCATTACCTGAGCAGGTTCCCGGGTGTGTTCTCAGCCCCGCCCGTGCGGAGCACCCCGTGTCAGAACAAGCCGACCCTAGCACCGGCCCTGCCGCGGGCGGAAAGGCCCGGGTCGGTGGAGGGGCTCAGCCGGCGAGGAACGCGGCCGCGCTCGGCGGAAGGGGTGCGGGTCCGCGCCGGTAGATCTCCGCGGGCCGGCCGGTCCCGACGACGGCCATGTCACCGGTGTTCTCGAGGGCCGGCATCAGGTGCCGGCGGAACGAGTCCTTCGGCAGGGGACGCCCGAACACCACCTCGTACACCCGGCGGAGTTCGAGCACCGTGAACGTGTCGCCGGCCAGGCCGGACGGGTCGACGGCCCGCGCGTATCGCTCTCTCAGGTCGGCGACGGCGAGGGTGACGCCGTCCGCGTGGTCGAACGCCAGGTCCTGCGTCACCCGGTCGTCGTCGACGGTGATCAACATCGTGTCGCGGGGGAGCGCCGTGCGGGGCAGCGCGGCGCCGTGCGTCATCGACAGCACCCACCCGCGATCGTCGCGGCCGGGATCGTCCAGCATCGCCAGCTGATGGAATTCGGTGCCCGTCAGGCCGGCCTTGATCCGCAGGCACCGCTCGGCGGCGTCCCGCAGTCGCTCACCCTCGTGGAGAAACGTGCCGGGGAGGGCGAGCCGGCCCGAACGATCCGGAACCACAAGAACTTTCAGTTCCGGGCCGTCGACGGTGAGGACGGCGACGTCGACCGCCACGGACGGGCGCGGGTAGTCGAGGAGGCTCTTGCCCCCGGAATCGGTCCATGCGGCCACGCGGGAATGTTAGCGCACTGTTGATCTATGTCGCGTTCGATCGGTACTGCCTACTCATCGTTGGTAGTTTGGCGAGAGATTCCCGGAACGTGCTGCGTGAGGAGATTCGTCCGTGGAGGTCGACAAGTCCGGCGACACGCTCGTCGTCCGCGCCCGGGACGGTGAGGTGCGTGGCTACCCCGAGGGCGACGTCTACGCGTGGAAGGGCATTCCGTTCGCCGCGGCCCCCGTCGGCGATCTGCGGTTCCGCGCCCCGGCCCCGCCCACACCGTGGGACGGTGTGCGCGACTGCGTCGACTTCGGCCCGATGGCGCCGCAGGGGCACGGCACCGCCGTCCCCATCGATGCCGGACTCGAGATGGACGAGGACTGCCTGTCCGTCAACGTCTGGGCCCCGAAACCCGACGGCACCCCGCGGCCGGTGATGGTGTGGATCCACGGCGGTGCCTACTGCCTGGGAACAGCAGCTCAGGGCATCTACAACGGGCGCATCCTGTCTACTCTCGGCGACGTCGTGCTGGTCTCGTTCAACTACCGGGTGGGAGCGCTCGGCTTCCTCGACCTGTCGTCGTTCTCGACGGCCGAGCGGGTGTTCGAGACCAACTGCGGGCTGCGTGACCAGGTCGCGGCCCTCGAATGGGTGCGCGACAACATCGCGTCGTTCGGCGGTGACCCGGACGAGGTGACGGTGTTCGGGGAGTCGTCCGGGGCTGGATCGATCACCACGCTGATGACGTGTCCGAGCGCGGAGGGGCTCTTCCACCGCGCGATCGCCCAGAGCCCGCCCGCCACGTCGGTCTACGGGAGCGAGCGGGCGGCCACCGTCGCGAAACAGTTCCTCGACATCCTCGAGGTGGAACCCGCGCAGATCGACACACTGCTGCACCTTCCGTACCGCACGGTGATAGAGGCCAGCGACACACTCGTCAACGAGGTGCCGACGAGGATTCCGGGCACGCTCGCCATGGCGCCCGTGGTGGACCGCGACTTCCTGCCCCGCTATCCGGTGGCCGCGTTCCAGAAGGGCCACTCCCACCGCATCCCTCTCATCATCGGTTCCAACAAGGACGAGTCGTCGATCTTCAAGTTCATGAAATCGCCTCTGCTGCCGGTCACGTCGGATTCGGTGCAGGAGATGCTGAGGGCGATCGCGGCCGATCACCCCGAACTGCCCGCCGCCCGCCTCGCCGACATCCTGTCGGCGTACCCGGACCGCGGAAAGCCGAAGGGCGCGCTCGCGATGTCGCGGGACGCCGCGTTCCGGATGCCCGCCCTGTGGGTGGCCGACGCCCACAGCAGGCACTCGCCGACCTGGATGTACCGGTTCGATCAGGCCACGCCGATGCTCAAGGCCGCGCGCATCGGAGCCGGCCACGCCACCGAACTCCCGTACGTCTTCGGCAATTTCGACACCCTCAACATCGACCCGACGTTCTGGCTCGGCGGCCGGAAGACGGCGCTCGAGGTGTCGGGCCGGATCCAGCGCCGGTGGCTCGCGTTCGCGCGACACGGTGTCCCCGCCGCGCTGGACGGGTCCAAACACTGGGCCCCCTACGACGAGGAGAACCGCTCGACGTTGCTGATCGACGGCGCGGACACCCTCGTGAAGGACCCCGACCACGAGATGCGGATCGCCTGGGGCAACGACGTCATGGGCTTCAACTGACGGGCACCTTGTCGTCCAGTTCCTTCAGAACGGGCAGCGCGAAGCAGGCCAGCCCGATGATCAGGACCGGGATCGCGAGCACGAAGAACGTCGGCTGAATTCCCCACTTGTCGAGGAGCGGACCGGCCAGCAGGTAACCCAGCGGACCCGCGGCGTACGCGGTGGACGTCATGACCCCGGTGACGCGCCCCCGCATGTGCTCCGGACTGCGAGTTTGCATGGCGTAGTTGGCGATCGGGCCGACCGGACCGAACACGAGACCCTGGAGGAGGGCCAGCGCCAGAATCGCCCACAGCGGCGGCAGGAACGCCATCGCGACCATGGCCGCGCCCAGCACCGTCACCGCCACCACCATCAGCATCCTGCGCGACACGTACGGCGCGAGCGGTCCGTACGCGAGGGCACCCACCACACCGCCGATACTGAGTGCCATCAGCACCGAACCCAGTTGCGCGGGCTTGTCGAGTTCGGTGAAGTACACCGGGAACACCACCGACTCGACGGGCATGTACAGCGCGACCACCGCCATGTCGACGAGAGCGATCGTGCGCAGGAGCCGGTTGTGCCACACGAACTTCAGGCCCTCGAGCGTGCCGTGCCAGATGGACGTCGGGCGCGTGGAGGTGTCGGGTCTGCCGGCGTTCTCCAGTCGCAGGAACGCGATGGTCACCACGGACAGCACGAAGCCGACGGCGGTGACCCACAACGTGTTCACCGCACCCACCGTCGCGATGAGGACACCGCCGATGCCCGGTCCGACGAGATACGCCACGTTGTAGTTGGCCTCGTAGAGGCTGTTCATCCGGTCGAGTGACCAGCCCGCGGACTTCGTGGCGGCCGGCAGCATCGACTCCCGCGCCGCAATTCCGGCCGGATCGAACGCGGCGCCGATCGCGGCGAGGACGGCGATCACCGTGACGGTGAGGCCCGTCGTGTTCGCGATCACCGGGATGGCCGCCACGGACAGGGCGGACAGGCAGTCGGAGATCATCGACGTGCGACGACGTCCGAACAGGTCGACGAACGTGCCCGCGAACAGGCTCGACACCAGCAGCGGAAGGGTGGCCGCGCCCGCGACGATCGCGGCGTCGGACGCGCGACCTGTCCTCTCGAGCACGAGCCAGGGCAGCACGACGATCGCGATGCCGTTGCCGGTGGACGAGAACAGCGTCGCGAGGTTCAGGAGGATCAGGGGCCCGAACCGGCGAGTCACAGCCGTCTCGGTGGCGGTCACGGCAAGGGTCCTCTGGTCGGCTCGATCGGTAGTCCTTCGACGCTAACAGCGAGGTCGGGGCCACCGCGAGCGAATTTCGGCCGCTACTGGTTGCGTTGCAGGGTCAGTTCGGCGAGGGTACGCGCTCCGTCGCACGGGTCGCCGGTGCCCGACCGCTGCTGCACCCACCAGGTGATGACGCCCGAGTAGGCGGCGGTGATCCCGCACGTCGCCGAATCACCCGGACGCCGGGCGCTGAACGCCGACGTGCCCGCGATCGACGTTGTTTCCACCTGGTAGCCCAGCCCATCCGCCACACTCCGCTCGCGTTGCAGCGAGTTGTTCTCGAACCAGCCGAACGTGACGTCGATCGAACCGGCGGCGGACGACACCGTCCACATGCACACCGCGCCGAAGAAGTACTGGTCGATGCCGGCGCCGTGGAGGGTCTCCGCGATCTTGTCGTTGGGGACGGCGTCGCACTCGCGGAGGAGTTTGTCGAACTGCGGCGAGCCGCCGTCGTCGGTGGTTGCGGCGCCCTCGGGCAGGGGACTACCGGTGACGGAGGTGCCGCAGCCGGCCAGGATCATCGCCGACGCCGACGCCAGCGCCGCGGCGACCCGGCGGCCGGCGCTCACTTGACCTTCTCCAACGTCAGCCGGCCGAGCGCGGTGGGGGCCGCGCACGGATCGGAGGGTGCGGTGGCCGTGCCGTAGCGGACCAGCCAGTGCACGAAGTCGGAACCCGTGCCGAGCGCGACCTCGCAGAATCCGACGTTCTGCGAGGAGAACCCGCGGTGCCCGGCGATCTCGAGGTCGTGGACCTCGTGACCGATGCCCTTGGCCACCGACCGCTCCCGGTCGATGGGGCTGCCGCGGTACCAGGTGAACATCACGTACCGTTCGCCGCCGTCCGCTTCCCACCGGCACTTGATGCCGTTGCGCGACACCGGGGTGAGCGCGGTGATCCCGGCGCGCTCGTACACCTCCGCGTCGGTCAGCGATCCGCATTCACCCACGAACGCGCCGGGCTGCGCGGCCACCGCCGTGGTCTGGGTGGACACCGCCGGATCGGTCTCGGAACCGTCGCCGGCACCGCAGCCGGCCAGCACGACCGCCGCGGCGACCAGACACGACGCGCGGACGGTCAGGCGGACCGGATCAGACGAGCTCCGCATAGCTCGGATTCTCGGCGATGTACTTCTCGACGTACGAGCACGACGGAATCACGGTGAGCCCGCTGGCCTTCGTGTCGTCGAGGGCGGCCTTCACCACTTCCGCGGCCAGACCCTGACCGCGGAACTGGGGGTACGTGACGGTGTGGTGGAAGTCGCGGGCACCGTTCCGCTCGAAATAGTCGGCGTATCCGGCCAGCTGGCCGTCGAGGTAGATCTCGAACCGGGATTCCGACACGTCGTGCTCCACCGTGGCCGCCACAGACCGCTCCTCTGCTCGTGTGGCGTGCGCGCTGACCCGCGCACGCTGTCACTCGCAGATTACCGTCAGTCCGCGAGGTTGGTGCGCAGCAGCATGACGTTGTAGTCCGACCAGGTGGTGGCCAGGAAATACAGATCGGATCCCTGCGACCACGGGTGCATGTAAGCGCCGTACAGCTCGGGCACGTCCCGGCTGCTCACCAGCACCTCGGGTTCGCTCCAGCCGGATTCGAGGTGGTCGGACCGGCGCATGACCACCGAATTGCCGGCATCGGTGTACATCGCCACGAACTGACCGAGGTACTGGTTGAACTGCACCGACAACTCGCTGACGGGTCCGGGTATGACGGGTGCGGCGACGGTGGCGTTGGCCTTCGCCCACGCCTTGCCGTCCCAGTACTCGTACAACGTGAGGTTCCGGATGTCCGCTTCCTTCACCCGCGACAACCGGGCGTCGCCGGAACGACCCGACGGCGTGCCGAACCCGTAGACGAACCCGTCGTGCTTGACGTACGAGCCCATCTGGAAGTTCTCGGCGCCCGTGCCGGGCACGTTGGGCCGCAGCGTCAGGGGATCGGTGACCCAGTTCTCGCCGTTGTCCACGGAGTACGCGATGCCGGACGCGTTGGTGTCCCACTCGCCGGGGGCACCCCAGCTCCGCACGGACATGTAGTTGATGTACTGCGTCGCGCCGGGACCCTCGCCGACCGAGATGCCGGTGGTGGGGATGACGGTCTGCTCCACACCCGGGATCTTCTTGCTCTGGATGATCTCCTTGGAATGGTTCGGGGTATCGACCGGGGAATTGTCGATGCGCATCCCGTCGGTGAGGTCCTTGTCGGAGCTGCGCAACAGGATGTTGCTGCGCCAGTCGCCGACCAGACCGCACAGCGGGTTGTCGCTCAGCCCGACGGTGTCACCGAACGCGGTGAGGATCTCACCGCCGCCGTTGTCCCACATGATGCCGAGGTCGGTGCCGAGCACCCGGAACCTGCCGATCGTGTCGTTGGAGCTGCGCGGTCCGGTGATGTGCGCGATAGCCTGAGTTTTGCCACGCAACTCGGGAAGGCGACCGTCGCTTCCGTTGAGCCAGGGAATGGGGTTGATGCCCTGGTTGGAGCCGCTCGATCCGAGGCTGCCGGTTCCGCCGAGGCACGGCGCCGCCGTCGCGACGGGGGGCGTCATCGTGAAAAACGTGCAGGTAGAAGCAAGTAAGGCGGGCATCGCCAGGGAGGCGACACGGCGGAGTCTGGTCACGAGCGCACCTCTCTGCGAGGAATCGAGTCGGGTCCGGTCACGCTAGCAATACCTCACCTGCCACACCAGTCCCTTGGGTAACCATTGGGTCTCGCATCCCGCCGGCGTAGCTACAGAATCGCTCCGGGGTTGAGGATCCCCAGCGGGTCCAGTGCGTTCTTGATTCGATGCGTCAATTCCATGACGTCCTCGCCCAACTGGTCGGGCAGCCAGGCCTTCTTCAGCCGGCCGACGCCGTGCTCGCCGGTGATCGTGCCGCCGAGAGAGATTGCGAGGTCCATGATCTCGCCGAAGGCGAGGTGAGCACGCTCGGCCATCGCGGCGTCCTCAGGGTCGAACACGATGAGCGGGTGCGTGTTTCCGTCGCCCGCGTGCGCGATCACCGCCACCATCACGTCACGCTCGCGGGAGATGGCAGCGATTCCCTCCACCAGCGCAGGCAGTTTCGGGAGTGGGACCCCGACGTCCTCGAGGAGCAGGCTGCCGAGTCTCTCGACCGCGGGGATCGCGAATCGTCTTGCCGCGGCGAAGGCTTCGCCCTCCTCGGGGTCGTCGGTGGTGAACACCTCGGATGCGCCGTTCGCCGTGCACGCGTCCGCCATCACGGAAATCTCTTCGGCCGCAATCGCACCGGGCGCGTCCGAGCGGGCGATGAGCATCGCCTCCGCCGTCCGGTCCAGGCCCATCTTCAGCGCGTCCTCGACGGCGCCGATCGAGGCGCGATCCATGAACTCGAGCATCGACGGCCGCAGCGTGCGGGTGATGGCCAGCACCGTGTCGGCGGCGGCCTGGACGGAGGCGAACGACGCGACGAGGGTGCTCGACGGCGGCTGGGCCGGGATCAGCCTCAGCGTCGCCTCCGTGACGATGCCGAGGGTTCCCTCGCTCCCGACGAACAGCTTGGTCAGCGACAGGCCGGCCACGTCCTTCAGACGCGGCCCGCCCAGGCGCACGTCCGTCCCGTCCGCGAGGACCACGCGCAGCGCGAGGACGTAGTCGGTGGTGACGCCGTACTTGACGCAGCACAGCCCGCCGGCGTTGGTCGCGACGTTGCCGCCGATCGAACACATCTCGAACGACGACGGATCCGGTGGGTACCAGAGTCCGTGCTCGGCGGCGGCGGCCTTGACCTCCGCGTTGAGCAGTCCCGGTTCGACGACGGCGATCCGTGTCACCGGGTCCACATCGATCCGGCGCATGCGCTCGGTGCTGACCACGACGCACCCCGCTACGGCGGTGGCGCCGCCGCTGAGCCCGGATCCCGCACCGCGCGGGATCACGGGGACCCGGTGCTCGGTCGCCCAGCGCATCACCACCTGGACGTCCTCGGTGGTCGCGGGGCGGGCGACGGCGAGGGGGCGGACGGCGTCGGGGTCGCGCGCCCAGTCCTGGCGATAGGAGACCAGGATGTCCGGATCGGTGACGAGGCACCCCTGGGGGAGCGCGGCGGCGAGCGTCGCGAGTGCGTCGTCGGTGACCGTCATCGTGACTCCTGAAATGCGGGTGTCGGGCGCCCCGACGGTAACCCAGCGGGCCGCCGGTGTCCTCGAATTGGTCAGACGTCCAACTGAACCGATTCCGACCCGATTGTTCGGATATCGCTCCAACCTGGACGTTCGGTGCAGAAGCGACACCCCAATAGTCCATCTGTTAGTTACTTACGCGTAGGAGTCTCACGATGTGGGATCAGGGGGGTGAATTTTTTCCGGGGTTCCGGCGATGGGGTATGCACGTCGGTCCGGAGGAGAAAATGCAGGTAGGGGCGTCCCGTGAACCGTGAGGACCCGGACAAATCGGGTGTAACACAGGTCACATTCGTCACTCTGTTACCGGATCGTATCGACCAGGCAATGCAAAAACTCACTTCTACGGGTTAGCGTCTTGCATCGTCAAACACCGGCGAGGCGTTACACCCAAACGGAGATTCTCACGAAATGTGAGCTAGAACACGGTTGGGGCCGGGTTTTGCCGCACCGACCCTGGAAGGACCCGCACCGATGAATGCACTCCACCGAGATCCCAGCAGCTACATCTCCGCGATGTTCTCGTACGAGTTCCTGGACGGTGGCATCGACTACGATTCCATCGAACAGATCCACCGTGGCGAGTTCGACGAATGGATCTTCGCACTGGCCGGTTCGGGATTGTTCACCAACGAGGAAGTTCGGTCCATGGTGCAGGAATGGCGCCTGAACCCGAAGACCCTCCTGAACACGCTCCTCGCCGACGCGGACGAAGTCACCGCCAAGCGCTGCGAGGTCACCTGGGCCGCACTCGACCGCGTCGCCCCGTTCACTCCGTCCGTTCCGGTCGCCGTCTTCGGCTGAAGGCCTTCCCGCCGCAGGGCTCGCCGTCGTCACACGAGTTCGGTTCGATCTCCGTTCACGACGATCGCCTGATCGTCCGTCAAGGTGCGGTACTCGATGCCGGCGAGCCTCAAAGCGGTGACAGTGCGCCGAACGGCTGCCGCGTCCTCCAAGGGCACGGCGTCTTCGGCCCCTGGAAGCTCCGCAGGCGGGTGATGCGGCACGATCGCGAAGCCCACCACGCCCAGGCCGTCCCAGAGCGGCTCCATGCCGCAGGTTGCGACCACCTCCGCCGGGTCATCGGAGGAGTCGAGACCGTGCAGCGTCGGAGTCATCACACACGCCCCCGCGCTGTAGCCGGCGTACACCAGCGAATCGCTCAGCAGTAGTTCCGGGATCGCCCGGTCCGCCCCGCTCCGGGCCATCTGCGCGCGCAACACGAACGTGTTCCCACCGCGCACCCACAGCATGCCGAACCCCTCCAGCCGCTCCCTCAGCGCGGCCGACCGCGCCTGTCCGTCGCTGCCGATGTAGTCGCGCAGATCCACCTCTTCCGGGGTGAAGCCCAGCCGCGTCAGCGGCATCACGTCACTCACGACCGCGGACGTCCGCGCCGTCCGCGGCCACGCGTCCGCGGCCGCGGCGATCACCCCCACGCGCCCCGGGTTGCCGACGAGCGAGAGCAGCGGCGCGGGATCCGCGCCGAACCGATACGAGGACAGGAACAGGCGCACCGCGGTCAGATCGTGAACGCGAGGTTGTCGACGATCCTCTTGCCCACGGCGGTGTCGCCGCTCAACGCGATCTCGTCGCGGTGATCGGCCGCCGTCGTCCGGCCGCCCGCCAACCGGGTGAACAGCCGGGAGTCGAGAGTCACGGTCGCGGTGGCCTCGGACGGCAGTGCGTCGACCACCGCGGCTCTGCCGTCGACGGCGACGTGAATGTTCCGCGCAAGCGGTCCCGTCAGCTCCAGGGTGATCCTCGACCCGTCCGGGGCCTTGCCGCGCTTGCCGACGAGGAACGCGACAGCGCCCGCGATCTCCTCGAACGCCGTCTCCCCGCGCAGGCCGCCCTCGTCGCCGGGCAGCGCGAGGGCGTCGCGCAGGTCGAGCTCGTGCATCCAGCAGTCGAACACGCGGATGCGCATGAACCGGAGGTAGGGCGCCTGACCGACCGGTGTGGTGGTCTCGGCCTCGAACGCCTCGTCGGTCATCTCGCTCAGCTCCGACCGCCTGCGGGCCACGATCACCCGGAAGCGCTCGAGCATTTCGGGGCCGGAGCACCCCCGCAGGCCCTCGACCCACTCTTCGTTGAACGCACCGATCTCGTTGCGCACGTGCGCGAGGCAGCGGACGTCGATACTGGTGTGCGGTGCGGAGATTCCGGCAAGGAGCGACTCCGTGCCGATGAGATGCGCGGTCACGTCGTGGACGGTCCAGCCCGGGAGCGCGGTGGGCGTGAACCACGCGTCGCCGGACAACGTGGACAGCACGTCGTCGAGTACGTCCCATTCCTCGAACAATGCGTCGAGGATCGGTTCCTTCTGCAGGGCATTCACGGGTCGTACGCCTCCTTTTGCCTCAACTGTAGGACCTCCCGCCGGAGCGTCCGAGCGTTTTCGCCGCGGGCGGACGAATGCGCCGGTGACGGCGTCGAAGACCTCCCCGTCCCGGGTCCGGTGTGGTAGACCCGTGGTGAGAATCTCCATTAACAAAAGGAGTGCGGATGTTCCCTGGAAACTTCGTGGCGACCACCCCGGACAAGCCCGCTGTCATTCGTCCCTCGACGGGGGAGCAGCTGACCTACCGGGAGCTGGACGAGCGGTCCACCCGCCTCGCACGGCACCTGCGTTCGCTCGGCCTGAAGGTCGGCGACCACCTGGCGCTCGTGTCGAGCAACGACCTCCGGGTTCTCGAGGTGTACTGGGCAGCGCTGCGATCGGGGCTGTACATCACCGTGGTGAACTGGCATCTCACCCCGGAGGAAGCCGGCTACGTCGTGGACGACTGCGGAGCCGAGGTGCTCATCGTTTCCGCCGACGCGGGCGGCGCCGTGCCGCGCGAGGAGAATCAGCTGCCCCGCGTCCGTCACCGTCTCGTATACGGCGGCGAGCTCGACGGATTCGACAGCTACGACGACGCCGTGGCGGCGCAGTCGGCCGAACCGCTCGATTCGCAGCCCCGCGGGCAGGACATGCTGTACTCGTCGGGCACCACCGGCAGGCCCAAGGGGATCAAACCCGCTCTCCCGGAGGGTGAGGTGAACACCACCACGGATCCGTACACCGCCGTGTTCGCCCCGATGTACGGATTCGATTCCGACACCGTCTATCTGTGCCCCGCACCCCTGTATCACGCAGCGCCGCTGCGCTTCTGCGGCACCATCACCTCCGTCGGCGGCACGATCGTCCTGATGGACCGCTTCGACGCCGAGGAGGCGCTGCGGCTCATCGAGGAGTACCGGGTGACCCACAGCCAGTGGGTCCCGACGATGTTCGTCCGGATGCTGAAGCTGCCCAAGGACGTTCGCGACAAGTTCGACGTGTCGAGTCTGAAGGTGGCGATCCACGCGGCGGCGCCGTGCCCGCCCGACGTGAAACGTTCGATGATCGAGTGGTGGGGCCCGGTGATCCACGAGTACTACGCATCCACCGAAGGGGCCGGTGCCACGTTCATCGACAGCGCCCAGGCCCTCGCGAAGCCGGGATCGGTCGGCCACGACGGGGTCATGGGCATCGTGCACATCTGCGACGACAACGGTGCGGACGTGCCCGTCGGTGACATCGGGACCGTCTACTGGGAGAGGGAGGAACGGCCGTTCGAGTATCACAACGACCCGGTCAAGACCGAATCCGCGACGCACCCCGACCATCCGACGTGGACCACGAGCGGCGACATCGGGTACATCGACTCCGACCGCTTCCTCTACCTCACCGACCGCGCCGCGTTCATGATCATCTCGGGTGGGGTGAACATCTACCCGCAGGAGTCGGAAAACGTTCTCACCATGCATCCCAAGGTGTTCGACGTCGCGGTGATCGGCGTGCCCGACGAGGAGATGGGCGAACAGGTCAAAGCCGTCGTGCAACTCGTCGAGGGGGTGGAGCCGTCCGATGCCGTCGCCCGCGAATTACTCGACTACGTGCGCGACCGGGTGAGTCACTTCAAGGCGCCGCGCAGCATCGACTTCTCCGACGACCTGCCGCGCACACCCACGGGCAAACTCGTCAAGCACAAACTCCGTGCCCGGTACCTGAACGCCGGCTGAACTCCCGCACGTCACCTGCCGCGCGCCGCCCCGCAGCGCGGGCAGGTGCCCGCGGTGTGATCGGTGAGGAACAACCCGCAGTCGGGGCACACGCGGTCGAGCCAGCAGACGGGGTCGCCGCCGAGGTCGTCGTCCGGCTCGGTGACGGGCGCGGCGTCGTCGCGGTAGGCGGTCACAACCGATCCAGCATGTATTCGGCAAGTACCTCGGCGTGACTGTGGCTGACGTCCTTCGTCGCGGTCAGGAGAACGATCGGCCGCCCCTGCGCGAGTTCCTGCACCCGCGCGACGGCCTTCCGGCCGGTCGGCGAATCGAGTTCGTGGACGTACCGCTCGCGGAACTCGCTGAACGCGGCGACGTCGTGCGAGTACCAGTGACGCAACTCCGTCGACGGAGCGAGGTCCTTGGCCCAGTCGTCGAAATGGAACGCGTCCCTGCGGAGGCCCCGCGGCCACAGCCGGTCCACGAACAGCCGCAGTCCGTCGCCCTCGGTCGGATGGTCGTACACCCGCTCGACGACGACCGGCGGATCCGCGGTGACGTCCTCCGCGTTCCGTTCCTTCGGTGTGCTCATGGCCGAACCTCCGCTTCCGTGCGGCTGTCTACCGTCAGACTACGACCAAACACCCTGTGACCGGGTTCACAAACGAGCAGAAAGATCTGTGAGAACGACTGTTCGGACTCGATTCAGACGCCTACCCACAGACTTCTCTGTTCCCTACGTCACGCGTTCTCTGGCTACTATCAGCTAACTCAGTCGAGTCGGGGGAAATATTTCCGCTCATCATCGGTTGATCGCCGCTCGTCGCGGCACACACACCATCTACCGCAGGAAGTCGATACATGGATACATCGCAGAGCGCGTCCACTGCGCGCCCGACGGTCGGCGTCGTTCGGGAGTCGAACGACGGTGAGCGTCGGGTCGCGTTGGTGCCCAAAGTCGTGGCGTCGTTGATCGCCAAGGGCGTCGACGTGGTGGTCGAGTCGGGTGCCGGTTTGGGCGCGCTGATCCCGGACGAGTCGTACAAATTGGCAGGAGCCGCCATCGCCGATCCATGGGCGGCGGACGTGATCGTGAAGGTCGCGCCGCCGTCGGACGAGGAGGTGGGCCGGTTGCATGCCGGGCAGACCCTGATCGGGTTCCTCGCCCCCCGTAACCAGGACAATCAGGTCGCCGCGCTGAAGGCGGCCGGGGTGCAGGCGTTCGCGGTCGAGGCGATCCCGCGGATTTCCCGTGCCCAGGTGATGGACGCGTTGTCGTCGCAGGCGAACGTGTCCGGGTACAAGTCGGTGCTGCTCGCGGCGTCGGAGTCGACCCGGTTCTTCCCGATGCTCACCACCGCCGCGGGCACCGTCAAGCCCGCCACGGTGCTGGTGCTCGGGGTCGGTGTCGCCGGCCTGCAGGCCCTGGCCACGGCGAAGCGTCTCGGTGGCCGGGCCACCGGCTACGACGTGCGCCCGGAGGTCGCCGACCAGGTCCGCTCGGTCGGTGCGCAGTGGCTGGATCTGGGGATCGACGCCGCCGGTGAGGGCGGGTACGCCCGCGAGCTGACCGAGGCGGAGCGGGCGCAGCAGCAGCAGGCGCTCGAGGACGCGATCAAGGGCTTCGACGTGGTCATCACCACCGCCCTGGTGCCGGGCCGTCCGGCGCCGCGGTTGGTGACCGCCGCCGCGGTGGAGGGCATGAAGCCCGGATCCGTGGTGGTCGACCTGGCCGGGGAGACCGGCGGTAACTGCGAGCTCACCGAGCCCGGTCAGACCGTGGTCAAGCACGGGGTGACGATCTGCTCGCCGCTGAACCTGCCCGCCAGCATGCCCGAGCACGCCTCGGAGCTGTACTCGAAGAACATCTCCGCGCTGCTCGAGTTGATGCTCGTCGACGGGGCGCTGGCCCCCGATTTCTCGGACGAGGTCCTCGCCGCGTCCTGCGTCACCCGTGAGGAGGGTGTGTCCTAGATGTACACCGAATTGTTGGCGAACATCGCGATCCTGGTGTTGTCCGGGTTCGTGGGGTTCGCGGTGATCTCCAAGGTCCCGAACACGTTGCACACCCCGCTGATGTCGGGCACGAACGCCATCCACGGCATCGTCGTCCTCGGCGCGCTGGTGGTGCTCGGCAAGGTCGACAACCCGCCGTGGGGGCTGCAGGTGATCCTGTTCGTGGCCCTGGTCTTCGGAACGATCAACGTGGTCGGTGGTTTCGTGGTCACCGACCGGATGTTGGCGATGTTCAAGTCCAAGCCCACCGCCCCTGTTGTTGTTGTTGAGAAGGGTGGGGACCGGTAATGGAGTATTTGGTCAACGTTTTGTACATCGTGGCGTTCGCGATGTTCATTTACGGTCTGATGGGTCTGACCGGCCCGAAGACCGCGGTCCGCGGTAACCAGATCGCCGCGGTCGGTATGGGTGTGGCGGTGGTCGCGACGTTGATCGCGATCCGGGACACCTCCAACTGGGTGCTGATCGTCGCCGGTCTGGTGATCGGTGTGGTGTTGGGTGTGCCGCCGGCGTTGCGGACGAAGATGACCGCGATGCCGCAGCTGGTGGCCCTGTTCAACGGTGTGGGTGGTGGCACGGTCGCGCTGATCGCGTACGCCGAGTTCCTGGACTCGGACGGGTTCACCGCGTTCCAGCACGGTGAGTCGCCGACGGTGCACATCGTCATCGCGTCGCTGTTCGCGGCGATCATTGGATCGATCTCGTTCTGGGGTTCGGTGATCGCGTTCCTCAAGCTGCAGGAAACGTTGCCGGGCCGGCCGATCGGCATCGGCCGGTTGCAGCAGCCGCTCAATGCGGTGCTGCTGATCGGTGCCGTCGCGTTGGCGGTGGCGATCGGGGTCAAGGCGATCGAGCCGACCGGCCCCACGTCGCAGTGGTGGATCGTGGGTGTGCTGGTGCTGGCGGCGGTGCTCGGGTTGATGGTGGTGCTGCCGATCGGCGGCGCCGACATGCCCGTGGTGATCTCGCTGCTCAATGCGCTGACCGGTCTGTCCGCGGCGGCCGCCGGTCTCGCGCTCAATAATCAGGCGATGATCGTGGCCGGCATGATCGTCGGTGCGTCGGGTTCGATCCTGACCAACCTGATGGCGAAGGCGATGAACCGGTCCATCCCGGCGATCGTGGCCGGCGGGTTCGGTGGCGGCGGCGTCGCGGCGGCGGTCGGGGACGGCACCGTCAAGACGGCGAAGTCGACCTCGGCGGCGGATGCGGCGATCCAGATGGCGTACGCCAACCAGGTGATCGTGGTCCCCGGCTACGGGTTGGCCGTCGCGCAGGCCCAGCACGCGGTCAAGGACATGGCCAAGATGCTCGAGTCGAAGGGTGTCGAGGTCAAGTACGCCATTCATCCGGTCGCCGGCCGGATGCCCGGGCACATGAACGTGCTGCTGGCCGAGGCCGACGTCGAGTACGACGCGATGAAGGAAATGGACGACATCAACGACGAGTTCGCCCGCACCGATGTCACCCTGGTGATCGGTGCGAACGATGTCACCAACCCCGCCGCCCGCAACGATCCGTCCTCGCCGATCCACGGGATGCCCATCCTGAACGTGGATCAGTCGAAGTCGGTGATCGTGCTCAAACGGTCGATGAATTCCGGGTTCGCCGGCATCGACAACCCGCTGTTCTTCGCCGACACCACCTCCATGCTGTTCGGGGATGCGAAGAAGTCGGTCTCCGAGGTCACCGAGGAACTCAAGGCCCTGTAGGCCCTCCGGGCCCGTGCGTGGTTGACGAGTGCAGAGACTCGCTGACCACGCACGGGCGCGAAGCGCCTCAGAGGCGCAGACTGCCGCGGTGCCGGGAGAAGGCGATGGCCGCGGTGTCGGGCCGTCGCTCTTCACGCTCGGCGGCCACGGGGGAGTACAGCATCAGGGTGGACGCCAGCGCCCACCAGATCGCCAGGATGATCAGACCGGCCGCAAGGCCGAAGATGCCGATCGGTTCGACGAGCGCGGCTGCCCCCGCGACACCGAGGACGACGGCGAAACCCAGTCCCGCGATGACGGGCCGGAACCGCGGCGCCGATACCAGCAGCGCAGAACCGTACAGCGCGGTGACGGCGACGACGTGCCCGCTCGGCAGGAGCACCGACGGTGCATCCGATTCCCATGCCCGGACTGCGGCGCTGGTGAGATTCGCGCCGATACACAGCAGCAGTACCGCACCCATGCCGTACGAAAGTTTTCGCATCGCCGCGACGATGGCGAGTACGACGGTCGCTGCGAGCACCGTGGTGATGTCGATCGCCTGGATTACAGGATCGGCGACGGGTCGGAGTGCCTCCGGGAGGACGAGACCCGACGATTCGGGGCGGATGAGGTACAGCGCGCACAGTGCCGCCACACCCGCCGCGGCGAAGGCGAGGCGACGAAGACTGCGACGCAGCCTGCTAGTCGATTCGGTCACGACACACAGTGTGCCAACCGACGCTGAACGATCGATGAGAGGCCGCTGTGAGGTCGGTGAACGGCCCTGTTCGTGCGGCGAGTGTGTGTCCCGATCGCGGGTGGGTGCCGCACCCGGCGGAGTAACGTCGTCGCCGACCGATCTCGAATCGTCTTTCCGCGTGAACACACCCGATGTGACCGATATGAGTGGACGGATCTCGCGCCGATCGTTCCTGCGTGCGGTGGCGCTCGGCGGTGGGCTGGGCGCGGTGTCGGCCGGGTCGGCGAGCGCCTTCCCCTTCGACATCGATCCGCTGCGACCCCTGATGTTCTCCTCGCCCCCGCTCGAACCCTTTCGTGATCGGCTCCCGATCCTGCCGACGATGTCCGGGACGACCGTCGACGTCCACGCGAGCAGCACACTCCACCAGTTCCACGCCGATCTGCCGCCCTCGCCGGCGTTGGCATACAGCGGAGCGGACTATCTCGGCGCGACGATCGAGGCGCACATCGATCAGCCGACGACGATCGCCTTCCGGAACAGCATCACCGTCCACCCGTTCGCGTTCGATTTCGATACGTCGCTGCACGGGCTGAGCGAACGGGACCGCACGCAGGTGCCCACGGCGACGCATCTGCACGGCGGGGTGAATCCGCCGCAGTTCGACGGGCACCCCGAGCAGGTGTTCCGGCCGGGTCAGGAGTACCTGCACCATCTTCCGAACCGGCAGGACGCGGCCGGACTGTGGTACCACGACCACGCCATGGGGGTGACCAGACTCAACATCTATGCGGGCCTCGTCGGGCTGTACCTGCTGCGGGACGACTTCGACACCGGGCGCGCCGACAATCCGCTGCGTCTGCCGGCGGGGGAGTTCGAGGTTCCCCTCGTGCTGCAGGAGAAGATGTTCACCGCCGAGGGCAGGCAACGGATCCGCTCGACGCCCGCCGTCCCGCGAGGGAGCTGGGAAGGGGGCGCGGTCGGCGACGTCGGGGTCGTGAACGGCAAGGTGTGGCCGGAACTTGACGTGGCCCGGGGGTTGTATCGAATGCGACTCGTCAACGCGGGCTCGCTGAGTGTGTGGAATCTGTACTTCGGCAACCGGATGCGGTTCTGGGTGATCGGCGGCGACAACGGGCTGCTGAACGCCCCGGTCGCGGTGACGCGGGTGCGGTTGAGCCCAGCCGAGCGTGTCGACGTCCTCGTCGACTTCGGAACTCTCGAATCGGGATCGACGGTGGAACTCTGCAACGACGAGCCGCCGCCGTTCCAGGCCGCACTGATCGGCGAACGCACGATGCCGAGGTTCTGCCGTTTCCGGGTGGGCACTGCCCGCGGATTCGCCGGCGCGCCCCCGGCGACACTGCGCGGAGGACCAGCGCAGCCGGAATTGCTGCCGCCGATCCCGCGGCCCGAGGTCTTCCGGAACGTCACGCTCAGCCAGCCGAGCGACGTGCGGCTTCCGCCGTCGATCATGTCCCTGAACAATCTCCGGTATTCGACCGAGGACATCGAGTTGCCGCGCCAGGGCACTGTAGAGCAGTGGAACATCATCAACGCGACCAATGATCCGCATCCCGTGCATCTGCATCTCGCGAACTTCCGGGTGCTGGGGCGTCAGGTCATCGAGACTCTGCGATTCGCGTTCGCCACCCCGCAGCCGCCGCTCGGCATCCGGTGGACTCCGTCGGCGGACGCGTTCACGATCTCTCCGCTCCTTCCGGCGGAACCGTGGGAGCGGGGATTCAAGGACACGGTGCTGGCGAACGCCAATTCCGTCACCAGAATCGTCGTGCGGTTTCCCACGGCGGAGGGGCTGGGCTTCGACCCCGACGCGGTGTTCGGGAACGAATCACACGACGCCCACGGACACGGACCCACCGGTGGTCCGAGATCGCTGCAGGGCTACGTCTGGCACTGTCACATCCTCGATCACGAGGATCACGAAATGATGCTCAGGTACCGCACGCCGGCCTGAAAGGTCAGGTGCGCCGGACCGCCCCCGCGAACATGGCGGCCACCAGCACACAGACCAGGGGCACCACCATCGCGACGGTGAGCGGAACCACCTGAGTGATCCAGCCGATGGTGGCCGGGCCGGCGAGGAATCCGACGTACCCCAGCCCCACCACCCGGGACATGTTGGTGCCCGCGGAACCCGCGCCGAGGTTTCCCGCGGCGGTGAAGATCTGCGGGACACAGCCCGACAACCCGAGGCCGAACAACGCCCAGCCCAGGACGGTGAGCGGGAGCAGCCCGGAGACGACGACGAGCAGCATTCCGAGGGCCGCGATCAGGGTGCCGTAGCGGACGACGGCGACGGGACCGAGCGCTCCGCTCACACGGTCCGCGGTGAACCGGCCCACCGTCATCATCACGGAGAAGGCACCGAACGCGAGGGCGGCGACGGAATCCGACGTTCCGAGGTGTTCCTTGACCTGCAGGGTGCTCCAGTCGTTCGCGACACCCTCCGACAGCATGAGGACGAAGGCGATGCCACCGAGCGCGAGGACCCGGGTGGACAGCCGGCCCTGTGCCTTGTCGGCGGGAGCGGTGTCGTGCCGAGAGCGGGGACGGTCCGCCATCAGCCACCGCGAGCCCGCGGCGACGGTGACGACCCCGACACCTGCGGCGACCAGCAACGCCGTCACGGGTGCCCACCCGGCTGCGAGCGTCGCCGCCCCGAGCAGCGATCCTGCCACCCCGCCCACGGAGAACAGGGCGTGGAACGCCGACATGATCGGCCGTCCGTACCGCTGCTCGACTTCGACGGCCTGCGAGTTCATCGACACGTCCAGTGCGCCGTTCGCGAAGCCGAACACGAGCAGGGCGAGACCGAGTTGCCAGGCCGCGGACGCCAGCCCCGGGCCCACGGTGGCGGCCGACAGTGCGAGTCCGGCGATGATCACCATGCGCCTGCTGCCGAACCGGTCGGCCAGTGGACCGCTGACCTGCATGCCGCCGATCGCGCCGACCGCGAGCAGGAGCAGCAGCGAACCCAGCGTCGAGTGGCTGATGCCGATCCGGTCCTCGATCGCCGGAATGTGCACGACCCACATGCCGAGCAGGAATCCGTTGATCCCGAAGATCCCGAACGTTCCCGCGCGCGCCCGGCGGAGCGGCTCGGCCACTGGTTCGCGCGTGTCGACCGCGGACGCTCGGGAAGTGCTCACCGACCAAACGTACCGAGGATCAGAGGTGCGCGAGCAGTGAGGCGGGATCGTGCAGCATCGCCGCCACGGACGACAGGAACCTCGACCCCTGCTCGCCGTCGACCACCCGGTGATCGAACGACACGCTCAGGGTGGTGACCCACCGCACCGCGAGTTCGTCCTCGTGCACCCACGGTCGCCTGGTGACGCTGCCCAGGCAGAGGATGGCCGATTCGCCGGGGTTGAGAATCGGCGTCCCCGCGTCGACACCGAACACTCCGACGTTGGTGATCGACACCGTGCCGCCGGTCAGCTGCGCGGGTTCGGCTCTGCCGCTGCGCGCGGTAGCAGTCAGTTCGGTGATCGCGCGGCACAGTTCGAGCAGGCTCAGCGACTGCGCCTCCTTGATGTTCGGGACCACCAGACCGCGGGGCGTGGCCGCGGCGATACCGAGATTGACGTAGTGCTTGGTGACGATCTCCTGGTTCTCCTCGTCCCACGAGGCGTTGAGACTCGGGTTCTCGCGCAGCGCGACGATCATCGCCTTCGCGACCAGGCTCAGCGGTGTCACCGACAGTCCCTCGAAGTCGGGGAGGCCTCGCAGTCGTTCGAGCAGTTCCACCGACCGGGTCACGTCGACGGTCACGAATTCGGTGACGTGCGGGGCGGTGAACGCGCTGCGGACCATTGCCGCCGCGGTCTGCTTCCGGACGCTGCGGATCGGCGTGCGGGTCTCGCGCTCCGACTGCTCCGACGGTTCCGGCGGCTCCGGTGTCGACGGCACGGACTGCCCGGCCGAACCCGCGTGGGATTCGACGTCGTTCCGGGTGACGGCGCCGGACGGCCCCGTCCCCGCGACGACGGCGAGGTCGACCCCGAGTTCACGGGCGGTCGCCCGGGCCGCCGGCGACGCGTCGGGGCGCCGACGGTCCGGACCGGACGTGCCGGTCTCCGGAGCGGTCACCAGCCTCCGCCGAGCCCGTTTGCTCTCGGCGGCGGCCTCGGGCCCGTACCCCACCAGAACGGGCGTGCGCGCGGGAGGTTCCTCGGTGGCCGCATTCGTCGCAACCCGGATGATCGGCGTCCCGACCGGCACCGTCGCGCCCGCCGGAACCAGCAGTTCCTCTACGACACCCGCGTACGGCGAAGGCAACTCGACGAGCGCCTTCGCTGTCTCGACTTCTCCGATCACCTGATTGAGTTCGATCGTCTGGCCCACCTCGACGGCCCAGGAGACCAGCTCGGCCTCCGTCAGCCCCTCACCGAGATCGGGTAGGCGGAATTCCTGCGCCAACGGACGGCTCCTCTCCTCCGATGAGTGCGATCAGGCCGCGAGGCTGCGGTCGACCGCGTCGAGCAGGCGGTCGGCGTCCGGCAGATGGTGCAGTTCCAGCTTCGCCGGGGGATACGGAACGTCGAATCCGCCGACCCTCAAGACGGGCGCGTCCAGTTGGTAGAAGCACCGCTCGGAGATGCGCGCGGCGATCTCCGCGCCCAGGCCGAGGAACGTCGACGCCTCGTGCGCGACGACGAGTCTTCCGGTCTTGCGAACCGACTCCTCGATGGTGTCGAAGTCGATCGGCGAGAGGGAGCGCAGGTCTATCACCTCGAGCGAGTGCCCCTCGTCGGCGGCGATGGACGCGGCCGACAGGGCCGTCGGCACGACGGAGCCGTACGCGACGATGGTGGCGTCCGTACCCTCTCTGGCCACCCGGGCCCGGTGCAGTGGCAGGTCCGGTTCGGCGTCCACGTCGAACTCGGCCTTGTCCCAGTACCGCCGCTTCGGTTCGAAGAACACCACCGGATCGTCCGCCGCGACGGACTGCTGAATCATGTGGAACGCGTCCGCCGGGTTGCTGGGTGTGACGACGCGCAGTCCGGCGGTGTGTGCGAAGTACGCCTCCGGTGACTCCGAATGGTGCTCGACCGCGCCGATGCCGCCGCCGTACGGGATCCGGATCGTGAGGGGCGCGGTGACCCGGCCCTGCGTGCGGTAGTGAATCTTGGCCACCTGGGACACGATCTGGTCGAACGCGGGGTAGACGAAGCCGTCGAACTGGATCTCGCAGACGGGCCGGTAACCGCGCAGGGCCATGCCGAACGCGGCGCCGATGATTCCGGATTCGGCGAGTGGGGTGTCGATGACCCGGTTGTCGCCGAAATCCTTCTGCAGGGTGTCGGTGACGCGGAAGACCCCGCCGAGGCGTCCGACGTCCTCACCCATGATCACGACCTTGCGGTCGTGTTCGAGGGCGCGCCGGAGGCCTGCGTTGAGTGCGGCGCCGAGCGACAGTGTGGTGGTGGTCATGACAGTGCCTCCTCGATGCCTGCGAAGCCCGCGAGGTACGCGGCGTACTGCTCGCGTTCCTCGTCGATGAGTGGGTGGTCGGCGGAATACACGTGCTCGAACAAGTCGAGCGGCTCCGGATCGGGAGCACCGATGGTCCCGGACCGCAGTCGCGCCGCGACGTCGTCGGCGGCGGCCTGCACCCCGGCGAGGAACGTGTCGTCGAGCAGGCCCTCCCGGTCGAGGAGGCGCCTCATCCGGTTGATCGGGTCGCGGGCCTTCCAGACCTCGGTCTCGGCTGCCGCCCGATACCGGGTGGGATCGTCCGATGTGGTGTGGGGGCCCATCCGGTACGTGACGGCCTCGATGAACGTCGGCCCACTGCCTTCGCGCGCCCGCTGAGTGGCCTGGCGGGTGACCGCGAGGACCGCGAGAACGTCGTTGCCGTCCACTCGGAGGGCGGGCATGCCGTAACCGGCGGCGCGCTGCGCGATGGGGACGGGACTCTGCAGGTGGACCGGTTCGCTGATCGCGAACTGGTTGTTCTGGCAGAAGAATACGACCGGCGCGTTGAAGCTCATCGAGAAGCCGAGGGCCTCGGCGAGGTCGCCCTGACTGGTGGCGCCGTCGCCGAAATAGGCGATCGTCGCGATCTCCGCGCCGTCCAGATGGGCGCCCATGGCGTACCCGGTGGCGTGCAGCCCCTGGGAGCCGACGACGATCGCGGGATTCGTCACGTTCACGGAACTCGGATCCCACGCGGAATGGGCGCATCCCCGCCACATGCGGGTCATCACCCCCGGGTCCACGCCCCGGCAGTAGGCGACGGCGTGTTCGCGGTAACTGATGAACGCGTAGTCGTCGGATCGGAGGGCGCGGGCGGAGCCGACCTGTGCGGCTTCCTGCCCGAGCATGGGGGCCCAGAGTCCCAGTTCGCCCTGGCGTTGCAGGGCGACGGCTTCGACATCCATCCGACGCGCGACCACGAGGTCCTCGTAGAGGCCGCGCAGTTGGTCGGGTCCGATGTCGCGGACCAGGCTCGTGTAGTCGGGTCTGAAGACCCGTCGGCCGTCCGGCTGGATGAGCTGGACCGGATAGGCAATCTTGTCGACCATCGGGGTCACCTCGCGTTGTCGAGTCCGTGAACCTTGTGGGTTCGTAGGAGACGGGTACTGCAGTAGGGCAAGGGTGTGTCCTACTTCACAGCATCCACGAGAATGCGAAGTGCGCAAGTGGCACCGCCGGCTCCGGGCAGAATGCCCAGTTTGAGGGGGCGCCGAGGTGTCATGCTGCGTCTAATGACCAATTCGGACACAGCCGACGCCAGGTTGTTGCCGCAAGGGTCGGAGAACCCCGGATCACCCCGCGAACACGAACCCGATCGAGGCGAGGACGGCCAGCACCGCGAGGTACACCGCGGGCATCGCGACGGCCCGGGTATCGGGGTTGCCGTAGTCGCCGTGCCGGACGTGGAAGGCGATTGCGCACAAGAGGAGGATCAGCAGCGCCACCGCCGCGATCACTCCCAGTGGAGTCCAGTAGAGGCCGACGAGAACGCCGACACCCCCGGCGAGTTCCGCCACGCCGATCAGCCGCACCTGCTGTCCGCTCAGGCCCCGGGATTGCAACCCCGTCCACGCGGTTCCCTTCAGCCTCAGCTTGGGAATGCTCACGGCGACGGCACTCACGGCGAGGAGCACGCCGCACACGATGAGGAAAACTTCCACGTCGGTCCCTCCAGTTCCGGCCGAATCGGCCTCACTGTTGCCACCCTAGGGCCGCGACCTGCGGTGCGGACCGGTTCCCTCCGCATCGGGCTTCCGAGCGGTTAGCATCGAGCGCGTGAATGCTGTGGGGCTGAACGAAGATGCCGTTTCTGCGTGGATTGCCGGACTCGGCGTGGGAGCGATCGCGCCGCTGAGCTTCGAGAGGATCGGGAACGGTCAGTCGAATCTCACGTACGCGGTCAGCGATGCGGGTGGTGGTCGGTGGGTGCTGCGGCGGCCACCGCTCGGACATCTGCTCGCGTCGGCGCACGACGTGGTCCGCGAACATCGGATTCTGTCCTCTCTGCAGGGATCCGACGTTCCGGTGCCGAAGATCCTCGGGCTCACCGACGATCCGGAGGTCACGGACGCGCCGCTCGTGCTGATGAGCTATGTCGCGGGGGTGGTGATCGACAGTGTCGGCGTGGCGAAAAAGCTGACACCCGAACAGCGGAATGCCGTCGGACTGGCGATGCCGAAGGCTCTCGCGAAGATTCATGCGGTCGATCTCGGAGATGCCGGGCTGGAGGATCTGGCCAGTCACAAGCCGTACGCGGCAAGGCAGTTGAAGCGCTGGACGGATCAGTGGGAGAAGTCCCGTACCCGCGAGGTCCCGGCAATCGAGGACCTGGCGGGCATCCTCGAGCGCAACATGCCGGAGCAGACCGAACTGTCGTTGGTGCACGGTGATTTTCACCTCAGCAACGTCATCACCTCGCCCGAGGAAGGTGAGGTGGTCGCGGTGGTCGACTGGGAACTGTGCACGCTGGGCGACCCCCTCGCCGACGTCGGCGCATTGCTGGCCTACTGGCCCGAAGCGGGCGACGAGGACGCCGGACCGTTCCCGGCCTCCACCCTGGAGGGATTCCCCACCCGGGCCGACCTCGTGGAGGCCTACGTCCACCACACGAAACGCGATGTCACGCATGTCGGGTACTGGCACGTGCTGGCGTTGTGGAAGCTGGCGATCATCGCCGAGGGCGTCCTGCGCCGGGTGATCGACGACCCCCGGAACAAGGCCGAGACCGGTGCGCCCACGGTCGCGCTGATCGACGGCATCATCGCCCGGGCGGTCGCCACGGCGGAGGCCGAGGGACTGCGCTGAACCGCCTGGTCGTGCCGGACGTTCAGACGGCGTCCGGCACCACCAGAAGGGTTGCAGCGCTTCGGATTTCGTCGGGAATCGGCACCGGTCTCCGGGTCTTCGCGTCCACATACACGTGCACGAAACGGCCGAGAGCCGCGAGTTCGAGTGCGTCGTCGTTCTCGCGGAAGATCGCGAGCGCATACACGATGCTCCGGGTGCCCAGCTTCTCGACGGACAACCCCACCTGCAGACGGTCCGGAAACGTCAACTCGCTGACGTACTTGCAGGACGTCTCGGCGACCACGCCGATGGCGGGCAGATCGCGGATGTCGGTGCCCGTCGTCGCGATCAGCCAGCCGTTGACGGCCGTGTCGAAGTACGAGTAGTACGTGACGTTGTTGACGTGCCCGTAGTGGTCGTTGTCTTCCCAACGGGTCGGCACCGGCCACAGGGCGGGGAAGTCGGCGGCGGTCGGCAGCGCGGGGGCGTCGTCGTGTTTCACCGTGCCGACCCTAATGCCACGGATCCCCCGGACCACGCGTCGGGCAGAATCGCGTCCTATGTCTGTGCCCGACAGCGATGTGCGTTCACCCGATTCCGCCGCCCAGCCGATCAGCGCCGGAATCGTCACCGCCCTGGTGGGCTTCACCAGTTCGTTCGCGGTCGTCCTCACGGGATTGACGGCGGTGGGAGCGAACTCCGCCCAGGCCGCGTCGGGACTGCTGGCGTTGTGTGTGACGCAGGCGCTGGGCATGCTGTGGATGTCGCGGCACTACCGCATGCCGATCACGCTGGCGTGGTCGACGCCGGGCGCCGCTCTCCTCGCCGGTGCGGGGACGGTGAGCGGCGGCTGGCCGGCTGCGGTCGGGGCGTTCGTCGTCGTGGGGGCGGCGGTGATCCTCACCGGGCTGTGGCCGCGGCTGGGACGGCTCATCGCGGCCATCCCCTCGGCGTTGGCGCAGGCGATGCTCGCGGGGGTGCTGCTGCCGCTGTGCCTGGCGCCGGTGCTGGCGCTGCGTGACGCTCCGCTGGCCGTCGCGCCCGTGGTTCTCGTGTGGCTGGTTCTGCAGCGGTACTCGCCGAGGTGGGCGGTGCCGGCCGCGTTCGCGGCTGCCGCAGTGGTGATCGCGGTCGGTCTCGCCTCCGGCAGCGACGGACTCGACACCAGCGCGCTCCTGCCGAGACTCGACGTCACCGCACCGGCCTGGACGTGGCAGGCGATGATCGGGATCGCGATCCCGCTGTACATCGTGACGATGGCATCCCAGAACATCCCCGGGACCGCCGTCATGAATTCGTTCGGCTACCGGGTGCCGTGGCGGCCGGCCATGCTGGTGACCGGAGTCGGGACCCTGGTGGGCGCACCCGCGGGCGGACACGCCATCAACCTCGCCGCCATCAGCGCCGCCCTCGCCGCCGCGCCGTCCGCACACCCCGATCCTAAAAAGCGCTGGGTTGCGGCCTTCACGGCAGGCTGGGCCTACCTGGTGCTCGCCGCCTGTTCCGCCGCGGTGGCCACGCTCATCGCCGCGGCACCCGAGGGCGTCGTGGAGGCGGTCGCCGGTCTCGCGCTCCTCGGCACCCTCGGCGGGGCACTGGCCTCCGCCCTCGACGACGTCCGCGAACGGGAAGGCGCCGTCGTCACCTTCCTGATCGCCGCGTCGGGGGTGAGCATCCTCGGCATCGGGTCCGCGTTCTGGGCGCTGGTCGCCGGACTGATCGTCCGGGTCGCGGTGAGCTCGCGGCGATAATGGGGTGATGACCACCATCGAGGTAGTGCAGGGTGACATCACGACGGTCGAGGTCGACGCCATCGTCAACGCCGCCAACTCCGGACTGCTCGGGGGTGGCGGCGTGGACGGCGCCATCCACCGGGCCGGTGGCCCTGAGATCCTGGCCGAATGCAGGCATCTGCGGGCCACCACACTGCAGGACGGACTCCCGGCGGGGCAGGCCGTCGCGACGACGGCGGGCCGGTTGCCGGCTCGATGGGTGATCCACACGGTCGGCCCCGTGTACTCCGCGTCGGACGATCGGTCGGCCACCCTGCGCAGCGCCTACACCAGCAGCCTGGCGGTGGCCTCCGATCTCGGCGCACAGTCCGTTGCGTTCCCGCTGATCTCGTCCGGGGTGTACGGCTGGCCCGCGGACGACGCCGTCCGGCAGGCGGTCGGTGCCGTCCGTGAGTCGGACGCCGGAATTCCCCGGGTGCTGTTCGTGGCGTTCGACGCACGGATGGCGTCCCTGCTGCGGGGTGAGGTGGGGTGACGGCGCTGGTTCGGATCCGCGCACGGGGGTAACCGGAGGCGACCGGACTGGATCTTCCCCACGCGGAGGCGGTGGACCGCACTGAACACCGATTTCGTGTATCTCACGGCAGGACTGGCTCTTCTGCTGGCCGCCACCGTTCCGCGCCTGTTCCAGGACCGTGCCGTCTCGGCGCCGCTGATCGTCCTGGCGGTCGGGGCGGGCGGCGGCCTGCTGCTCGGCGAGTCGGGCACGGACACATTGTCGCCGGCACTGCATCCGGCCGTGACGGAGCACCTGAGTGAAACCTGCGTCATCGTCGCCCTGATGGGTGTGGGACTGGCGATCGACAGGCCTCTGGGCTGGCGGACGTGGAATTCGACGTGGCGTCTGCTGCTGATCGCGATGCCTCTCGGAATCGCCGCTGTCGCGCTGCTCGGCTGGTGGGTGGCGGCACTGACTCCCGCCGTCGCGATCCTGCTCGGGGCGGTCCTCGCGCCCACCGACCCGGTTCTGGCGTCCGACGTGCAGGTCGAAGGTCCCACCTCGGGCGGCGAGTCCCATCGGGAGGACGACGAGGTCCGGTTCGCGCTCACCTCGGAGGCCGGGCTCAACGACGCTCTCGCCTTCCCGTTCGTGTATCTGGCACTGTTCATGATCGGCAAGGGGCCGATCGAGCAGTGGATCGTGCAGTGGGTGGCCTGGGAGCTGATCGGCAAGGTCGTCATCGGCGCGGCTCTGGGGTGGATTGCCGGTGATCTGTTCGGCCGCGCGGTCTTCCGCTTCCCGATCACCCACATGCGCCTCGCCGAACGCAGCGAACCCATCTTCGCGCTCGCCGCCACGTTCGCCGTGTACGGACTCACCGAACTGGCCGGGGGATACGGCTTTCTCGCCGTCTTCGCCTGCGCCGTCGCGATCCGTCGGACGGAGCGGGCCCACGACTACCACGCCGAGATGCACAGCCTGATCGAGCAACTCGAACACGTGCTCACCCTCGCCGTCCTGCTCCTGCTGGGGGTGGCACTCACCTCCGGTCTGCTGACCGGACTGACGTGGGGCGGGGTTCTCGTCGCGGCAGCCCTCGTGTTCGTCATCCGGCCGGTGGTGGGATGGCTTTCACTGCTGGGCTGCGAGGAGATGTCCGGTCCCGAGCGCCGGGTCACCGCCTTCTTCGGGGTTCGCGGAATCGGGTCGATCTACTATCTCGCCTACGCCGCTGCGGAAGCCGGCGTGGACGACGAGAAATGGTTGTGGTCGACGGTGGCCTTCACCGTCGTCCTCTCCGTCCTCGTCCACGGGGTGAGTGCGACACGGGTGATGCGCCTGCTCGATCTTCGCCGGGAGGGCGGTGCAGTCGCGGACCGGTAGCGTCGCGACCGCACCGCTCGACCGGGGGGTGGCCTGTTCCGGCTGTCTACTCATTGCGCACGGCGGAGGTGCGCGCCGTGTCTGCCGGGTGCTCCGAGTCCTCGGCTGGGTGGACGAGGACGGGCGGCGCCGCCGAGACCACCGAGGGTGTGGGCCGGTTGCCGGCCTTGACCTCGTTGAACAGGATGTTCAGCAGCACCGCGACGATGCTGGCCGCGCTGATGCCCGAGTCGAAGACGATGTGGACCCACTCCGGGAAGGCCGAGTAGAACTCGGGCACGGCGATCGGAATGACCCCGAATCCGAGGGCCACCGCGACGATGACCAGGTTGAGGTTGCCGTCGTACGACACCTTGGACAGTGTCCGGATTCCGCTCGCGGCCACCGAACCGAAGAGGACGATCCCCGCACCGCCGAGGACCGGCAGTGGCACGGACGCCACCAGTCGCCCCAGGACGGGGAACAGCCCGAGAGCGAACAGAACCGAACCTCCGGCCGCGACAACGTATCTGCTCTTGATCCCCGTGATCGCGACCAGCCCGACGTTCTGAGCGAACGCGCTGGCCGGGAACGTGCCGAACACCGGTGCCACGGTGGTGGCGAGCATGTCGGCGCGGAGACCGTCGCCGACCCGGCGGGCATCGACCCTCGTTCCCACGATTTCGCCGACCGCCAGGATGTCCGCCGTCGTCTCGGTCATGATCACGAGGATCACCACGGTCATCGAGATGATCGCGCCGATCTGGAACAGCGGAGTGCCGAACGAGAACACCTGCGGCAGTTCGAAGATCGCGCCCTTCCCGACGGCACCGAAGTCGGCCTTGCCGATCAGCGCGGCGAACAGGGTTCCCACGACGATGCCGATCAGGATCGACAGCCGCGACAGGGTTCCCTGTACCAGCCGGCTCACCAGCAGCACGACGAACAGGCTGAATCCGGCGAGCCCGATATTGGACATCGAACCCCAGTCCGGCGCCTTGGCGTTGCCGCCCATCGCCCAGCGCACCGCGACCGGAAGGAGGGAGATGCCGATGACCGTGATGATCGATCCGGTGACGACGGGCGGGAAGTAGCGCACGATCCTGCAGAAGAACGGGCTGATCAACAGTCCGATCGCGCCGGCGACCATGATTGCTCCGAACACCGAGCGCAGTCCACCCGGACCGCTGGCCACTGCCACCATCGTGGACACCGAGGCAAAGGAAATGCCCTGCACCAGGGGAAGTTTTGCCCCGAAATACGGAACGCCGAGGGTCTGCAGCAGTGTGGCCGCACCGCTGACGAACAATGCCGCCGACACGAGCAGGCCGATCTCGACGCCGGTCAGCCCGGCGGCGCCGCCGACGATCAGGGGAGGCGCGATCACGCCGCCGTACATCGTCAGGATGTGCTGCAACCCGTAGACGTACGACTTTCCGAGCGGCAAACGCTCGTCCTCGGGTCCGGGAGTTCCGGCAACCCGGTGTCCGATCCGCTTCATCGCCGCGCTCCTAGCAGAATCCGGGAACGGAATCCCAGGCGCGGCCGGCGTCGGGAGCGTCCTCGCGCTCGACGGTCGCCTCGATCAACCCGTAGGGGCGGTCGGCCGCGAAGAACACCTCGCCGGGGTTGTCGAGTCCGAACGGTTCCAGGTCGACGAGGAAGTGGTGTTTGTTCGGCATCGAGAACTTCACCTCGGCGATCTCGGGGTGCGCCTCGAGTACCGCCGAACCCATCTGGAACAGGGACTGCTGCAGCGCGAGCGAATGCGTCGTGGCGAAGGCCTCCAGCATGATTGCCCGCACGTTCTCGAAGGTCTTGTCGAAGTCGACGTCGGTGGTGAGGTAACGCCACCGGGCGCTCACCGACGTGGCGAGGATCCGGTCGGACGTCTCCTGCAGCGTGGTGTACTTGTCCTTCGGGTAGCCCCGGAACTCCGAGCCCGTCGACTTCAACACCACCATGTTGCTGAGACCGGACACGATCCACGTCCGATCGCCGTCCATGGTGACCACGGTGTTTCGCCGTTCGTCGCTCGATCGGACGAAGGAATGGTCGTGGCCCTCGCCGTCGACCGGGATCCGCGCCCACGAGTACTGCTCGATCTCCCACCGGCCGCCGGTGATCCACTCGAATTCCCCTGTGAAGTGCTGTCCGAGCCGCATGGCGAACGTCTCGATCGAGCCGACGCCGTCGCGGGCGAACGCGTACACCGTGTTCTTCTGGGTGTCCGTGGCCACGACGTGCGCGTTGTCGCCTTCGGTGTGCACCGCGTCGAGGTCGCCGCGCAGTTGCGACGTCACGGTGACGTCTTCGATCTCGTGTCGCTTCGTGTCCCGGGTGATCTTGACCAACCGGACTTCTGCCTTGCCGTACTGGTTCTGGCCGAGCACGATCTTGCTCATGATTAGCTCCCTCGGTAGGTCGAGTATGCGAACGGGCTGAGAAGCACTGGTACGTGGTAGTGCTGTTCGCTGTCGGTCAGCGCGAACGTGATGGTGATGTCGGGGTAGAACGCCGGACGTCCCTTCACTGCGAAATAGCGTCCGGTGTCGAAGACGATCCGGTAGGTGCCCGGCTCGAGTCGGGCGGGGCCCAGGGTTGTGACGCGTCCGTCGTCGTCGGTGACGGCCTCGGCCACGGTGATCCAGTCGGACTGTCGCTGGACCGTCAGCGTGACCGGCACCTCCCGCGCGGGCATGCCTTCGGCCGCGTCCAGCACGTGGGTGGTGACCTGGCTGATCTCGCTCATGCGTCCAGCATCCCGGCGAGCCGACGTGCGGCGATGTCGCGCAGTTCCTCTGCGACAACGGCTAATTCGCTGTCCTCGTCGTTGAGGAGCCGGCGGTCGAGTGCGGTGAGGATGTCGGACGTGCTGCGGCCGGCGGCGCGGACGAGGAAGACCCGGCCGAACTTGTCCTCGTAGGCGCGGTTGCCGTCGATGAGCCGTTTCTGCGCCGCTGCGTCGGACGAATCGACATTCGACTGTTCCGAGCGTGCCAGGTGCGCCTGGGCGTCGTCGCCTCCCGGGGGTTCACCGATTCGGGGATGGTGCGCGAGGGCTTGCTCGATCTCCCCCGCGGAGAGCGGGCCGGCGCCCGTCCTGGCCGCGGTGAGGAGTGAGGCACGATCGGTGTACGGCCGGGCGGACACGAGTTCGTCTGCCCACCGGGGAATATCCAGGCAGATCCGCGCCAGTTCCGTTGCCTCGGACTGTGAAGCCTCGTTGAATCGTTGGAGTCCTGCATCGAGATCCATGCGACCCTTCTTCCGCAATGCGAAATAATGATTCCGTATAGAGAAGCGTGACAGGGGTCACAATTCATGTCAAGACCCAAAATTGAATTGATCCAGATTCGGATGCGAGTGCGGTCCGCGGCGTGCCGGAATCAGAACCGGCGAAAGCCGTTGTAGCACAACAGTGCGCGAGCGCGATCGCGCCGAAATGTGGGGTTCTAGTCCTCGCCGCCGGGATCGTGAGCGAGAAGGCGGGGAAACGCGAACCACAGCGTCGCGAACATCAGCGCGGCCGCCACCCCGATCACGATCGCGACCGGACCGCCCACTGCCACTTCGGCAATCAGGAGCACGGTGCCGGTCATGGCTGCGGCGAGAAATCCGACACCCCACAGTGCGAACAGGTTGGCCTTGCGCAGGATGTCGACCCGGCAGCCCTGACGGAACAGCACCCGGTGCCAGACCGCCGGGGCGATGAGCAGCGCCGAGGACACCGTTGCCAGGAGCACCGTGACGAGATGGAGCATGCGAAGGCCGGACGACTGCTCCTCGTACGCCTCGGTGAAGGCGACCGCGAGGAGGAAGGCGAACAGGATCTGCACGCCTGCCTGCGCGACACGGAGTTCCTGCAGCAGCTCGCTGAAGTTGCGTGCGAGCCGTTGCGCGGGTGTCTCCTCGGTGCTCACCTCACGACCGTGAGTACTCGGAGGCCCTGCGGATCTCTTCGGGGGACGGGCGGACACCGGTGTAGAGCACGAACTGCTCCGCCGCTTGCAGTGCAATCACCTCGGCGCCGGTGATGACGGTCTTGTGACGTTCGGCCGCGGCCCGGATCAGCGGCGTCGCGGCGGGCATGGCAACCACATCGAACACGGCCTCCGCCGCATCGATCGCATCGAGTTCGAACGCCAGATCGTCCGCTTCGGGACCGCCCGCCATGCCGACGGGGGTGGCATTGATCAGGAGCCCCGGCCGTGCCGCGCCGAGTTCGGGTTGCCAGTCGAATCCGTACTGCTTCGCGACGGCACCGCCCGTGGTCTCGTTGCGGGCGACCACGGTGACGTCGGTGAAGCCGTAGTCGCGCACGGCGGCGACCACAGCTTTGGCCATTCCGCCGCTCCCGGCCACCGCGACGGACAGCGAGTGCGGCAACGCGTTGTCGCGCAACAGGTTCGCGATGGCCTGATAGTCGGTGTTGTAGGCGTGCAACACTCCGTTCTCGTTGACCACCGTGTTGACGGACTCGATGACCGACGCCGATTCGTGCATCACGTCGACGTACTCGATGATCTGCTCCTTGAACGGCATGGAGACGCCGGCGCCGCGAATGCCCAGCGCGCGGATGCCGCCGACCGCAGCCTGGAGGTCGTTGGTGGTGAACGCTTTGTAGACGAAATTGAGGCCCAGCTCGCCGTACAGATAATTGTGAAACCGGGTGCCGATGTTGCTCGGTCGGCCGGAGAGTGAGATGCAGAGAAGAGTGTCTTTGTCGAGCTGGTTCATCCGGCAAATACTAGTAGTGGGCTCCCATCCGTGCGCGTTCTCAGCTCCGAATACACGGTGACGACGGCAAAGGAGCAGGGCTGCGATGACTACGACGATCGGTGACCGGGACGAGGCGGCGCGGACGCCTCGGAGGCGGCGGCACCTGTTCTCCCGCGCGCTCGCCGGAGTGATCGCCGCCGGAGTCGTGCTCGGGGTGGGCGAACTGCTGTCGGTGCTGATCGACCCGAACTCGTCGCCGTTCTATGCGGTCGGATCGACGACGGTGGACCGCAGTCCTGCCTGGGCTCGCGAGTTCGCGATCGACACGTTCGGCACCAACGACAAACCCGCACTGTTCGTCGGGATGACGATCCTCATCGTGCTCCTCGCCGCGACAGCGGGAATCGTCGAGCGCCCCCGCGCCCCGTTCGGCAGCGCGATCCTGGCGGTTCTCGGGCTGGTGGGCATCGTTGCCTCGACCCAGCGTCCCAGCGCCACGTGGATGTTTGCACTGCCGACCGTGGTGGGGGTCGTCGCCGGCATCGCGGTTCTGCGGGTGCTGACGACCGCCGCGCGGGCGCCCGAGGATTCGGATGCCGAGGATTCGTGGTTGCCGCGCCGGACTTTTCTTCTGCTGGCGGCGGCTGCCGCCGCGACGGCCGCTGCCGCGGGAGCCGCCGGCCGCTACCTCGGGCAGCAAGCCGCGGGAGCTCTGGACAACCGCCGCGCTTTCGCCCTTCCCGAGGTGTCGGACCGGGCGGCCCCGATCGCTCCCGGCACCGACGTCGACGTGCCGGGAGCCACCCCGTTCGTCACGTCGAACGAGGATTTCTACCGGATCGACACCGCCCTGCGGGTCCCGCGGTTGACGACGGACGACTGGCAACTGCACATCCACGGCATGGTCGACCGCGAGCTCACGCTGACGTGGGACGACCTGGTCGCGAGGACGCCCGTCGAACGGGTGATCACGCTGACGTGCGTGTCCAACGAGGTCGGCGGAAACCTTGCCGGCAACGCGACGTGGATCGGCTACCCGATCAAGGACATCCTCGACGAGGCCGGTGTGCACCCGGGCGCCGACATGCTGCTGTCCACCAGCAGCGACGACTTCACGGCGGGCACCCCGGTCGACGCCCTGCGGGACGGGCGCGACGCGATTCTCGCGGTGGCGATGAACGGTCAGCCGTTGCCGTTCGAGCACGGTTATCCGGTGCGGCAGGTCGTCCCCGGTCTCTACGGCTACGTGTCGGCCACCAAATGGGTGGTGGATTGGGAACTCACGCGATTCGACGAGGCGGAGGCCTACTGGACCCAGCGCGGATGGTCCGCGAAAGGTCCGATCAAGACCGCGTCCCGGATCGACGTGCCCGCCTCGTTCGCGCCCACCCCGCCCGGACCCGTCCTCGTCGCCGGAACCGCATGGGCGCAGCACCGCGGCATCGCGAAGGTGGAGATACGGGTCGACAACGGCGAATGGCAGACGGCGACCCTCGCCCCGCAGTACACCATCGACACCTGGCGGCAGTGGACGTGGGAGTGGCAGGCCACGTCCGGCCTGCACACCCTCCAGGTGCGTGCCACGGATCTGGACGGCAACGTTCAGGTGGAGGAGCGGACGCCTCCGATTCCGGGTGGCGCCACCGGCTGGCACACGCGGTCCTTCACCGTGGCCTGAGGCGCCGTCGCCTGAGGCGCTCACAGACACTTCTTCGCCACCTCGGCGAGCGCGTCGCGGTCCGCCACCGTCGCCGGAAGCCCGTACTCCACCGCCACCGACAGGTACTTGCCCGCGTAGAAGCAGTGGTACGCCGGATTCGGTGGCAGCCAGTCCTGCGGGGTCCGGTCGCCCTTGTCCTGATTGTCCGCACCGTTGACGGCCAGCAGATTGAACGTGACGTCGTTGGCGAACCGGAGCCGACGCTCGGGCGACCACGTCGACGCGCCCATGTCCCACGCCGCCGCCAGCGGGTAGACGTGGTCGATCTGAACGGCTTTCGCGTCGGCCCGGTCGAATGGAAGCACCTCGCCGGAATATGGATCGGCCAGGACGCCGCTCAGCACCACGCAGTCGCGGGTGCCGTCGCGGAACGCCACCGAGCGGAGATCGAGCGCGAGAACGTTGTTGCGGGTGTCGCACCCGTCGTGACCCGCCGCGGCGTCCTGGTCGTCGGTCCAGGCCGGGCCGAACACACACAACTCCTTGCCGGAGCAGCCGCGCTGGTATCCGCCGGGGTGCGGGCGGGACTCGACCGTCGCGACCCGGCCGAGCAACTCCTCGATGTGTGCGCGGGGCGGACTGCCCGGCGCAGGGCCGGGGCCGCTGAGGTCGAGAAGCGACACCCCGCAACCGCAGACCGTCAGGATCGCCGCCAGCCACGCGGCCACGTACAGAAGTCTCATGCGTCCCCCGGCGCTCGACGAATCTCCCCCTACCACCCGGAGTATGCACCGGGCCCCCGACAGGTCAAGTGAAGGGCAGGCGCACAGCGGCGATCGACGACAGGTGCGTGCCGTCGTGGCCGATCACCCAGGAACCTCCGCTCTGCCTGCACTCGGCGAGCAGGTCGAGGGTGCGGAGGAGGAAGAAGATAGCCTCGCTGGGGGTGGGCGTGACCGCAAGCCTGTGTGCCTCACCGTGTTTCATGCCGTCGAGCCACACACCCGACTGTCCGTCCAGTCGAATCGTGACGATGTGCGTGGCATCGACGAAGGCGTACTTCCGTTGCTCCCACGGAGTGGTGAGCGCGTACCCCTGTTCGAGAACCTGGATCAGGATGCTCATGACCGACTCCCGAGTGTCCGGCAGTTACGTCTCTCCAGCATCTACCTCGGAACGGGTGAAATCCAGACCTGCTAACCGAACTCGATCACGACCTTGCCGCTCGTGTGACCGGACTCGACCATCGCGAGAGCGTCACCGGCGTGTGCGAACGGGAATCGGTGGGCGACCCGCGGGTCCAGGGTCCCGTCCGCCACCAGCGCGGCCACCTCCGCGAACACCGCGGACGTTCGGCGCCGTTCCACTCCCGAGCCGCCGAGATCGCGCGCGGCGAGCGAGTCGCCGATGCTGATGATCACCGCCGGATCCGCAACCACCCGCGCCGCCTCGGCGAGCGCGTCACCGCCGACGAGGTCGAAGACGGCGTCGACCGGGCCGGGTAGGCGTGCGGCCAGTCCGTCTCCGGATGCCACCCAGGTGGCGCCGAGGGATTCGACGACCTCCCGTTTGCTCTCGCTCGCGACCCCGATCACCGTGACGTTCCGCGCCGCGGCCAACTGCAACGCCGCCACCCCCACGCCACCGCCCGCGCCGACGACGAGCAACCGACTGCCGGGCGCCAGGTCCAGGGTGGTCAGCGCGTCGTACGCGGTTCCCGCCGCGACGGGGAGCGTGGCCGCGTCCGCGAACGAGACCGGATCGGGCTTGTGCGCCGCCGAGGCCGTGTTGACCAGGGTGTACTCGGTGTATCCGCCGAATCCGGTGGCGGTCGCGCCGAACACGGCGTCGCCGACCATGAAGCCGGTCACCCGGGGGCCGACATCCGCGACCACACCGGCGACCTCCCGGCCCAGAACGGCGGGAAGGGTGACGGGGACGGTGTCCTTGCGCGTGCCCGCGCGCACCTTCCAATCGGCGGGATTCACGCCGGCCGCGTGGACGGCGACCAGCAACTGTCCGGGTCCGGGGGAGGGAACGGGGATGTCGAAGAACTGCTGCGTCTCGGGGCCGCCGTACTCGCTGAAGCCGTATGCCATGCTCACGCCCACAGTCCTATCACGAACCGGGGCCGGGATCCGGGCACGAAGAAGGCCCACCGAACCGGTGTCGGTGAGCCTTCTCGTAAGAACTCAGGAGCCGAACAGGCCGCCCAGGGAGCCTGTGCCTCCGCCCCCTCCGCCACCACCCATCAACGGTCCGAGGACCTGGATGAGTTGGACGAGAACCTGCAAGATTTCTGTCATGTCCATTTTGTCTTCCTCCGATCACTGCGATCACGTTCGGCAGCGATCCCGGTGAGTTACCGGCGTGGACAGCCGCCAACTCGTTCATCGGTGGAATATGGTCGAGGGTTACATGGCGCGAGCAGGGACTTCACGCGCTGTCGGTCGCACCTGCTTGGATGGGTGCATGCTGCACGGCCTCTGGACACCGGGTTCGGGTCTCATGCTGTGGGTGGAGGATCGGAATCCGGCAGCTCCGGAGCCGACGGACGCGGTCGGGCGGATGCTGGCGCGGAAGTTCCGGCATCACGTGAAGGTGCCGATGCCGACGCCGTCGGGGCCGGAGATGCTCGAGTGGGCCGCGGTTGCGCTCGCACCACCGGATGCGACGGAGTTCCTGCTGTCGGTGTCGTCCCGCGACCCCCGGATCGCCGGGGATCTGCGCTACCTCGCCCACGTCGCCCGCGGTGTCGAGCGGTGGGCACGGGCCGGGCGGGTGGTGCCCGAGGTACACCGGGCGGAGGGCGGCTGGTGGCCGCGCTGGCGGCTGCTCGGCGGTGAACGGCAGCGTGCGTGGCTCACGGAGCTGGCCGTGGCGATGCCGCCGGTCCAGCGTCACGGCACGACCCCCCGGGCCGTGCTCGACGACATGGTCACCGAGCTGACCGACCCCGTCGCCCGCCGTGTCCTCGAACGACGGCACCCGGACGATTCCGGCGGCGACGTGGATCATCCGCTGATCGACGCGCTCGTGCGGGGTGACCAGTTCGCCGAGGGCACCGCCCAGCTGTCGGGATCGCTGGACGGGTGGCGCGACAGCCTCAAGGTGGACGAGCCCGAACTGGTGCTGCGGCTCCTCGAGCCGGAAGACGTGGACGTGGAGGGGGATTGGGACCCGGACACGGTGCTGTGGCGACTGGAGGTCTGCCTTCGACCGGAAGGCGAAGCCCCGGTGCCGATTCCGTTGCACCGCACGGAGGCGAGTCGTCTGCAGATCGGGGTGCGCAAGCTGACGGAGGCCGTGGCCGCCTACCCGCGACTGCAGGACGTTCCCAGTGACCCCGACAGCCTGGACCTGATGTTGCCCACCGCCGTGGTCATCGACCTTGTCGGGCACGGTGCGGTGGCGTTGAAGGAGAAGGGCATCAGCCTGCTGCTGCCGCGGGCGTGGAGTGTGGCGTCGCCGTCGATGCGTCTGCGGGTGAGCTCGCCGAGCACTCCGGCGAGCGCGGAGAACCGGGCCGTCGGCAAAGACCAGTTGGTGCAATACAACTGGGAGCTGGCACTCGGCGACACGGTGCTCACCGCCGCGGAGATGAATCGACTGGTCAACTCCAAGAGCGATCTCGTGCGGTTGCGCGGTGAGTGGGTTCGGGCGGATCAGGAGGTGCTCTCCCGCGCCGCGCGCTACGTGGCGGAGCGGCACGCCAGCGGCGACCGGGCCATCGTGGACCTGCTGAAGGACCTGATCGCGGACGATCTGTCCGATCTTCCCGTGGAGGAGGTCACGGCCACCGGCTGGGCGGCCGCGTTGCTGGACGGCGACACGAAGCCGCAGGACGTGCCGACCCCGGACGGGTTGGACGCCACGCTGCGCCCGTACCAGAAGCGGGGGCTCGACTGGCTGGTGTTCATGAGCCGTCTCGGCCTCGGGGCCGTCCTCGCCGACGACATGGGACTCGGCAAGACGCTGCAGTTGCTGGCGCTGCTGGCACACGAGAAGGCGCCCACGCCCACGCTGCTGGTGTGCCCGATGTCGGTGGTCGGCAACTGGCAGCGCGAGGCAGCGCGCTTCGTCCCCTCGCTGCGGGTGCTCGTCCACCACGGTCCGCAGCGGCTGAGCGGCGCGGAGTTCACCGCCGCCGTGACACAGAGCGATCTGGTGATCACCACGTATGCGCTGCTGGCCCGCGACGTCGCGCACCTGAAGGAGCAGGACTGGCGGCGTGTCGTGCTGGACGAGGCGCAGCACATCAAGAACGCGAAGACGTCGCAGGCGCGGGCGGCGCGGAGCATTCCGGCGGCGCACCGCGTCGCGCTGACCGGCACTCCGGTCGAGAACCGCCTCGACGAACTGCGCTCGATCCTCGACTTCGCGAACTCGGGCATCCTGGGCTCGGAGGTGATGTTCCGCAAGCGCTTCGTGGTGCCGATCGAGCGGGAGCAGGACGAGACAGCCGTCGCCCGGCTCCGCGCGGTCACGTCCCCGTTCGTGCTGCGCCGGGTCAAGACCGATCCCGCGGTCATCGCCGACCTCCCCGACAAGTTCGAGATGACGGTGCGCGCCAACCTCACCGCGGAGCAGGCCGCGCTGTACCGGGCGGTGGTCGACGACATGATGGCGCAGATCAAGGACAAGAAGGGGATGAAGCGCAAGGGCGCCGTCCTCGCCGCCCTGACGAAACTCAAGCAGGTGTGCAACCACCCGGCACACTTCCTGCGCGACGGGTCGGCGGTGATGCGGCGCGGACAGCACCGCTCCGGCAAGCTGGGGCTCGTCGAGGACATCCTGGATTCCGTGGTCGCGGACGGCGAGAAGGCGTTGCTGTTCACCCAGTTCCGGGAATTCGGCGACCTCGTCACCCCGTACCTCGCGGAGCGTTTCGGTACTCCCGTGCCGTTTCTGCACGGGGGCGTGTCCAAGCAGAAGCGCGACGACATGGTGGCCTCGTTCCAGGGCGACGACGGGCCGCCGATCATGATGCTCTCGCTGAAGGCGGGCGGGACGGGTTTGAACCTCACCGCGGCCAATCACGTCGTCCACCTCGACCGGTGGTGGAATCCGGCGGTCGAGAACCAGGCCACGGACAGGGCGTTCCGGATCGGCCAGCGGCGGGACGTGCAGGTGCGCAAGCTCGTGTGCGTCGGCACCCTGGAGGAGCGGATCGACGCGATGATCGCCACCAAGCAGGAGCTGGCCGATCTCGCCGTCGGGACGGGCGAGAACTGGGTGACGGAGATGAGCACCGAACAACTGGGCGAACTGCTCCGCCTCGGTGACGAGGCGGTGGGCGAATGACGAATCGGCGACCGGGGCCGTACTTCGGTCAGTACGGCAAGCGTCGACCGGTGGCGGGCGGGCTGGAGGCACGGTCCCAGCGCGGATCGTTCGGGCGCACGTGGTGGGGCCGCGAGTTCGTGGACATCATCGAGTTCGTCGCCGACAAGGGCCGAATGAGCCGTGGGCGGAGCTACGCGCGCAGCGGTCAGGTGATCTCGCTCGAGATCGCGGCTGGGATGGTGACGGGGGAGGTCCAGGGCAGTCAGCTCCAGCCGTTCGTCGCGACCGTCTCGATCGATCGCCTCGACGACGCGGAGGTCGCGGAACTCGTCGCGCTGGTGCGTCGGCAACCCGGCAGTCTCGCGATGCTGGCGGGCGGCGGAGTTCCGGAGGTTCTCGGACCACTGCTGCTGCCCGCGGGGGCGTCCGCGCTGAATTACGACTGCACCTGCCCGGACGACGGCTGGCCCTGCAAGCATGCGGCGGCGGTCGCGTACCTCACCACCGAACGCCTCGACGAGAACCCGCTCGAAATCCTGACATTGCGGGGCGTCGACCTGGAGATGCTGATCGACGGCGTCGGCGGCGACTCCTCCGACGCGGACGTCGACGACTGGTTCGGTGACGAGTCCCCGCTGCCCGCCCTGCCCGATGCCGACTTCCGGGCGGCGATCGACGACCTCGACCCGCTGCTGTTGCGGAAGGCGATCCGATCGGTCAGTGAGGACGAGCGGGCGGTGGACGCCGCGATCCGGGAGCTGAGAGCGCTGTACCAGCACTTCCGCTGACCGTGCGATGATGAGGACGCGGAGGCTCGCCTCGTTCCGCGACCGGGAGCTGGTCAGTCATGTTGACGGTCTACCTGCTCGGCGAACAGCGCGTATCGAACCCGGAAGATGTCAGGGTCGGCCCCATCTCGTCACGGGCGATCGCGTTGCTGGCCTACCTCGTGCTGCATGCCGGTCTCGCTCAGTCCAGGACCCGTCTCGCGGGGCTGTTCTGGCCCGAATCGAGCGAGCAGCAGGCCCGTACCAACCTCCGGCGGGAACTACACAACCTCCGCGGCCTCCTGGGATCGGACGGCGCGCTCGCGGCAGACGGGCCGACGCTCACGTGGACGAACTCGTCGTCGTGCCGGGTGGACGTCGACACCTTCCGCAACGAACGGTCGGCCGCCGTCGCGGCCCTCGCCGATTCCGACCCACGGGCGTTTCTCGATCACGCGGACCGCGCGATCGACATCTATCGCGGCGAGCTCATGCCGGGGACCTATGAAGACTGGGTCCTCGAGCATCGCGAGGTGCTGCGCCGGCAGTGCGTCGAACTCTGCGAGGCGACGGTGCGGGTGTTGCGGGAGTCGGGTGACGTGGAGACGGCCACGGCGTGCGCACGCAGGCGTATCCAGCTCGACCCGCTGGAGGAGGTCGGGTACCGGACGCTCATGGAACTGGAGGCCGCGTCGGGCGACCGGGCGGCGGCGATGACCACCTACCACCGATGCGCGGCCGTTCTCGAGACCGAACTCGGGGTCGCGCCGAGTGCGGCGACCAGCAGGCTGTTCGACACCCTGCTGGGGGAGCACCCGAGGGTCGGTGCCGCCGCGGCTCGCCGGCCCGAACGCGTCCGGACCGCGGTGCCCGTCCTGATCGGGCGGGAGCGTGAACGCGACGAGCTGCAACGGCGGTGGCGGCAGTCCCTCGACGGCAGGCAGGGACTGCTGCTCGTCTCGGGGGACGCGGGGGTCGGCAAGACCCGGTTGACCACCGAACTCGCGGAGATCGCCCGCGCCGACGGGGCGGTGGTGGCGTCCACGCGGTGTTTCGGACTGCCGGGCCGTGTCGCGCTGGCGCCCGTCGCCGACTGGCTGCGCAGCCCGGAATTTCGGTCCGCGATCGGGTCCCTGAATCCGTTGTGGCGGGCCGAGGTCGAACGGCTGGTCCCGAGCGCCGAATCCGGGCCGCGGCCGTCGACGTCCCGGGCGATGGTCGACGCCTGGCAGCGACACCGCTTCTTCGAGGGAACGGCGCGCGCGGTGCTGTCGTCGGGCCGGCCGGTTCTGCTCGTCCTCGACGATCTGCAGTGGTGCGACGCGGAGACCACGGCCTGGCTGGCCTTCCTGCTCTCACTCGACACCCGCATGCGGGTACTGGTGGCGGCGACCGCCCGCACGGACGAGGCGCGGTCACGCCACGATGTGCGGGAAGCGCTGCGGGCGCTCCGGTCGGCGCGGGTGGTCACGGACGTCGAGGTGGACCCGTTGACGGCGGACGGAACCGCGGAGCTGGCGCGGTCCCTCGGCGGCCGGGCGCTGAATCCCGCGGAGGAAGCGGTCCTGTACGCCGCGACCGGGGGCTACCCGCTGTACGTCGTGGAGGCTGCCAGGATGGTCCCGGGCACGGATGCGGCCGGGCGCGGCGGGGGCGCCGACGACCTCGGCGAGGTGCTGCAGCGGCGGCTCGAACAGTGTTCGGAACCCGCGCGGGACGTCGCAGGCCTCGCCGCTGCGCTCGGCACGGATTTCGATCTGGACCTACTCAGCGAGGCGAGCGACCTGGACACGGACTCTCTCGTGCAGGCGGTCGACGAACTGTGGCGACGGAGGATCGTCCGGCCGGCGGGCACCGGCTACGACTTCGTGCACGACCTGGTCCGGGAGGCCGCGTACCGCTCGGTCAGCCCGCCGCGACGCTGGCTTCTGCATCGGCGCCTGGCGCAGGGACTCGAACTTCTCCACGCCGGCCGCACCGACGACGTGGCAGCGCACCTCGCCGAGCAGTACCGGCGCGGCGGTCGCCCCGACCGCGCGCTCCACTATCTGCAGCGCGCCGCCGAGGTGGCGGCCAGCGTGTTCGCGAACGCGGAGGCTCTGCGGCATTTCCGGGACTGCCTCGACCTTCTCGAGGCGATGCCGGTGGGCCGCAACCGGGACGCTCACGAGGTGGACGTGCGACAGGGCATGTCGGCGCCGCTGACCACCCTCTACGGGTACTCCTCCGCCGCGCTCGAACAGACACTGGACCGCACCGTCGAGCTGGGGCAGCGGCTACGCAGGCCGAAAGTCGTGCTCGGTGCCCTGATCGGGTTGTTCGCGGCACACTTCGTGCAGGGGCACACCGCGCAGGCCCACGGCATCGGAGTACGTGCCCTCGAACTGTCCGCGGCCGATCCCGAATTCGAGGGTCAGGCGCACTTCGCGGTGGCGGGCGCCGCCCTCGGCCTCGGCAGGCCGAGGGAAGCGATCGAACATTTCGACGTCGCGCTGAGATCGTTCTCCGACGACTATTCCTTCATCCTCGGCACCAGGCTCGAGGTGCATGCCCACGCCTGGAAGTCACACGCGTACTGGATGATCGGTGACGAGCAGGATGCGGCGCGGTCGTGCACCGAGGCCCTCGCGCTGGGCAGGACCTGCGGCCACCCCTACAGTCTCGCGGTGGCGCTGGGATACGCGTCGATGCTGTATCAGATACGCGGCGACGACGCTTCGCTCCTCGCCGCTGTCACCGAATTGCGGGAGCTGTGCGAGCGCTACCGTTTCGCCTACTACAGCCAGTGGTCGCAGATCCTCGAAGGCCGGCTCCTCGGCGGCGAACCGGGAATCGCGAAGATCCGCGAGGGGCTCGCCGAGTTGCGGCGGCAGCGGGCATTCGCTCGCATGCCCTACTGGCTCTCACTGCTGGCGGAGGTCCAGATCGACGTCGGCCGGTGCGACGCGGCCCACGCCACGCTCGATGCCGCCCGGATCGCCGCCGAGCAATACGACGACCGCTGGTGGTTGCCGCAGGTACTGCGACTACGTGCGGACGCCGGACCGTTCGCGGGCGGCGCGTCGGCGCGAACGGTGCGCGAACGCCGGATTCCTACGGTGTGAACTACCAGGTACGGCCCGTTCCGGGGGCTTGCCGATCCGAGGAGAAGGCCATGAGTACCACCACCACGAATTCGACACCGTCGACGACGACACCGCCGCCCTACGCGGAACTGGCCGCAGCGCTGCGCGGAGAGTTGATCACCCCCGACGACGCCGGCTACGACGACGCGCGTGCGGTGTACAACGCGATGATCGACCGCAGGCCCGCGGCCATCGCGCGGTGCGCCAACGCCGCGGATGTCGTCGCGTGCGTGAAGTTCGCGCGGGAGCATCACGTCGAACTCGCGGTTCGCGGCGGAGGACACAATGCGGGAGGTCTCGGCGTGTGGGACGACGCCCTCGTGATCGATCTGTCGGGGATGCGCGGAACCACGGTCTCGCCCGCCGATCGGACCGTCCGGGTGGACGGCGGGTGCACCTGGAGCGATGTCGACCATGCCACCGTGCCGTTCGGGATGGCCACTCCGTCCGGGTTCATCGCGTCCACCGGTGTCGGCGGGCTGACGCTCGGCGGCGGAATCGGGTACTTGACGCGCCGTTTCGGTCTCACCGTGGACAACCTGCTCAGCGCCGACGTCGTCCTCGCCGACGGCACCCTGGTGACGGCGAGCGAACGATCGCACCCGGACCTGTTCTGGGCGCTGCGCGGCGGCGGCGGAAACTTCGGTGTGGTCACGTCGTTCCAGTTCGCGTGTCATGAGATCGGCGACCACGGCACCGTCGTCGGCGGGCCGGTGCTGTACGACCTGGAAGACGCCCCCGACGTGATGCGGTGGTACCGCGAACTCCTGCCGTCGCTGCCCGAGGAACTCAACGGCTGGATCGGGCTGCTGACCATTCCGCCTGCGCCGCCGTTCCCCGAGGAACTGTGGGGGCGCAAGGCGTGCGGCATCGTCTGGTGCTACACCGGCGACCCGGGCAAGGCCGACGCGGTTCTCGAACCGATCCGCGACTTCGGAAACCCGCTGCTGGTCGGACTCCACGAAATGCCCTTCACCGCATTGCAATCCGCCTTCGACGGACTGTACCCGGCCGGGTTGCAGTGGTACTGGCGCGCCGACTTCGTCCGGGAGATCTCGGACGACGCCATCGACATCCATCTGGGGTTCGGCCGTCAGCTGCCCACCGGGCATTCGACGATGCACATGTATCCCATCGACGGCGCGGCGACGCGGGTCGCCGAGGATGCCACGGCGTTCGCGTATCGGGACGGCGGCTGGGCCGCGGTGATCGTCGGTGTCGACCCCGATCCGGCCAACGCCGAGGTCATCACGGACTGGGCCAAGCGGTACTGGGAGGCCCTCCACCCGACGACCGCGGGCGGGGCGTACGTCAATTTCATGATGTCCGAGGGCGAGGACCGCGTGCGTGCCTCCTACCTCGGCAACTATGACCGGCTCGCACAGGTGAAGGCGAAGTACGATCCGGACAACCTCTTCCACGTGAACCAGAACATCCGTCCCGCGGTCCGGTCGGAGCAATAGGCGCGGCCGTATGGATCCGGTGCAGGTGTGGGCGGTGGCATGGCCCGTCCTGATCGCCGCGGCAGCGGGCCTGCTGGCCGTCTGGGCGGTACTGGCGCTCGTGCTGTGGCGATCGAGACCCGACGGCACCGGGCTCGGGGAGACGATCCGGGTGCTGCCGGACCTGCTCCGTCTCCTGCGCCGGCTCGCCGCCGATCCGGACCTGCCCCGGGGCGTGCGCGTCCGGCTCGTCCTGCTGCTGGCCTACCTCGCGGTTCCGATCGACGTGATACCCGATTTCGTCCCCGTCATCGGGTACGCCGACGACGTGATCGTCATCGGCCTCACGCTTCGTTCGGTGGTGCGCCGCGCAGGTCCGCAGGTCGTGGCGCGGCACTGGCCGGGTACCCCTGAGGGGCTCGAGACCGTGCGCCGGGTAACGTGCCTTTCCACCTGCTCGTGACGTCCGGACCGAGAGGATCCCGCCATCAGTACCTCCCGAGACGACCTGCCCGCGTTCACGTACCCCGAGGTGGGTGCGAGCCGCGACGTCCCCTTCCCCGCGGGATATCACCATCTGACCGAGCGGAAGGTGATCGGTTACGGGGCAGACGCATTCGACGCAGCCGCCACCTGCCTGTGCACCTGGGGGATGCACCGCGGCGCCGGGATCGACGTACGGGCCGACGCGCCGGCGGCCGCGCCCGGCACGTCGGTCGAACTGCGATGGGGCATCGGTCCGCTTCGGCTGACGTTCTCGTGCCGTGTCGTCTACGTGCTCGACGAACCGCACCGCAAGGGATTCGCCTACGGGACGCTGCCGGGCCACCCCGAGCGCGGCGAGGAGCGATTCGTCGTCGAACAGCGGCCGGACGGCACCGTGCTCGCGACCATCTCGGCGTTCTCCACACCGGATCGGTGGTTCACCCGGCTCGGTGGACCCGCCGGCCGGGTCGTGCAGAAGGTGATGACGCGCAAGTATCTGGAGGCGTTGGCCGAGGCCGCACGGTAGGCCGGAGCGTCCGGATCACGTATTCTCGTGGTTGGACCGGACCGGACGGGACCTTTGCAGTCCGACTGCCTGATCCGATGTGTCCCACCACTGACAGAGCTGGAGCCGCCGGAATGATGCCCGTACATCTACGCGACAGCGTGATTCCGAAGCACGAACAACTCCGTGCCATCCTGCTGCACAAGTGCACCAAGGAACTTCAGCCCGGCGACCTGATGACGAGTGAACGAAAGCTGATGCAGGACTACGGCGTCAGTCGCATCACGGTTCGTGAGGCGATCGGGCAGCTCGTCAACGAGGGTCACCTGGTGCGGGTGCGTGGCAAGGGCACGTTCGTGGCGCATCGTCCGGTGCAGTCGAAACTCCACCTGGCCTCGTTCACGGAGGAGATGCGGGCACAGGGGCACAAGCCGACGACGGTGGTGCTCCAGAGCGAGGAGGACGCGGCGCCGGAGGCCACTGCGAAGGCGCTGCGCATCGCACCGGACACCAGCGCGTATCACGTCAAACGGTTGCGGCTGGCGGACGGCGAACCGGTCAGCGTCGACGACGGCTGGTTCAATGCGGCACTGCTTCCCGGCCTGCTGGACCTCGACCTCACCGGCTCGATCTACCGGGCGACCGCCGACAAGTACGGCATGCCGATCGACCGGGCGGAGCAGACCGTGAGCGCCGACGGGGCGAGCCAGGAGATCGCGACGTTGCTCGGCATCAAGAAGGGCGCCCCGGTGATGTACTTCGACCGCGTGTCCTTCAGCGGTCCCACACCGGTCGAGCACACCCGCAGCTGGTACCGGTCCGATCGCTATCAACTGCAGATGGAAGTTCAGGGGGAGCGGGCTCAGCGCAGCGTCTGAGCCACGAATACGACCGCGGTGTTCCCTCCGCGTCGTAAGCATTTGCTGAAGTGCGCCTCGATCACGCCCGTGCCGACCCGCCCCACGTCGAAGTTTCTACGGCGCCGTCCAGTCGAACAGGGCGTCGCCGGTGGCCACGTCGGATCCGATGGTGTCGGTGGACACCGAATCCGACTTGGAGTCCATGACGACGACCGGGCAGATGGCGGAGTATCCGGTGCCGTCGATCTCGGTCGGATCGAATCGCACCACGGGGTCGCCCGCGTCGACGTCGTCGCCTTCCGCTGCCAGCAGGGTGAACCCTTCGCCCTTCAGCTTCACGGTGTCGATTCCGAGGTGCACCAGCACACCGCCGCCGGCCGAGCCCAGGATGACGAACGCGTGCGGGTGCAGTTTGAGGATCTTGCCCGAGATCGGCGCGAGCACGTCGAGGGCGCCGCGGTCGCGCGGCGGATCGATCGCGACTCCGGAACCCACCATCTGTCCGGCGAACACGGGGTCGGGCACGTCGGCCAGGGCGAGCACGCGGCCGGGCAGTGGAGCTTGCACGGACAGGCTCACAGGATGTCCTCGATGTCCTCGGCCAGCGTGTCCGCCTCGGGGCCGACGATGACCTGGACGACGCTGCCCGCCTTCAAGACGCCGTGCGCGCCCGCGGCTTTGAGTGCGGCCTCGTCGACCTTGGCCCCGTCCTTGACCTCGGTGCGCAGGCGGGTGATGCAGGCCTCGATCTCGACGATGTTGTCGGCACCGCCGAGGCCGCTGATGATTGCGTCCGCTTTGGACATCGGTTCTCCCTCGTAGTTCGTGTTCGAGCCGCAGGTGAATGGTGCCGGATGGGTTAGCTGGATCACATTTGCCTGTTGACATCCTGTGCTCACCTGGTCAAACTAGCAACTGGTTATGACCGGACAGTACCCGTTGGGGGTGCTGGTCCACAATAGTTTGCCCGAAGCCGCACGACGCGCTCGCCGCCACCGGTTTCGGGACTCACCAGACGCCGATTCGGCGACCGAAGCGCACAGAGAAGGCCGATATGACTGTCGTAGACAGCCCGAAAAAGGAATCAGCGGTGTTTGCCGGGTTACAGCGCCTCGGGCGCAGCCTGATGCTGCCGATCGCGGTACTTCCCGCGGCCGGCATCTTGCTGCGGCTCGGCCAGGACGACCTCCTCGGCCGATTCGACTCGATGCACACCGCCGCGTCCGTCATCTCCGCAGCCGGCCAGGCAGTGTTCACCTGGCTGCCCCTCATCTTCGCGGTGGGCATCGCCATCGGATGGGCCAAGAAGGCCGACGGTTCCACCGCCCTGGCCGCAGTGGTCGGATACATGGTCATCAACGGCGTGTTCGAGGCCATGTCGCCGGTCGTCCTCGAAGGCAAGACCGATCCGAACGGCGACCAGGCGCTGATCAACTACGGTGTGCTCGCAGGCATCGTGATGGGTCTGCTGTCCGCGATTCTGTGGCAGCGGTTCTACCGCACCAAACTGCCCGACTACCTCGGATTCTTCAACGGGCGCAGGCTCGTTCCCATCCTCACCGCCGTCACCGGTCTCGTCGTCGGCGTCCTGATGGCGTTCCTGTACCCGGCCTTCAACTCCGCACTGACGTGGGTGGGCGAGTCCGTCGCCGAGAACTCCGTCGTCGGTGGCGGCATCTACGGCATGGCCAACCGCCTGCTCATCCCGACCGGACTGCACCACATCCTGAACTCCACCGTGTGGTTCCTCGTCGGCGACTACCAGAACGCGAGCGGTGAACTCGTCCGCGGCGACCTCAACCGGTTCTTCGCCGGCGACCCGAGCGCAGGCATCTTCATGACCGGCTTCTTCCCGATCATGATGTTCGCCCTTCCCGCTGCCGCACTGGCGATCTGGCGCAACGCCCGGCCGTCGCAGAAGAAGGTCGTGGGTGGCATCATGCTCTCCACCGCGCTGACGGCGTTCCTCACCGGCATCACCGAGCCCCTCGAATTCGCGTTCATGTTCGTGGCCTGGCCGCTGTACCTGATCCACGCGTTTCTCACCGGCACGTCGATGGCGCTCGTCAACGCGCTCGGCATTCACGACGGATTCACGTTCTCCGCAGGCTTCTTCGACTACGTGCTCAACTTCGGCAAGGCCACCAACGCGTGGATGCTGATCCCCATCGGGCTCGGGTATGCGGTCATCTATTACGTCCTGTTCAGCTTCGTCATCAAGAAGTGGAACCTGCGCACTCCCGGTCGGGAGGACGACGCGGAAACGAACGCCGACACCGAAAAGGCAGGTCAGTGAGCATGGCTACACGAACGGTCCTCATCGGTTCCAAGGTCGGACTGCACGCCCGCCCCGCTGCGCAGTTCACCCAGGCCGCCGCGGCGGTACCGGTGGCAGTGCAGATCGCGGTAGGCGAGTCCGCGCCGGTGGACGCAGGCAGCATGCTCGCGGTGATGACCCTCGGCGCCGAATTCGGTACCGAGGTGACGATCACCGCGGAAGGGGAGGGCAGCGAGGAGGCTCTCGACCGCCTCGCAGACCTGCTCGCCTCCGACCTCGACGCCGCCTGATGTCGACGGCTACGGAAGTTCTCGTGCACGGCCTCGGGGTGAGTCCGGGACTGGTCTGCGCACCCTGGCTCGCGTTCGGGACACCGGTCGCGACGTCGGCCGAAGACCCTGTAGGCGAATCGATCACGGCCGAGGCCGCCCGTGTGCGGGACGCCCTGGCGACCGTGTCCGGCGACCTCGAAGCCCGCGCCGCCCAGGTGGACGGCGTCGCGTCCGAAATCCTGCTCGTGTCGGCGGCCATGGCCCGCGACCGGGGAATCGTGGCCGCCGCCGAGGAGAACCTTCGCGCCGGCATGCCGACGGCACACGCCGTGAGCGTCGCGTTCGACGGTTACTGCGCCAAACTCGAGGCCCTCGGTGGGTACCTGGCCGAGCGCGTCGCAGACCTGCGTGACCTCGGGCATCGCGCGGTCGCGGTGCTGCTGGGAGTGCCGATGCCCGGCATCCCCGATCCCGGGTACCCGTTCGTTCTCGTCGCCCGGGACCTGTCGCCCGCGGACACTGCGATGCTCGGCGGCAGCGACGTGGTCGGTCTGCTCACCGCCGAGGGCGGGCCGACGAGTCACACTGCGATCCTGGCGAAATCGCTCGGCCTGCCCGCGATCGTGAACTGCGCCGACCTCGACCTGTTGGTCGAGGGAAGGCCGGTGGTGCTCGACGGGACGACCGGCGAGATCGTCGTCGACCCCGGCGACCTTCGGCAGGCAGAGGTGGCCGAGCAGCTCGCGGAGGCGCGAGCGCGGGTCGCGGCCACGAGCGGACCCGGCCGCACCCGGGACGGTGCACATGTCGGACTGCTCGTCAACATCGGCACCGTCGACGACGCCACCCGCGCCGCCACCGCGGATTCGGAGGGTGTCGGGCTGTTCCGCACCGAGTTCCTGTACCTCGGCAGGCAGATCGCGCCCACCCTCGACGAACAGATCGCCACCTACACGTCGGTGCTGGAGCAGTTCGCGGGACGCAAGGTGGTGGTCCGGACACTCGACAGCGGTTCCGACAAACCACTGCCGTTCCTCGACCTCGGCGCGGAGGAGAACCCGGCACTCGGCGTGCGGGGGCTGCGGGTCGGCGCCGTCTACCCGGACGTTCCGGCCACTCAGTTGGAGGCGCTCGGCGCCGCGGCGGCCGTCACCGGCGCGGACCTGTGGGTGATGGCGCCGATGGTGGCGACGGCGGAGGAGGCGGAGGGCTTCGCCGCGCTCGCCCGCTCCCTCGGTATCGCCACGGTCGGGGCGATGATCGAAATCCCCTCGGCAGCACTGCGTGCGCGTGACCTGCTCGAGCACCTCGATTTCGTCAGTATCGGGACCAACGACCTGAGTCAGTACACGTGTGCCGTGGACCGGATGGCAGGCAGTCTCGCCCCACTGCTCGACCCGTGGCAGCCCGCGGTCCTGGACCTGATCGGCCTGGTCGGCGCGGCAGGAGCGGAAGCAGGCACACCCGTCGGCGTCTGCGGGGAGGCCGCGTCCGATCCCGCGCTGGCGCCGGTGCTGGTCGGGCTGGGCGTCACCAGCCTGTCGATGGTGGCCCCGTCGCTGGGTGCCGTGCGTGCCAGTCTGGCCGACACCGACCTCGGCCTGTGCCGGGAGATGGCGGCCGCCGCACGGCGCGCACGGTCCCCGCAGGCCGCACGGTCGGCGGTCGCCGCTCTCGCGTCCGGGGCGCGTCGATGATCCTGCGGGGCAAGGTCGTCGTGGAGGACGGCGTCATCGCCGACGGTGTGGTGACCACCGACGGCGACCGAATCTCCTGGGTCGGGTCCGCGGCGCAGTACCGCGGACAGGTGCCGCTGCCGGAACCGAGTTCCTCGATACTGCTGCCCGGTCTGATCGACCTGCACTGCCACGGCGGTGCCGGTGCGGGGTTTCCCAACACCGACGCCGACGGGGCGAGGCAGGCCGCGGACCATCACCGCGAGCACGGCACCACCGGACTGCTCGGCAGTCTCGTCTCGGCAGGGGAGCAGGACCTGCTCCGGCAGGCCGGGATTCTCGCCGATCTGGTGGAACGCGGTGAGCTCCTCGGGATCCACCTGGAGGGTCCGTTCATCTCCGGTGCCCGGTGCGGCGCGCAGGATCCCGCGTCCGTGATCCCCGGCGATCCCGTTCTCTTCGAAAGGATCTGCGACGCCGCGCGTGGCACCGTCCGGTCGATGACGCTCGCGCCGGAGACTGCGCACTTCGGCGAACTTCTCGCCGCGATGCGCCGGCGTGACGTGCTACCCAGCCTCGGACACACCGACACCGACGCGGCGACCACGTCCGCGAGGATCGCCGACGCCGCCGGCGGCCCACTGACCGCCACCCACCTATTCAACGCGATGCCGCCGCTGCATCACCGCGCGCCGGGACCGGTGGCCGCGTTCCTGGCAGCGGCCGGCCGCGGCGACATCGTCGTCGAATTGATCGCGGACGGAGTGCATCTCGCGGCCGAGACCGTGTCCATGGTGTTCGACACCGTCGGGCCCGACCAGATCGTCCTCGTCAGTGATGCCATGGCCGCCACCGGTGTCACGGATGGCGACTACCAGCTCGGGCCCCTGGACGTGCGCGTCTCGCACGGTGTGGCCCGGCTCGCGACCGCCGACGGGTCCGAGGGGGCCATCGCGGGCGGCACCGCACGGCTGCTGGACGTGGTGCGCACCGCCGTCGTCGACAGCGGCATCGGACTCGTCGACGCCGTCGCGTCCGCCACCAGGACTCCGGCCCGGCTGCTCGGCCTGGAGTCCGACCGCGGCACCCTCGCCCCGGGCCGCCGCGCCGATATCGTCGTGACCGATCACCAACTGCGCCCCCGCGGCGTGTTCGTCGGCGGAATGCCCGCCGAAACGGAAGGACTCGCATGGAAATCGTGATCCGGCAGACACCGTCGGAGGTCAGCTCGACCGTCGCGGACATCGTCGAGGGGTACGTACGACGCGGTCCGGCGACGCTGGGCCTCGCGACCGGCTCGTCCCCGCTCGGGAGTTACCGGGAACTCGCACGCAGGCACCGTGAGTCCGGACTGGACTTCTCGGACGCTCGGGCCTTCCTGCTGGACGAGTACGTCGGACTTCCGAAAAGCCATGACCAGTCGTACTTCTCGGTGATCCGCTCGGAGTTCGTCGACCACGTCAACCTCGACACCGATCGCGTGCTCAGCCCGAACGGCGAATCGCCCGACATCGCGGAGGAAGGTGCGCGGTACGACGCAGCCATCGCCGAGGCAGGCGGCGTCGACGTGCAGCTTCTCGGCATCGGGACGGACGGCCACATCGGCTTCAACGAGCCGGGCTCCGCGCTGACCTCACGCACCCGCGTCAAGACCCTCACCGAGCAGACCCGCCTCGACAACGCGCGGTTCTTCGACAGCGTCGACGACGTCCCGCACCACGTCCTGACTCAGGGGCTGGGTACCATCGGCGAGGCCCGGCACCTGGTGATGATCGCGTTCGGCAAGGGCAAGGCCGAGGCGATCGCCGCAGCCGCGGAAGGTCCGCTATCCGCGTTCTGCCCGGCTTCGGTGATGCAGCTGCACCGGCACGTGACCGTCGTGATCGACGAAGCCGCAGCGAGCAAGCTGCAACTCGCCGACTACTACCGGTATGCGCTGGAACACAAGCCTTCCTGGCAGTCGTTCTAGATGACACCCGTACTCGAATTGGCGGTCCAGGACGTCGCGGGCGCCCGGATCGCACGACGTGCCGGCGCGGTGCGCGTCGAGTTGTGCACCGCACTCGGCGCGACCGGCGGGTTGACGCCGAGCATCGGGACGATCGAAGCGGTTGCGGCCCAGGGGATCGCGGTGCACCCGCTGATCCGTTGCCGGCCCGGCGGATTCGTCTATGACGCCGACGAGATCGCGGTCATGGCTCGCGACATCCTGGCCGCGGTGAACGCAGGCGCCTCCGGGGTCGTGCTCGGCGCACTCACTCCCGACATGTCCGTCGACCGCGACGCTCTGCGCCGCCTGCTCGACGGCATCGACCCGTACGCGGTCGAGGTGACGTTCCATCGTGCGATGGATGTCGTCGCCGACAGGGCGACCGCAGTCGACACGCTCGCGCGGTCGGGCATCGTCCGGGTTCTCACCTCGGGCGGAGCACCGCGGTGCATCGACGGTCTCGAAGCCCTGTCCGGCATGGTCGCTCACGCGCACGGGCGGATCCAAGTGATGGCCGGTGGCGGGATCCGCGTCGAGGACATCGCCGCCGTCGCAGGCACCGGGGTCGACGCCGTGCACCTCTCCGCCCGCCGCACCGTCGCCGACAACGGCGGACCGGGCGGTGGGTCCGGCGGTTACGACGCCGTCGACGAAACCCTCGCCCGGGCAGCGGCAGCGGCGGCGGCGCTGGGGCGCTGACTTCGGTGGCTCCCTGTTGCCTCATGTCACGATGCCCGCGAAGTCTGATTCGTTGACTCATCCAGAAATGCCCCCGTGGCAGCGGCTTCTCTCGTTGGTGTGTTCGGGGCGGTGGCGAGGGCGATGAGCTCGGTGGTCAATGCCTGTATCTGACGTTGGACGGCGGTGGGGTTGATCGGGAGTATCTGTCGGCGAGGATTGCTTGTCCTCTCCGGTGACGGCCTCGTGCTGGTCTGCACACCGATGCGGAGTGGTGGCGATCTCGTACTTCTTGATCACCTTCGCGCCGTCACGTTCTTTCGACACCAGTTTCTGCGGCAGGTAGAAGGAGTTTGTCAGCTGCGACTGCAGCACCCAAATCTGATTGAGCAGCAACAACTCTGCAGAGGTGACCGCTGCGCAGGCATTCTCGGGTGAGGCGACGGATGGACTACGCGGGGCATCTCTGAAGAGTCAACGCGGACTATTGCCACGGGGTAGGGGCTGTTGTTATAATCGAACATACATTCGAATAACCTTGGGGGAGGTTGGTTGTGGGGGCATTACTTCTCGAGGAATTGCGCGCATTCACGGCGCGGTTGCAATGTGCCGAGGCGGCTAGTGGTGATGCGGGATTGGGCATCGATCTGCTCGACGCGATCGAGACGTTGAAGTCCGTCGGGTGCGCGGCGCAGGAGGTGATCACCGACGACGTCGCCACGAGTATCCGCGCGGACCGCAAGGCTGCCGGGTTACCGCGGGCGGAGTGGGACCGCGGCATCGCCTCGCAGATTGCGTTGGCGCGCAGGGAATCCCCGAACCGCGGCGGCCGGCATCTGGGTTTTGCGCAGGCTCTGGTGCATGAGATGCCGCACGCCCTGGCGATGTTGCAGACCGGCCGGCTGAACGAATGGCGTGCCACCCTGCTGGTGCGCGAAACAGCCTGCCTGTCCGCGGCCGATCGGGCGATCGTGGACCGTCGGTTGTGCTCGGACCCGGCCACTCTCGACGGCGTCGGCGACCGCGGTCTGATCGCACGGGCGAAAGCATTGGCGGTGGAACTCGATGCCGCGGCGGTCGTGGCCCGGCATCGTAAGGCGGTGTCGGAGCGTCGGGTGACGACACGGCCGGCGCCGGACTCGATGGCGTATCTGAGTGTGCTGATGCCGGTGGAGCAGGCGGTGTGTTTGCAGGCCACGTTGGGTCGGGATGCGGACAGTCTCATCGCGACCGGGAACAGCGGTGGCCGTACCCGCAATCAGCTGATGGTGGACTTGTTGTTCCACCGCGGCACCGGAGCATCAGTGGCATCGGGGGTGCCGGTGGCGGTGAATCTGGTGCTCTCGGACGAGACTCAGCTGGCGGGTGGTCACGAGGCCGCGCAGTTGCAGGGGTTCGGGCCGGTGCCGGCGGGAATCGCGCGGCAGTTGGTGGCCGACGCCGTCGATCGTGACACCGAGACGTCGTTGCGGCGGGTGTATTCGTGCCCGCAGTCAGGTGCGTTGACGGCGATGGAGTCACAGTCGCGCACGTTCCCGAAGGGCCTCCGAAAGCTGATCGACCTGAGGGATCGGACGTGCCGCACCCCGTGGTGTGACGCGCCGATCCGGCATCACGACCACATCCGGTCACGCCGAAAGCACGGGGCGACCAGCGTGTACAACGGGTCCGGGCTCTGCGAGGCGTGCAATTACGCGAAGGAGGCACCGGGGTGGACGGCCCGCCCGATACACCGCCCTGGCCGCACCCATCTCCTCGACCTGGGCACCCCGACCGGGCACCACTACAGGTCTGCGGCCCCGCCGCTCCCGGCCGCCGCGCGGCAGTCGGAGGTCGAGGCGGTGCTCATCGCACAATTGCGTGCGTCTTGACCCGGCGGCCACGGGATTCGTCGTAGGGTCGTGGCATGGCCAGCTGGAATGAGTTCGCCGAAGCTGCTCCGCGGATTGCCGCTATCTTCTCCCGCCGGCACGCGGCGACCGGAAACCTGTGCATGCTCGGCACCCTTCGCTCCGACGGATTCCCGCGGATCAGCCCGGTCGAGCCGAGGTTCTTCGAGAATCAGTTGTGGATCGCCGGAATGCCGAACACCACGAAGTTCCGGGATCTGGCTCGCGATCCGCGGTTCTGCCTGCACACCGCGACCGTTGATACCGAGGTGAAGGAGGGTGACGCAAAACTGTGGGGGGTCGTCGACGACGTCCAGGACAAGGCCCTGCATCAGCGTTTCGCACAGGCGCTGTTCGACGAGACCGGGTTCGACATCCGGGGGCAGGAATTCGATCACTGCTACCGAGCCGACCTGACCGGGGGCTCGGCGGTGGAGGTCGGCGACGGCCACATGGACATCACCATCTGGAAACCGGGAGAGCCCGAACACGTCGTGCGGAAGCACTGACTGCTCACTCCGGCCACGGCACCACCGTCAAACGGGGCCATTCCTTCTGCCACCGGGCGGCTTTGGATTCGTACACCTCCCGCGCGGCGAGGACGGGGTTCGGGCGCAGGATCATGTCGAAGAGGTCGGTGAATCCGTTCGTTTCTGACCTCGACGCGCACGTCGAGGTCGTTCTGGAACACGGCGCCTGCGGTCAGGTACCACTCCGAGAGGCCGAGTTGGGGTGCGCGGTCCAGGATGGTGGTAATGCACGGGTTGGTCCGAAGGATGCGGACGAAGTTCCGCTCCTCGGGAGGGCGGCTCTGCATGATCCGATCGTATGGCCTGGACATACATGGACATCCAACTATAGGATGGGCTACATATTCGGAACTCCTTCATCATCGAGCAAGAAACGGGTTCGCACAATGGTTCAAGAGCTATCCCACTTCGTCGGCGGCAAGCGCGTCCCCGGTGCCTCCAACAAGTTCGGCGACGTCTACGACCCCAATACCGGTGAGGTCCAGGCGCGCGTGCCTCTCGCCGACAAGGCCGAGACCGAGGCGATCATCGCGAACGCGGTGGATGCTCAGCGGGAATGGGCGCTGTTCAACCCGCAGAAGCGGGCCCGCGTCCTGATGAAGTTCCTCCAGCTCGTGCAGGAGGAGATGGATTCGCTGGCGCGCCTCCTGTCGTCCGAGCACGGCAAGACGATCCCCGACGCGAAGGGCGACATCCAGCGCGGCCTCGAGGTCATCGAGTTCGCCCTCGGCGCCCCGCACCTGCTCAAGGGTGAGTACACGGAATCCGCCGGAACCGGCATCGACGTGTACTCGATGCGTCAGCCGCTCGGCGTCGTCGCGGGCATCACGCCCTTCAACTTCCCGGCCATGATCCCGCTGTGGAAGGCCGGTCCCGCGCTGGCCGCCGGTAACGCGTTCATCCTCAAGCCGTCCGAGCGCGACCCGTCGGTGCCGCTGCGTCTGGCCGAGCTGTTCCTCGAGGCCGGTCTGCCCGCAGGCGTGTTCAACGTGGTCAACGGTGACAAGGAAGTGGTGGACGTCCTGCTCACCGACGACCGCGTCAAGGCTGTCGGCTTCGTCGGTTCCACGCCGATCGCGCAGTACATCTACGAGACCGCCGCGGCCCACGGCAAGCGTGCGCAGTGCTTCGGTGGCGCGAAGAACCACGCGATCATCATGCCCGACGCCGACCTCGACGAGGTGGCCGACGCCCTCATCGGCGCAGGTTACGGCTCCGCGGGTGAGCGCTGCATGGCGATTTCCGTCGCGGTCCCGGTGGGCGAGGAGACGGCGGATGCGCTGGTCGCCAAGCTGACCGAACGGGTCGGCAAGCTCACGATCGGCCGCAGCGACGACGAGTCCGCCGACTTCGGTCCGCTCGTCAGCAAGGACGCCCTCGAGCGGGTGAACAACTACATCCAGATCGGCATCGACGAGGGCGCGGAGGCCGTGATCGACGGCCGCGGCTTCACCCTCGAGGGCCACGAGAACGGCTTCTTCGCCGGCGCGACCCTGTTCGACAAGGTCACCACCGACATGCGCGTCTACAAGGAAGAGATCTTCGGACCCGTCCTGCTCGTCGCCCGCGCCGCGGACTACGAGGAAGCACTCCGCCTGCCCACCGAGCACGAGTACGGCAACGGCGTCGCGATCTTCACCCGCGACGGCGACACCGCCCGCGACTTCACCAACCGCGTGAACGTCGGCATGGTCGGCGTCAACGTCCCGATCCCCGTGCCGATCGCGTACCACACGTTCGGCGGCTGGAAGCGCTCCGGCTTCGGCGACCTGAACCAGCACGGTCCCGACTCGTTCCGCTTCTACACCAAGACCAAGACCGTGACGCAGCGTTGGCCCTCAGGCAAGAAGGAAGAGACCAACCACTTCGTCATCCCCACCATGAACTGAACGGACCTCCATGTTCACCTTGACTGATGACGAGCGGGCGATCAGCGACACTGCCCGCGACTTCGCGGCCGAGCATCTCGCGCCTCACGCCGTGGAATGGGATCAGGCCAAGCATTTCCCCGTGGATGTCCTGCGTAAGGCGGCGTCGTTGGGGATGGGTGGGATCTACATCCGCGAGGATGTGGGGGGATCCGAGCTCACTCGTGTCGATGCGGCCCGGATCTTCGAGCAGCTCGCGAAGGGGTGCCCGTCGATCGCCGCCTACATCTCGATCCACAACATGGTGACGTGGATGATCGACCGGTTCGGCACCGACGAGCAGCGCCGTGCGTGGGTGCCGGGGCTGTGTTCGATGGATCAGCTCGGCAGTTACTGCCTGACCGAGCCGGGTGCCGGTTCGGATGCGGCGGCGCTGAGCACCCGGGCGGTCCGCGACGGCGACGACTACGTCCTCAACGGGGTCAAGCAGTTCATCTCCGGTGCCGGCACCTCGGAGGTGTATGTGGTGATGGCCCGCACCGGGGAGGGCGGGCCCGGCGGGATTTCGGCGTTCATCGTCCCGAAGGGTTCGCCGGGTCTGTCGTTCGGGCCGAACGAGGTGAAGATGGGCTGGAACGCCCAGCCCACCCGTCAGGTGATCTTCGAGGACGTGCGGGTGCCGGCGGGCAATCTGCTCGGTTCCGAGGGCGGCGGGTTCCGGATCGCGATGGCGGGCCTGAACGGGGGCCGGCTCAACATCGCGGCGTGTTCGGTGGGCGGCGCGCAGACCGCGCTGGAGCGGGCCGTCGCCTACCTGGCGGACCGGAAGGCGTTCGGTGCGCCGTTGCTCGACTCGCAGGCCCTGCAGTTCCAGCTCGCCGACATGCGCACCGAGCTGGAGGCGGCCCGCACCCTGCTGTGGCGGGCGGCGGCCGCGCTGGAGGACGGCGCTCCGGACGTCGTCGAGCTGTGTGCGATGGCGAAGCGCTTCGCCACCGACACCGGTTTCGAGGTGGCCAACCGGGCGCTGCAGCTGCACGGGGGTTACGGCTATCTTGCGGAGTACGGAATCGAGAAGATCGTCCGCGACCTGCGGGTCCACCAGATCCTCGAGGGCAGCAACGAGATCATGCGGGTGGTCATCGCCCGCAGCGTCATCGGAAACAGAGGAGCGGTATGACCGACGCGGTACCCACGGAACCGGAAGTTCTGATCACCACGAGCGGCGGGCTGGGCCGGATCGTGCTCAATCGGCCCCGGGCGATCAACGCCCTCAATCATGCGATGGTGCGGCAGATCGCGGCGGCGTTGGCCGAGTGGTCCGGCGACGATGCGGTGCGGGCGGTGGTGATCACCGGTGCCGGTGAGCGTGGCCTGTGCGCCGGCGGCGACATCGTCTCGATCTACCACGACGCGAAGGACGGGGGCACCGGTTCGCGGGAGTTCTGGCGCGAGGAGTACCTCCTCAACGCGGCCATCGCGAACTACGGCAAGCCGTATGTGGCGATCATGGACGGCATCGTGATGGGCGGCGGCGTCGGGGTGTCGGCGCACGGCAGCGTGCGGATCGTCACCGAGCGGTCGATGATCGGCATGCCCGAGACCGGGATCGGTTTCGTCCCCGATGTCGGGGGCACCTACCTGCTCGCCCGCACCCCGGGTGAGCTGGGCACGCACATCGCCCTGACCACCGCCCGGCTCGGTGCCGGCGACGCGATCGCCTGCGGGTTCGCCGACCACTTCATCCCGTCCGGGAAGATCGAGCGGTTCCTCGACGCATTGTCGACCACGCCGGTTCAGGAGGCGCTCGCACAGTTCACCGAACCGGCTCCCGCCTCGGAACTGCTGGCGCAGCGGGGTTGGATCGACGCCGCGTACTCGGCGAACAGTGTCGCCGACATCGTCGCCCGGCTGCAGGCCAGCGGGGTCCCCGAGGCTCGGAAGGCGGCCGAGCAGGTGCGCGCGAAGTCGCCGACCGCGTGCGCGGTCACCCTGACATCGCTGCGCCGCGCCCGGCGGGCCGGCAGCCTCGAGGAAGTCCTCAACGACGAATTCCGGGTGTCCGTCGCCTGCCTGAGCTCACCCGACCTCGTCGAGGGCATCCGCGCGCAGGTCGTGGACAAGGACCGCAACCCGCAATGGTCGCCCGCCACCATCGAGGAGGTCGACGAAGCGCAGGTCGACGCGTTCTTCGCCCCACTCGGCGACCTCGAACTCGGGCTCACGGCCCCGCAGCGCCAGCACTGACCACCAGCCACACGCGTCCAGGAGGGACTGCTATGAGCACTACCGTCGGATTTCTGGGACTCGGCCACATGGGTGGTCCCATGGCGGCCAACCTCGTCAAGGCGGGGCACACGGTGGTCGGCTTCGACCTCGCGCCCGCCGCACTCGAACAGGCAGTGAAAGACGGTGTCACCGTCGCTGATTCGGCCGTCGAGGCCGTGCGTGAGGTGGACGTCGTGATCACGATGCTGCCGAGCGGCAAGCACGTTCTCGGGCTCTACGCGGAGATCCTGCCCGCCGCGAAGCCGGGTACCCTGTTCATCGATTCGTCCACCATCGACGTCGCGGACGCCCGGGCGGCGCACGACGAGGCGGTCGAGGCGGGCCACCGTTCGGTGGACGCACCCGTCTCCGGTGGCGTCGTCGGCGCCACCGCGGGAACTCTCGCGTTCATGGTCGGCGGCACGGCGGACGACTTCGAGTCCGCGAAGCCGCTGCTCGACGTGATGGGCAAGAAGGTCGTCCACTGCGGAGACCCGGGCAACGGTCAGGCCGCGAAGATCTGTAACAACATGATTCTGGGCGTGTCGATGATCGCCGTCAGCGAGGCGTTCGTCCTCGGCGAGAAGCTGGGTCTGAGCAACCAGGCCCTGTTCGACGTCGCGTCCAACGCGTCGGGTCAGTGCTGGGCGCTCACCACCAACTGTCCTGTGCCCGGACCGGTTCCGACGAGCCCGGCCAACAACGACTACCAGCCGGGCTTCGCGGCCGCGCTGATGGACAAGGATCTCGGTCTCGCCGCGAATGCGCTGAAGACCAACGGCGTCGAGGCGGACCTCGGGCTGCGTGCCGCGGAGCTGTACAGCCGGTTCCACGCCGCCGGTGGTGGTGGCCAGGACTTCTCGGCCATCATCAACGACATCCGTGACCGTTCTACCAAGGGAGACCAGTGACCGACTTCGAGACCATCCTGCTCGAACGCACGGGCCGGGTGGGGATCATCACCCTCAACCGTCCGAAAGCGCTCAACGCCCTGAACTCCGAGCTGATGCGCGAGGTCGTGTCGGCGGTAGAGGAGTTGGAGAAGGATTCGGAGATCGGTGCCATTCTGATCACCGGTTCCGATCGCGCATTCGCGGCGGGCGCCGACATCAAGGAGATGCAGCCCAAGTCGTACATGGACGTCTACCTGGACGACTTCTTCGCCGCGTGGGATCGGCTCGCCGCGGCCCGCAAGCCGACGATCGCGGCCGTCGCCGGTTACGCGCTCGGCGGCGGATGCGAGCTGGCGATGCTCTGCGACATCCTGATCGCCGCCGACACCGCGAAGTTCGGTCAGCCGGAGATCAAGCTCGGTGTCATCCCCGGCATCGGCGGTTCACAGCGGCTGACGCGCGCGGTGGGTAAGGCCAAGGCCATGGAATTGTGCCTGACCGGCCGGAACATGGACGCCGAGGAAGCCGAACGCGCCGGACTGGTGTCGCGGATCGTGCCCGCCGCGGATCTCCTGGACGAGGCGCTGCAGACGGCGACCACCATCGCCGAGATGTCGCTTCCGGTCGCGATGATGGCGAAGGAAGCCGTGAACCGCTCGTTCGAGACCACCCTCACCGAGGGTGTCCGGTTCGAGCGTCGGGTGTTCCATTCGACGTTCGCCACCGAGGATCAGAAGGAAGGGATGGCGGCGTTCGTCGAGAAGCGTGCGCCAGTATTCAAGCACCGCTAGAAGCCCTGAAAACGACTGTCGCCCCGCACCGGGATCCGGTGCGGGGCGACAGTCGTCTCTCACCACTTGGTGGGGGCGTCCCCGGTGTCGAAATCGCCTGCCTCGCGGCGCAGTTCGGCGAGGATCGTGACCAGCTGCTCCAGCTTGTCGCCGGACACCCCGGGGCGCGAGAACACCTGGGCGTTGAGTCGCTCGGTGGACTCGACAGCCAGTTTCCTTCCCGCGTCGGTGATTTCGATCAGGGTGGCGCGGCGATCGCTCGGATGCGGGACACGCCGCACGAGGTTCGCAGTCTCGAGCCGGTCGACGGCGTTGGTGACGCTCGTGGGGTGAACCTGAAGGCGCGCGCTGGCCTTCGCCATCGGGAGCGCGCCCGTGCGCGTGAACGTCAGCAGTGTCAGCAATTCGTACCGGGCGAAAGTGAGCCCCGACGGCTTGAGCACCTCTTCCACCCTGGCCATCATGATCTGCTGTGCCCGCATCACCGAGGTCACCGCGGCCATGCCGTCGGCGACATCACCCCAGCCGTGCTTCGTCCACTGCCGGTGGGCCTCTTCGATGGGGTCGAGATGAAGTGGTGACGGTGGTGGCATGCGTCGATCATCCCATGTCGGGTGATGGGCCGCGAAAGTCTGCCGAGCGTGTCGTCAGTGCGCTTCCGCCTTCGCGGCGGCCGCCAACGCCACCAGCCCGAGTCCCGCGCACGCCGTCATCGTGATCGCGAGTGCGACGCCGGTGTTGCCGAGCACGCCGACCAGGGGAGCGATCAGTGCGCCGACACCGAACTGCAGGGCGCCGAGCAGTGCGGCCGCCGTGCCGGCCGCCTCCCCGTGCCGGCCGAGGGCCAGCGCCGGGGCGTTGGGCAGGACGAAGCCGACACCGGCGAGGAGGAACCACAGCGGAACGACGAACCCGACGAGCCCGCCGAACTCGAAGTGGGCGGTGGTGACGAGCGCCAGCCCGGCCACCGTCGCGAAGGCGAGGGCCGACACCGTGATCTGCAACGGTGACCAGCGTGCCAGGGCGCGGACGTTGAGTTGCGAGGCGCCGATCAGAGCGATCGCGCCGGAGCTGAACAGCAGTGCGAACTGCTGCTCGTCCAGGCCGTACTGGTCCTGGAACACGAACGACGCACCGGAGACGTACGAGAACAACGATCCCATCGCCACACTCGACACGAGGGCGAGCACCATGAACGCGCGGTCGCCCAGCAGGCTCTTATAGGTGCTCAGCACGGCGCGCAGATTGCTCTTGCGCCGCCGCTCCGGCGGCAGCGTCTCCGTCAGACCCCACACGCCGATCAACGCCGTCAGCGTGCCGATCACGGCGAGGACGACGAAGATTCCGCGCCAGTCGACGGCGATGAGGAGCGCCCCGCCGATACTCGGGGCGAGAACGGGTGCGACACCGAGCACGAGCATCAGTCGCGACATCACGACGGCCACGGTGTTCCCCGAGAACAGGTCGCGCACGACGGCGAGCGCGACCACCGCTGCGGCGGCGGCCCCGATGCCCTGGAAGACGCGAAGCACACCCAGAACGGCGACGGTCGGCGCGAAGACCGCGAGCACGGACGCGACGACGTGGACTCCGATACCGGCGATCAGCGGCCGCCTGCGACCGAGGCTGTCCGCGAGCGGTCCGACGATCAACTGTCCCAGCGCGAGGCCGAGCAGAGTGCCGGTGATGGTCAGCTGGACCGCGGACGAGGATGCGCCGAGGTCGGTTCCGATGTCCGGAAGCGCGGGCAGGTACATGTCGATGGTGAAGGGACCGAGGGCCACCATCGCGCCCAGTACCAGGATCACCCGAAGGCTGGGACGGGTGGTTGTCCGGTCGGCGGTCGGGGCGGCGCGTTCTTCGGTCTCGGTCATGAAGCAACACAGCAACGAGGGCACGTGGTTTGTTCCCGCCCCGGCGTGTCGGTTTCAGAATCACCCTGAGCGTAACCCTCGCGTCCGGGGCACCGGCCGGGCACAGTAATCATCGATGCGGGTGTGACTGAGTGGTTGAGGTACCGGCCTGCAAAGCCGTTCACACGGGTTCGAATCCCGTCACTCGCTCGGGTGAGAACCGGCAGGTGATGCACCTGCCGGTTCTCTTTCGTGTTTCACACGTCTTCGAGGCGAATGCCCTTGGTCTCCTTCATGAACAGGCACGCGACGCCGGTGAGGACGGCCAGCACCATGATGTAGACGCCGAACACCCAGCCGAGGTCGAGTCCGAGGAGGAGCTGGTTCAGGTACGGGGCGGTGCCACCGAACACCGCGACGGAGAACGAATACGCGAATCCGATCGCCTGGGTGCGCAGTCGCGTCGGGAAACTCTCCGACAGCGTGGAGGACAGAATCGACGCCGGGACCGCGACGATCAGCAGGGCGGCGGTGGTGGCGACGAGCAGGGTCCACCCGTCGGACGTGATCATCATCGTCAGCGGCAACTGCAGGACGAACATCAGAACCGCGAAGGCGCCCAGCATGGGACGTCGGCCGATCTTGTCGGAGAGCAACCCGAGGAACGGCAGCGAGACCAGAGCGATCAGCTGAGCGATCACCAGCATCCAGTACGCGGTGTCGGGGTTCATGCCCTGCTGCGTGATCGCGTACGTGGAGATGTACGACGTCCACGTGTAGTGCGCGGCCGTGATGCCCGAGGTCATCCCGATCATCAGGAGGATCGCCCGGACGACGGTGCGACGGGGGATGCTCGGCTGATCGTCATCCTTCTGCGCAGCGTCGAAGACGTCGCTCTCGTCCATGCTGCGGCGCAGGTACAGGGCGAACAGTGCCAGGAGCGCGCCGATGAGGAACGGGATCCGCCAACCCCATTGACCGACAGCGGTGTCGGACAGGGAGGTGGTGACGACGCCGCCGACGGTGTAGGCCAGCACCGAACCGCCGAAGATCGCGATGAACGCGACGCTGCCCCACATGCCGCGCCGGTGCGGAGGCGCGATCTCACCGACGTAGGAATACGCGGTCGCGGACTCGCCGCCGTGCGCGAAGCCCTGCATGACGCGCGCGGTGAGCAGGATCAGCGACGCCCACGCGCCGATCGTCGAGTAGGTGGGCATCACCCCGATGATCAGGCTGCCGGTGGCCATCATCAGCATGGTGGTGACGAGGACGAACTTGCGTCCGCGCTTGTCGGCGATCCGGCCGAAGATGATCCCGCCGAGCGGGCGCATCAGGAACCCGACCGCGAACACGGCGAGCGTGGACAGCAAGGCCGAGACCGGGTCCGAGTTGCTGAACATCGCCGCCGCGATGAACGGGGCGAACACCGCGTACGCGCTCCACTCGTACCACTCGAGGACGTTGCCGACGGAGCTGGCGAGGAGCGATTTCTTGCGGGAGGCGAGGGTGGTGCCGAAATGGGTGTCAGGCTGGTCCTGGCGAGTGAGGTCGACGTTCACGTGCAGTCACTTTCGTCGGGGTTGCGGAGTCGAGATGTCGAGGGGAGGTGCTGTCAGCGCAGGTCGCTGCGACGGATCTTGCCCGTCTGAGTCTTCGGGAGGTCGGTGATGATGTGCACCAGTCGCGGCCGCTTGTACGCGGCGAGCCGGTCGCGGGCGAACGCGACGAGTTCGTCCTCGGTGGCGGTCGCGCCCTTACGGAGCGAGACGTAGGCCACCACCGATTCGCCCTGGTAGTCGTCGGGTTGCCCGACGACGGCGGCCTCGTGCACGGCCGGGTGCTCGTAGAGGGTGTCCTCGACCTCACGGGGCCACACCTTGTACCCGGACACGTTGATCTGATCCTTGAGCCGGTCGACGAGGTACACCCACCCCGCCTCGTCGATGATCGCGACGTCCCCGGTGCGCAGCCGTCCGCCGGGCAGTGTGTCCCGGGAGGCGTCGGGGTTGCGCCAGTAGCCCGAAACAACTTGCGGTCCGGCGATTTCCAGTTCGCCTGCTGTGTGGGGCGGAACGGGGTCGCCATTCGGGTCGACGGCGCGGACGTCCACCCGGGGCAGCGGGAGACCGATGGACAGTGAGCCGCTCGACGGGTCGACCGGCGCCCGCTTGCCGGGTGGCACCGCGATCACTCCGGCCGTCGTCTCGGTCATCCCGTATGCGTTGTGGATGTACTTGCCGAATCGGGCCTCGAACTTCTCCACGGTCGCAGGCGGGATGGGCGCGCCGCCCGAGTAGAGGGTCTTGACCGAGGCGAAGTGGTCCGCGCTCACTCCCGGCACCTCGGACAGTGCGTTGAACACGGTGATCGATCCGATCGTGTAGGTCACCCGGTGCTCCACGAATGTTTCCAGTGCGACGGCCGCGTTGAACCTGTTCGCGAAGACGAGCAGACAGTCCCGGACGAGGGCCACACCCGCATTGAGCATGGCACCGGTGATGTGGAACAGGGGAGCGACGGCGAACACGACGTCCCCGTCGACGACGCCGGCACAGTCACCGAAGTCGAGTGCGGTGGCCAGCACGTTGGCGTGGGAGTTGAGCGCGCCCTTCGGTGGGCCGGTGGTCCCGGAGGTGTAGGTGAGCAGCGCGAGGTCGTCTCCGCCGAGTTCGACCAGGGGAGGCCGCCTGCCGCCAAAACGCGCGAGGAGTTCGACGAGGTCGCCGTCGGTCGCCGGCGTGGCGCGGGTGGTGGACTCGAACACCCGCGGATCGTTGCGGGTCTGGAAATCGAGGGCGCTGGTGCTGATCGAGAATCGCACGCTGCTGCCGCGCAGGGTCTCGGCCGTGGCCGCGGCGCTCACGTCTTCGCAAATGATGCCGATCGGTTCGCCGTCGTCGACGAGGCGGCGGAGTTCGTTGCCGCGGTACATCGGGTTGAGTACCAGCGCCGCTGCGCCGACCTTCCACAGCGCCAGCAGAGCGAGGACGTACTGCGGCACGTTCTGTAGGTAGATGCCGACCCGGTCACCGCGCCCGACACCCCACTCGCTCAGCGCGACGGCGAGGGCGTCCGACAGGTCGTCGACCTCACGGGCCGTGAGGACGCCATCGAAATAGGCCACGGCCGGGTGATCGGGATGCGCCTGCACGCGCGATCGCCACGCGTCGAGAGTGGTCGCTACGGGTGGCTTTTGGATTCCGTCGTTGATGAACGTCGACGACACCGCATGTCCTTTCTCCGGCTCGGTCGGAACGGGATGTCCGAATTCGAGCGGCCGACCGATCACTCGCTCGGTCGGTGTGGGCAAGTGTTGTGTGTCACACGAGGTGTGTCAAGTCGGGCCCCCCGCCGCTCGGCGGAAACCGGGGTTTCCGTGGCGACCCCAGCGACGGTTGCGGCTCATATTTCCGTCTGGCAATATGAGGCTATGAGCGCCTACGCCGCCCTGGCCGAGCCGCACCGCAGGCAGATTCTCGACCTGCTGCGTGAGGGTGAGCGACCCGCCGGAGAACTGGTGGAGCGCATCGCGCTCAGTCAGCCCGGCGTGTCCAAGCATCTCAAGGTGCTGCGCGAGGCCGGGCTCGTCGTGGTGCGCGCGGATGGCAAACAACGTCTGTACGCGCTGCGCCCAGAACCCCTCGCCGAGGTCGACCGGTGGCTGGAGCCGTATCGCGCGTACTGGTCGAGGCGCCTCGACGCCCTCGAACGACACCTGGAGGAGAACCCATGACCGACGGAACCCTGGAGACGATCGACGGCCGTCCGGCGCTGCGTTTCGAGCGCACGCTCGCCCACTCGGTCGAGCGCGTGTGGCGGGCGGTCAGCGTGCCGGCGGAGCTCGAGCGCTGGTTTCCCGCCGCCGCCGAGTGGACACCGGCGACAGGGGAGACCTTCGAGGCCTACGGCGCGACCGGCGAGGTGATCGAGGTCGATGCACCCCATCGGCTGGCGTGGACCTTCGGCGGTGAGCGGTACAGCTTCGATCTGACCGCGGAGGGAGACGGGTGCCGGCTGATCTTCATTCATGTCTTCGGCGACCGTGCGATCGCAGCGCAGACCGCGGCCGGCTGGGAGACCTACTTCGCGCGGCTCGAGCCTCATCTCGCCGGCGGGTTCCTCTCCGAGGCGGAGGCGCACGGGTCGTGGGACCGGTGGGAGGAACTTCACGAGCGCTACGCCGAGCGCTTCGGCGTCGACCCGACGCCGGGACGGCAATTCCTGGAGGCGCAGCGCGCCGGCCAATGACATCCCGTAGGCCCTGGGAGGCACGACGCGCGCCGAATTACTGGTACGCGACGCGGTAGTGGAGGAAGGCGACGCCGCTGCCGAAACGGCGCTCGTCCAGCAGTTCCGGCCTGCATCGGACGCGCTCCGGGAGAGACCGTGTGATCCGGATCAGCGTGTCACGTCGAGTGCATCGACGTCGACGCCTGCCGCCGGAAGCAGGTGATAGAAAGCGCGTTCGCAGAGATCGATCATGTCCGTACGGTCCATGGTCGGCTCGTCGAGCCACGACAGCACGATCTCTTCCATGAACGCCTGCCATCCCGAGATCGCGGCCTCGAGCGCGGGCGTCGTCGGCACCCCGAACTCGGCCAGCGACGCGCCTATCCAGCGGGTGAACGTGCGCCGCATGCCGCGGTAGATCTGCCGCATCCGCTCGTCGCCGCTACCGGCCATCCGCATGACCGCCAGATAGATGGTGGGGTGCTCGATCACCGCGTCCGCGAACGTCTCGACCCCGGCCCGGAGCTGCCCGGACACGGGGAGCGCCGCGTCCGGTGTCATCCGGCGTTGGAGTTCGGAGGCCGAGGCCTCGAGGACGGCGTTGCGAAAACCCTGCTTGTTCTTGAAGTAGTGGAACAGCAGGGGCGGGGAGACGCCCGCCTCGGCCGCCACCTGGTCCATCGACAGGTCGTCGAACGGCACCGTCTCGAGTAGCCGGACGGCCACGTCGAGGATCTGCGCGCGCCGATCTTCGGGAGAGCGGGGTGCGGCGGCCACCCCTGCACTCTATTGGGAACCCCTCGAGGCGTCCATTGACTTTTACTCAACGGGAAACGTAACCTCGGGTTACACATACCGTGTGAGGAGCGCAACAATGTCGGATTTCGATGTCGTCGTCAATGGTGGGCTGTGGTTCGACGGAACCGGATCCGCGCCCCGGCGGCGCAATCTCGGCATCCGCGACGGTGTCGTCGTCCGCGCATCGATCCGTCCGCTGCCCGTCGGGCCCGACACCGAGATCATCGATGCGGCAGGCAAATGGGTGGTCCCCGGGTTCGTGGACGTGCACACCCACTACGACGCCGAGGTGCTGGTCAGCCCCGGACTGCCGGAGTCGGTGCGACACGGCGTGACCACCGTCGTCCTCGGAAACTGCTCCCTGTCCACCGTGTACTCGACGCCGCGCGAGTGCGCCGACCTGTTCAGCCGGGTCGAGGCCGTGCCACACGAGTCCGTGCTCAGGATCCTGGAGGAGAACAAGATCTGGCAGAGCCCGGCGGAGTACGTCGAGGCACTCGAATCGCTGCCGCTCGGCCCCAACATCGCCGGTTTCATCGGGCACTCGGACATCCGCACCCATGTGCTCGGCCTCGGCCGGGGCACCGACAAGCGGGTCAAGCCGAGTGCTCGCGAACTCGAGCGGATGGGCACGATGCTCACCGAGGCCGTGGACGCCGGCTTCCTCGGCCTGTCCTCGATGACGAATGCGCTCGACAAGATCGACGGCGACGAATACCGTTCGCGCTCATTGCCGTCCACGTACGCGCGGTGGAAGGAGTTCCGCTTCCTCAACCGCATCCTGCGCGAGCATGGCAAGATCCTGCAGAGCGCGCCGACGATCAACCTGCACCCCAACATCGCGGGATTCTTCGCGGAGAGTTCGGGTCTGGGACGACGCAAGCCGCTCAAGACGTCGCTGCTGTCGGCGGCGGACTCGAAGGCCTACCCGCCGATCGTGTACTTCATGCTCGCCGCGGCGCCACTGCTGAACCGCTTCGCGAAGACCGACTTCAAGTGGCAGCACCTCCCGGTGCCGTTCACCGTCTACGCGGACGGAATCGACCTCGTGGTGTTCGAGGAGTTCGGTGCCGGCGCGGCGGCCCTGCATCTCAAGGACCAGGTGGAGCGAAACGCCCTGCTGCAGGACGAATCCTACCGACGTCGGTTCCGCAAGGACTACGACAACAAGTTCAGCCCCCGCATCTGGCACCGCAATTTCTACGACGCGGTGATCGTCGGTTGCCCCGACGAGACGCTGATCGGCAAGACGTTCGGCGCGGTGGGCGACCTGCGTGGCGTCCACCCGGTCGACGCGTACCTCGATCTCGTCGTGAAGTACGGCACCGACCTGCGGTGGCGGACCACTATCGCCAATCATCGACCCAAGTTCGCGAAGAAACTCGCGGCGAGCTCCGGCGTGCAGATGGGATTCGGCGACGCGGGTGCGCACCTACGCAACATGGCGTTCTACAACTATCCGATCCGGTTGCTGAAGAAGGTCAAGGACGCGCAGTCCGACCGCAAGCCATTCCTGTCCGTCGAACGCGCCGTCCACCGGCTGACGGGAGAACTGGCCGACTGGTACGGCATCGACGCCGGACATCTGCGCGAGGGGGACCGCGCCGATCTCGTCGTCATCGATCCGGCGGGCCTCGACGCCACCGTGGACGGATTGTTCGAGGCCGAGGTCCCCGAGTACGGCGGTCTGCGCCGGATGGTGAACCGCAGCGACGGCGCGGCGGTCGCGACGGTGATCAACGGCAGGCTCGTCTACCGCGACGGGGAGTTCACCGGCGGGTTCGGCGTCACCAAGACGGGACGGTTCCTCCGCGCCGGAGCGTCGGCCGCCGACCGCAGCCAGCGTGAGCCGGTCGTCCGATGAGCGGCACGGAACGGATCGGCACGTTCACCCGGGACGGGCTCGTGTTCGACGTCCGCGACGAGGGTCCGATCGATGGCACGCCGGTGGTGCTGTTACATGGATTTCCGCAGGACTCGCGGTCGTGGGACGAACTGGCGCCGCTGCTGCACCGGCGAGGATTCCGCACCCTCGCGCCGGACCAGCGTGGCTATTCGGCCGGGGCCCGGCCCCGCGCCCGCTGGGCGTACCGCGCCTCGGAACTGGTCGCGGACGTCGTCGCGCTCATCGACCAGGCGGGCCTCGGTCCGGCGCATGTCGTCGGGCACGACTGGGGCGCGGCGGTGGCCTGGGGAATCGCGGCGGAACGGCCCGACAGGGTTCGCACGCTCACGGCGCTGTCGGTGCCGCACCCGGCGGCGTTCGTGCGGGCGATGCTCACCAGTCGCCAGATCCTGAAGTCCTGGTACATGTTCGCGTTCCAGCTGCCGTGGATTCCGGAGCGGCTGATCACCCCGGACGGTTACGGCTACCGGGCACTGCTCGCCAGCGGCCAATCCGAAGACGGTGCGAAGCGCGACCTGGAGCCCATGCGCGACCGGACGCGGGCCCGGGGCGCCCTGAACTGGTATCGGGCCATCCCGTTCACCGCACCCCGATCGGCCTCCCGGAAGGTGCGGGTGCCCACGCTCTTCGTGTGGAGCGACGGCGACACGGCGATCGGGCCGGTAGGTCCCGAGCTGACCGCACGCTTCGTCGACGGCCCGTACACCTACGAGGTGCTCCGCGGCGTGAGCCACTGGATTCCGGACGAGGCGGCCGAGCGCGTCGACGAACTACTCGGCAGCCACCTGCTCGATCAGTCGTGACGCCGATCGATCCGTCCGCGCTCCGTCGGCGGGCGGTATTGATCGGCTGTCCGCTGTCGGTGAACGCCGCTCCGGCCGGGTGCGTCGTCTGGAAGACTCCGGAGGTATGGAAGCTCAGCGCAGACTGACGCTGGTGACGGCCGCTCCCGAGCAATCACGGGAGGAGCCGCTGGTGCGTGAGCTGTACGGGCGAGTGCTCCGCGAGGCGCGCCGGGACCAGGATCGGAGTCTCGAGGACGTCGCCGCCGCCGTCGGCATGTCGAAGCAGTACCTCTCCGAGATCGAACGCGGGAAGAAGGAGCCGTCGTCGGAGATGCTGCGCGCAGTGTGTGGCGCGCTCGGTCTGCCGGTGGAACACCTGCTGTTCCGGTCCGGGCGCCGGCTCGGCGCGGCGAACCGGAACCCGGCGACCAGGAGCCCGAACCGGCAGGTGCCCACGCTGCTCGCCGCGTAGCGGCTTCCGTCAGGCCGCGACGAGCGTGTCGGCCAGGCCGTACTCGATGGCCTCCTCGGCTGTGAAGATGCGGTCCCGGTCGGTGTCCCGCCGCAGGCGCTCGACGGTCTGACCGGTGTGTTTACTGAGGATCGCCTCGGTCTGCGAACGGACCCGCATGATCTCCGCGGCCTGGAGCGCCAGGTCGGAGATCGTGCCGTTGCCCTGGGTGGACGGCTGGTGCAGAAGCGTCCGGGAATGGGCCAGGACGTGGCGGTGTCCCTTGGTTCCCGCCGCCAGGAGCACGGCGGCGGCGGACGCGGCCTGACCCATGCAGTACGTGGCGATGGTCGGGCGGAGGAACTGCATCGTGTCGTAGATCGCGAGCATCGCGGTCGTGGAGCCGCCGGGCGAATTGATGTACAGCCCGATCTCCTGATCGGAACTGTCCGCCTGGAGGTGGAGCAGCTGTGCCATCACGACGTTGGCGACTCCGTCGTCGATCTCGGTGCCCAGGAAGACGATCCGCTCGTTCAGCAGTCGGCTGAAGATGTCGAACGACCGCTCGCCTGCCGGGGTGCGCTCGATGACGTGGGGAATGGTGTATTGGGACATGGCTTCACAATCCAATTCTCGGGGCGGTGGTGTGCGGGGCGATCTCGGCGAACGAGGACACGACGCGGTCGACGATCCCGTAGTCACGGGCCTCGTCGGCGGTGAACCACCGGTCCCGGTCGCTGTCCTCGGCGATCTGCTCGACCGGATGCCCCGTCTCGGCGGCGAGGATCTCCTGCGACTGTCGTTTCATCCGTTCGAGGCTCTCGGCCTGGATGGCGATGTCGACGGCGGTGCCGCCGATGCCCGCCGAGGGCTGGTGCATCATGATGCGGCTGTGCGCCAGGCTGATTCGCTTGCCGTGGGTGCCCGAGCACAGCAGTACCTGGCCCATGCTGGCGGCGAAACCCATGGCGACGGTGACCACGTCGTTCGGAACGAGCTTCATCGTGTCGTAGATGGCCAGGCCGGCGAAGACGGAGCCGCCCGGGGAATTGATGTACAGCACGATGTCGCGTTTGGGGTCGGCGGCCGCGAGCAGCACCAGTTCGGAGCAGGCCCGCTCGGCCATGGCGTCGTCCACCTCGCCGGTGAGGAGGATCGTGCGCTGGCGAAACAGTCTGTCCGCCAACAGGTCGCGGTAGTTCAGGTCGGGTAGTGCGGCTGTGGTCATGCCTCCATTACTACCGCCGCGTCGGCGCCGGACCGGCACTTGTCTGCTGTGGGCAGACGGCCTGTGCCGGGGAGGTTCCGAACCCCCGGCGACGGCGGGGCGCCCACCCGGAAAGTGACGCAGATCGCATACGTGGCGGCACTCCGGCGTCGACCGCGGTGAGCTGGGCGTTCGTGATTCGAGGTGACTGCGAGGAGTCCGAGGGGTGAACGACTCGCCACGGGCAGATGAACGTCGGAAACAGACCGCTCGGACAGTGGAATTGCCCGCGCGCGAAGGCGAAGTCGCTGGTTAGGGTGCCCTCATGCACGTTCTGTTCATCTGCAGCGGGAACGTCTGCCGCTCGCCGATTGCAGAGCGGCTGACGCACGCGTACGCGCTTGCCCACGACCTGCCGAACCTCACCGCGGAGAGCGCCGGTGTCCGCGCCCTCGTGGGCTTTCCGATCGAACCCGTCGCCGCCCGCGTCATCGAAGGCCTGGGCGCGAGCGCCGAAGGATTCCGAGCGCGGCGCCTGCGGCCCGAGATGATCAAACGCGCCGACCTCGTCCTCGCGATGACCGAGCAGATCCGGGACCGTTCGATGGAACTGCTCCTCGGGACGAGCCACTGCACGTTCACGCTTGTCGAGGCCCGCCGGATCGCCACCGACACCGGTGCCCGCACCGTCGCCGAACTCGCCATTGCGCGAAGGGAGTACGGGCCCATCGACGACGCGAACATCAGCGACCCCGTCGGCCTCGGCGAGGCGGCGTTCACACAGGTGGGAGATCGGATCGCCGCCGAACTGATGCCGCTGCTCGACGCACTCGACCTCGGCAGCGGCACGAAGATGCGGGAACCCGAACCCGAACCCGAACCGCTGCCGTCCCCGGTCGTCCACCTGCCCCTGTCGCCCAGGCCGTTGATCGCGGCGCGGGCGGCGTCGTCGATCCTCGACTATCCCGTCAGCTGGTCGCGCTGAACTGATAGTTGGCGAATCTCTCGTCCACCTGCTCGGCCGTCAGCCCGAATTCCTCGAGTGTGTACTTGTGGGACGGGCGGCGGTCGCCGCTGCGACTTTCGGCGTGCATCGCCTCCATCGCCGACTGGGCCGAGGAGCTGAGATCGAGCCCGAAGTGCGTGTAGACCCCTTCGACAGTGCCGAGCGGATCGGCCACGAAATCGTGGTAGTCGACGTCGATGAACTGAGCGGGGTCGTGCCGGGCGCGGGCCGCGGTGAACTGCTCCAGGCCCCGCGCCCACAGCTCGAGCTGGCTCTCCCCGATGACGCTGCCCCGGAACTTCTCCGACCACCCTTCCGTCGCCTGTTCCGCCAGGCTGCACACCGACGGGACGATCGTGCACGGCGGCCGGTGGGTCTGGACGATCAGGGCATCCGGATACACCGCGAGCAACTCGTCGAGCGCGAACAGGTGGCTGGGATTCTTCAGCACCCAGCGGCGGTCCCGATCGGGAAGTCCGATCAGCTGCAAGTTCTTCATGTGCCGCTGATAGGCGTTGGTCCAGTCCTGGCCTTCCAGCCAGCGGGAGTACGTCGGGAGAGAGGCCAGGCACTCGTAGGAGATCGATTTGAACGTCTGCCGCAGCAGTTGCCAGCACTCCTCGACCTCGCTCGCCGACATGTAGTGCACGCCCATGAATTCGGGGCGTTCGATGTGGTGGCGGCTGAAGCCCTCCTCGATCTTCTGGAACACGGGATTCGATTCCCACGTCTCGCGCGGCGGCCGGGGCTGGGGCATCTCGGTCAGCCACATCTCCAGGCCCTGATGCGACGGGTCCGCGGTGAGCAGCCGGTGCAGCGCCGTCGTCCCCGTGCGGGGAAGTCCGGTGACGAAGATCGGCCGCTCGATCCGCACGTCCGCGTGCTCGGGGTTCTGCTTCCACGCCGCCTCGCTCAGCAGCCGCGCCACCAGGGCGCCGCGGAGGAACACCCGGGACACCTTGCTGCCGAGCGGGGTCAGTTTCTCGTCGACGTGATACGAGTCCAGCAGGACGCCGAGGGCCTCGGTGTAGTCGTCCACGCCGAAGTCGGTGAGGCCGGTCAGACGGGTGGCCGAGGCGTGAAGGTCCTCGACCGTGCCGACGGTGGTGCGCTCGCTCATGATGCTCCGGTTCTCGTCGCTAATGATGGAATTCGCCGCAGTTGACGTCGAGGCACTGGCCGGTCACGGCGCTCGCCAACGGTGAGGCCAGGAAGATCACGGCGTCGGCCACCTCCTCGGTGGTGGGGAGCCTCTTCAGATCGGTGTTCGCGGCGGTGTGCTCGTCGATCTGCTCGACGGTCGTCCCGTACTTCTCGGCCTGGTGCGTGAAGTACTGCTTCAGCGTGTCTCCCCAGATATAGCCGGGAGCAACGGAATTGACGCGGATACCCTGCGGTCCCAGTTCCGTGGCAAGCGACTGCGACGTCGCGAGCAGGGCGGATTTGGCCATCTTGTAGCTGCCGTACCGCTCCTGTGAGTGCCGGAGCACCATCGAGTTGATGTTCACCACCGCTCCGTTCGCTTCGGCGAGCGCGGGGGTGAACAGCTGGGTCAGCCGCAGCGCCCCGATCACGGTCAGCTCGAAACTGCTGCGGAGGTGGTCGAATTCCGTGCGGGCCAGCGGTTTCATCGACGGAACCGAGAACGCGTTGTTGATCAGCACGTCGACCTTGCCGTACGCGTCGACGGCAGCGGACACCAGATTCTCGGCCGATGCCTGATCCGTGATGTCGGTCGGGACGGTCACCGCGCGGCGGCCGACGGCGATGATCTCTTTGGCAACCTCGTCGAGACGCGATGCGGTGCGGGCGGCCAGCACCACGTCCGCGCCGGCGTCGGCGCAGCGGACGGCGAGGGTGCGGCCCAGGGCCGGTCCGACGCCGGAGATGACGACCACCCTGTCCTGCAGGAGTTGCGGAGCAGTCATGGCGGTCACCCCAGCATCCGGTCCGCGACCGCGGCCTGGCGTGCGGCGATGCGTGCGGCGAAGTCCTCGGGCGAGATCTTGTTGGAGTCGTAGTACGGCAGCGCCCGATGGATCTCGTCGAACTTCACGACCTCGATGCGGGGCCCGTCGGCCGGGGTCAGTTCGCGGGAGACGCGTTGCCAGCGGAACTGCAGGTACCCGCGGAGGTGCCCGACGGTGGCGATCCAGTTGGCCACGCCGGGGTTGCGCTCGCTGACGACGAGACGGATGTGGTCGTCCGGATCCACCTGCGACTGGGCGACGTTCAGCGAGGTCTGGTGATTGACGTAGTCGAGGGAGATGTACCACATGCTGCCCAGCTGAAAACCCTGGTAGGGCACATCGGCTTTCGGGACGGTGATGACGATGGCCTCGTCGTCGGCGAGTTCGTAGTGCCCGACGGACGAGTACTGCGTGGCGAGGCCGCCCGGCGTCAGCCGCGGTTCGGTCATCGTGTTCACCGGCAGGTTCAGATAGAACCACTCCGGGAACTGCAGCCACGTCTTGACCCGGGAGACGAGGGCTCTGCCCGCACGGGCGTAACGCTTCTCGACGGCTTCCCGGGTGAGCGGACCCGGAGGAGTACCCGTCGTATCCGCCCTGGCGATGCGGATGGTGCCGCGCTGCTGGCTCCAGTCGCTGTACACCTCCCGGACCACCAGTTGCGACGAACCCGGCGCGAGGGTGAAGTAGTTGCGCCTGCCTGAGCTCTCGTCGGGGCCGAATCGCACCTCGAACGAGCCGTCGGGGGCGATGTCGATCTCGCGGTCGTCGAACGCGGTGACACTGCCGGGTACGTGTGCGGCCGTGTAGTTTCCGCTCAGCACCTGGAAGCTCAGGTCCGCGGTGGTGCCGCGCCGCCCGGTGACCACGTATTCGACGTCGTCGTTGATCCGCGCGCCGAAGTACAGCGTGTCGGGGTTGTCGAGGCCCATCTTCATGTACGGGCCGGTGCCCGAGATGAACGTCGGGTGCGACTGTTCGGTGGCCCAGGCCGCGTGCGTCGTGGCGAGAATGCCGCCGGCGAGGTACTGGTAGCCCTCCAGCAGATCCTGTTCGGTGCGGATGTGGGGGGCGCCCTCGATCAGTTTCTCGGCCTCGGCCATGGCGTCGGCGAATGGGTCGGTCAGCACACCGTGCTCCTCACGATGGGGGTGGTACAAATATGTACCTGCGTGGTAGAACGTTGATGAACCGACAATAGAACGTGTTCTAAGGAGTGGTCAATGGGGCACGAGGACGAGACGCCTGACCGGGCGCAGGGCCGACGGTCGCCGCCCACCGAACGTGTGGTGCAGGTGCTCGACTTCCTGGTGGCGCGCAAGGAGCACCGCTTCGGGTTGTCGGAGCTGGCCCGGCAGCTCGACATCAGCAAGCCCACCTGCCTGGGAATCCTCACCGAACTGGCCCGCGGCGGCTACCTCGTCCGGGATCCCGCCACCAAGACGTACGGCCTCGGGCCCGCCCTCATCGCGGCCGGCCGCGCGGCGCAGCAAGGATTCGCGGCCGGGCCGGTGGCGCGCAGGCATCTCGCCGTGCTCAGCGAGGAGTTCCGGACGACGTGCACGGCGTCGGCGGTGGTCGGCGACCGCATCACCGTCCTGGAGCTGACGAGTCCGCCGGGTGTGCGGGCCGCCGCCAAGGTCGGGGAGATGTACCCGTTCGCGCCGCCCGTCGGCCTGATGTACGTGCTGTGGGACGGCGACGACGCGCTGCAGTCGTGGTTGCGCCGGGAGCCGACCCTGCCGGTGCGTCTCGACCGCGACCGGTTGCGCACCGTGGTGGACGAGTGTTCCCGGGCCGGGTATCTCGTGGAGACGCTCACTCCGGTCGGTCAGCGCCTGCACACGCTCATGGCCGGGGTTGCCGCGCACGACCTGCCGCCGGAGTTGCGCGACGTGCTCGGTGAGATGGTGTCCAGCCTGGGGGAGCGGGTGTACCTGGACGCCGAACGCGCGGACCCCGCTGCGCCGCACCCCGTCAGTCTCATCGCCGCGCCGACGTACGACCCCGAGGGGCATCAGGCGATGGTCCTGACGCTCTATGTGGGCGCCGAACTCGCGCCGTCGGAGATCGCGCGGCGGGGCAAGGCTCTCGCTGCGGCCGCGGACGCGATCACGGCGGAGGTGGGCGGCCGCCGGCCGCGGTGACACCGGGCATTGACCGCAATCTGAAACACGTTCTATTCTCGGAGGTGCAATCATTTTCGACCGAGCTGGTCCAAATATGGACCAGTGACCGGTAAGGCACTCGCGACGAGGAGTCGCCCATGACCGCACCGCCCGTGTACGAGTTGTCCCATCTCGGCGCGCTCGAAGCCGAAGCCGTGCACATCTTCCGAGAAGTGGCCGCCACGTTCGAGCGTCCGGTTCTGCTGTTCTCCGGCGGCAAGGACTCGGTGGTGATGCTCCACGTGGCCGCCAAGGCGTTCTGGCCCGCACCGCTCCCGTTCGCCGTCATGCACGTCGACACCGGCCACAACTTCGACGAGGTCATCGAATTCCGCGACCGGACCGTCGACCGCCTCGACCTGCGGATGGTGGTGTCCAGCGTGCAGGACGACATCGACGCCGGCCGCGTCAGCGAGGAGACGGGTCCGCGGGCCAGCCGCAACCGTCTCCAGACCACGGCGCTGCTGCGCGGGATCCGGGACAACGGATTCGACGCCATCTTCGGCGGCGCCCGCCGCGACGAGGAGAAGGCCCGCGCGAAGGAGCGGGTGTTCAGCTTCCGCGACGAGTTCGGGCAGTGGGATCCGCGGGCGCAGCGCCCCGAGTTGTGGAGCCTCTACAACGGCAGGCACCGCAAGGGGGAGCACATCCGGGTGTTCCCGCTGTCCAACTGGACCGAACTCGACATCTGGCAGTACATCAGCGAGGAGAAGATCGAACTGCCGCCCCTGTACTACGCGCACCGCAGGGAGGTCGTGCCCCGCGACGGAATGCTGTTGGCGCACACCCGGTTCCTGACCCTGCTCCCCGGTGACGAGCCGTACGAGGCCCTCGTCCGCTTCCGGACCGTCGGCGACGCCACGTGCACGGGCTGCGTCGAGTCGTCGGCAACCACCGCCGCGGCCGTGGTCACCGAGGTCGCCGCGAGCAGGCTGACCGAGCGCGGGGCCACCCGGGCCGACGACCGGATCTCCGAGGCCGGCATGGAAGACCGCAAGAAGGAAGGGTACTTCTGATGCCGCAGCTACTGCGGGTCGCGACCGCGGGCAGCGTCGACGACGGCAAGTCCACCCTCATCGGCCGGCTGCTGTACGACTCCAAGGCGATCTTCGAGGATCAGCTCGAGGCGGTCGAACGCACCAGCCGCGAGCGGGGCGACGAGCACGCCGACCTGGCACTGCTCACCGACGGTCTGCGCGCCGAACGCGAACAGGGCATCACCATCGACGTCGCGCACCGCTATTTCGCCACACCGCACCGCAAGTTCATCATCGCGGACACGCCGGGGCACGAGCAGTACACCCGGAACATGGTGACCGGCGCGTCCACCGCCGACCTGGCCCTCATCCTCGTCGACGCCCGCAAGGGGATCCTCGAGCAGACGCGCCGCCACGCGTTCATCGCCAGCCTCCTCGGAATTCCCCACCTCGTGCTGTGCGTCAACAAGATGGATCTCGTCGGATGGTCCGAGGAACGGTTCGAGGAGATCAAGGAGGAGTTCCGGCAGTTCGCGATCAAACTCGAGGTCCACGACCTGACGTTCATCCCGGTGTCGGCGCTGCGCGGCGACAACATCGCGCAGCGCACCGCCAACATGGCCTGGTACGGGGGCGCGTCGCTGCTGCACTACCTCGAGCAGGTCCACGTGGCATCCGACCGCAACCTCATCGACGCGCGGTTCCCGGTGCAGTACGTGGTCCGGCCGCAGCGCCGGACCGATTCCGCGCTGCACGATTTCCGCGGATACGCGGGCACGGTCGCCAGCGGCGTGTTCAAGCCGGGCGACGAGGTGGTGGTGCTGCCGTCCGGATTCACCTCCACCGTCAGCGCCATCTGGGGTCCCGGCGGAACCCGCCTCGACGAGGCGTTCGCACCGTCGGCGGTGTGCGTGCAGCTCGCCGACCAGCTGGACGTGGGTCGCGGAGACGTGCTGTGCCGCCCCAACAACCGTCCGCTCGTCGGGCAGGAACTCGACGCGATGGTCTGCTGGTTCAGCGAACAGTCCTCGCTGACGCCGGACGCGCGGTACACGCTGCTGCACACCACCCGCGCCACCAGGGCTTCCGTCGTGCGGCTCGACTACCGCCTCGACGTGAACACCCTGCACCGCGACGAGTCCACACAGTCGCTCTCGCTCAACGAGATCGGCCGTGTCCAGTTGAGGACGTCGCAGCCGCTGATGTTCGACCCGTACCGCCGCAACCACGTGACGGGCAGTTTCATCCTCGTCGACGAGTCGACCCACAACACCGTCGCCGCCGGCATGATCACCGGGCCGACGCTGTCGCGTTCCAAGGTGGTGTGGCACGCCGCGGCCGTCTCGCGGGACGAGCGGGCGACGCGGGGTCGCACGGTGTGGCTGACGGGACTGTCGGCGTCGGGAAAGTCGACGGTCGCGGTGGAACTCGAACGACGTCTCGTCGCGGCCGGGGTGCCCGCCTACCGGCTGGACGGCGACAACCTGCGTCACGGTCTGAACGCCGACCTCGGTTTCAGTGCCGAGGACCGCGCCGAGAACGTGCGCCGCGTCGGCGCCGTGGCACAACTGCTCGCGGACTCCGGGGTGGTCGCGATCGCGTCCCTGATCAGCCCGTACCGCGCCGACCGGGACCGCGTCCGGGAGCAGCACCGGGCTGCCGGGCTCGACTTCGTCGAGGTGTTCGTCGACACGCCGGTGGAGCAGTGCGAGGCGCGGGACCCCAAGGGCATGTACGCGAAAGCCCGCGCGGGGGAGATCACCGGGTTCACCGGGGTCGACGACCCGTACGAGGCCCCGGAGCACGCCGAACTCGTCCTCCGGCCCGGGGACGGCACGCCGACCGAACAAGCCGAGAGAATTATGGAATTGTTGAGACGTGATCACTGACGCACGACTCGCGGCCGACATCGCCTCCGGTGCCGGTGCCCTGCTGCTGGACATCCGCACCGCGGGACTCGGATCGGCGGACGGTCGTGAACTGGGCAGGCGGGGCGACGTCGCCGCCGACGCGTTCATTCTCGGCAAGCTCTCCGCGGAGCGACCCGACGACGCGATCCTCTCCGAGGAGTCCGCCGACGACCGGTCGCGGCTGGAGAGTTCCCGGGTGTGGATCATCGACCCGCTCGACGGTTCCAAGGAGTACGGACTGCCCGGTCACTCGGATTGGGCGGTGCACGTCGCACTGTGGGAACGCGGCCGGGGCATCACGGCGGCAGCGGTCGCGCAACCGGCACTGGGTGCGGTGTATGCCAGTGACGACGACAGCCACGCGGTGCATACCGAACAGCTCCCGGCACGACCACGGATCGTCGTGTCCGCGAGCAGGCCGCCCGCCTTCGTCGACGCCGTCGCGACGGAGATCGGTGCCGAGGTCACCACCATGGGTTCGGCCGGAGCGAAGGCGATGGCCGTGCTTCGTGGGGACGTGGACGCCTACATCCACGCGGGTGGGCAGTGGGAATGGGACTCGGCCGCCCCCGTCGGCGTCGCCGAGGCTGCGGGCCTGCACTGCTCGCGGATCGACGGAACTCCGTTGGATTACAACGAGTCCCACCCCTACCTGCCCGACCTCCTGATCTGCCGACCGGAGCTGGCTCGGCCGCTGCTCGCCGCGATCGCGACACACGCCACCGACACGGCCGACAGCGGCCGGGTCGCGATGGCCAGGGCCTATATCGATGCGCTGGTCAGCCACGACGCCACCAAGGTGCGTCTCGCGGACAATGCATGGCGCGTGGAGAACGGGCAGCATACGGGCGAATCGGGGGCCTTCATCCGGGACGAACTCGAGAACGGCCTGCAGTATCAGGCCATCCAGGCCGTGCGCGAACTCTCCTTCCACGAGTGGGGTGACAACGTGGTGGCGCGGTTCGTGCTCGATCTCGGCGCCACGCCCACCGAGGTGACGTCCGTCCGGATCACGGAACACTTCGACATCCCGGCCGGGGCGATCCAGTCCGTCATGGCCATCATCGAACCGTCCGCGATCGAAAGGGAGAACCGATGACTCCGGATCAACTGGTCACCCAATTCTGCGCCGAGTGGATCGAGCCCGATCCGGCGAAAATCGCGGAGTACTTCGCGGAAGATGCCGTTTACCACAACATTCCGATGGAACCCGTCATCGGGCGTGACGCGATCCGCGAGTTCGTCGCCGGCTTCATCGCGGCGTTCGGCGGCATCGACTTCCGTGTGCACCGGCAGGTCACCGATGGCGGTCAGAGCCCCAACGCCGAGGAATCGAGCGGGGTGGTGATGAACGAGCGGATCGACGTGTTCACGCTGAACGGCAACGTCGTCGAACTGCCCGTCGTCGGGGTCTTCGAGATCACCGGCGGCAAGATCACCACCTGGCGCGACTACTTCGACATGGCACCGATCCAGGCTGCTGCCGGCGGTGGATAGCGGCCCGATGATCGCCGTCGCGGCCGGGGAGATCACGCTGTCGGATCGGCGGACCACCCGCAGCTGGAGCGTTGAGCTGAATGCCTTCGAGGTCGCCGTCCACCCTGTGACGCAGGGAGAGTACGCCGAGATCACCGGCGAGTGGCCGGGCACGACGCGGGGAACGCGGCTGCCGGTCGACGGAGTGTCGTGGCGGGACGCGATCCTGTTCTGCAACACCCTGTCCGAGCGCGCCGGGCTCGGCGCTGCCTATCGCGTAACCAGCAACGACGTCGTGTGGGACACCACGGCCGACGGGTACCGGCTTCCGGCCGAGGCGGAATGGGAACGCGCCTGCCGGGCGGGCACCACGGGTCCGCGGTACGGCCCGCTCGACGCGATTGCGTGGTACCGCGGCAACTCCGACGGCCGGTCGCGGGATGTGGGGGGGGAAGCAGCCGAACGCCTGGGGCCTGCACGACACCCTGGGCAATGTGTGGGAGTGGTGCTGGGATCTGTACGACCCCGAGGTGTACGGCACGTACCGGGTACTGCGCGGCGGTGGGTGGTTCGACGAGCACTGGAGTTGCCGTGCCTCCGTGCGTCGGCGCAGTCACCCGACCTATCGCATCGACGACGTCGGATTCCGTCTGGCTCGGGGTGCATTCACTCCGGAATAAATGTTGACGTCAGGTTCAAGTTAGCTCTACGCTGAGCTCGGGAGTATGACGACGGTCACACCCGGAGAGGGCGAGTCTGTATGAGCCAAGTCAACACGGTCCGCGGACCGATCGACAGCGCCGAACTCGGACGCACCTACATGCACGAACACGTGTTCGTGCTGACGCCCGACGTGCAGCAGAACTACCCGGACGAGTGGGGGGGCGAGGACGAGCGGGTCGCCGACGCCGTCACCAAGCTGCGCGCGCTGGCGGCGCAGGGTGTCCGGACCATCGTCGACCCCACCGTCGTCGGCCTCGGCCGGTACATCCCGCGCATCCAGCGGGTCGCGGAACAGCTTCCCGAGCTGAACATCGTTGCGGCAACAGGGCTGTACACCTACGACGACGTGCCGTTCTTCTTCCACTACCGCGGTCCGGCGCTGGATGCGATCGTGGGGGCCGAGGTCCCCGACCCGATGGTGGACATGTTCGTGAAGGACATCGAAGAGGGGATCGCCGGCACCGGGGTTCGCGCGGGGCTGCTCAAGTGCGCGATCGACCACCAGGGGCCCACGCCCGGTGTCGAGCGGGTGATGCGGGCGGTCGCGAAGGCGCATCGGCGCACGGGCGTTCCCATCACGGTGCACACCCACCCCGGCAGTGAGGCCGGAGTGCACGTCAAACGTGTGATGTGCGACGAGGAGGGGGTGCGGCCGGACCGGATCGTGCTCGGGCACAGCGGAGACAGTACCGACATCGAGCATCTGACGAGCCTCGCCGAGGCCGGCTTCGTTCTCGGGATGGACCGGTTCGGGATCAACCTCGAGACGACGTTCGAGGCCCGCGCCGACACGCTCGTCGAGATGTGCCGCCGGGGATTCGCGGGGCAGATGGTCCTGTCGCAGGACGCCTCCTGCTACATCGACTGGATCGACCCCAACCTGATGGCCGCGCTCCCGCAGTGGCACTACCTGCACATCGAGAACGACGTGCTGCCGTACGTCCGCGAGCGGGGTGTCACCGAGAAGATGATCACCGAGATGCTGGTCGAGGTGCCTCGGCGATACTTCGAGAACGTCGACCCCTACTGACATGTCGCGCCCGCGAATCGCACCCACGCCACCGGTCACGGCCAGGGGCGTCCGCACCCGCGATCGTCTCGTCGCCGCCGCCCGGGTGGTGTTCGAGCGGGAGGGGTACCTCGACGCCCGTCTCGTCGACATCAGCAAGGAGGCCGGACTCTCGACCGGATCGTTCTACACCTACTTCACCAACAAGGAGGAGGTGTTCGCGGCGGTCGTCGAGGTCACGCAGAACGACCTGCTGCATCCCGGCATGGGACGGGTCGCGGACGAAGGCGACGTGCACGCGGTGGTGGAGGCGAGCATCCGCGCCTACCTGCACGCGTGCCGCCGGAATGCGCGACTGCTGGCCCTGCTCGAGCAGGTCGCGCACGTCGACCCCGCATTCCGTGAACTGGAACGCTCACGGGACGAGACGTTCTACCGCCGGAACGCGCGGGCGATCGCCGATCTGCAGGACCGCAGTCTCGCCGACGCGTCGCTCGATCCGATGCTGACGTCGAAGGCGTTGTCCGCCATGGTCGGAAGGATGGCCTACAGCTATTTCGTCGGACCGCCGAGCGAGCGGAGATCACTCACCTTCGAGCAGTTGACCGCCGGACTCGCGCGGATGTGGACGAACGCGCTACGCGTCCCCGACCGCGTGTGAGGAGCTGTCAGTAGCCGGGTGCGTGGAGGATGCGCAGAACGAGGTCGGCGTTGATGTCGCCCAGCTCCTCCGGTGTGAATTCACCGTCGGGGCTGTACCACCGGCAGATGTCCACCGCGAGCGACATGATCGCCAGGACCGCGACGCGGGGGTCGGGGATCAGGAACACCCCCTGATCGATCCCGTTCTGCACCTCCCGGATTGCCGCGACCCGGATCTGGAGCCGGGTCTCGGCGACCACCTCGCGGTGGTCGGGGGAGAGATGCCTGCTCTCGTACTGGGCGATGCGCGCTCGCCGGAAGTTCCGGGCGTGCATGATGCTGAATTCGCGAACCAAGGCCCGGACACGGTCGATGGGGTCGGTGAACGGCGCCACGGCCTCCAGCACCAGCGCGAGCGCGCGCTCGTTCGACCGGCGGACGAGCTGGAACAGCAAATCCTCCTTGGAGGGGAAGTGCACGTACATCGCGGAGGGGCTCATCCCGGCCATGGTGGAGATGTCCCTCGTGCGGGTGGCTTCGAAACCCTTGTCGGAGAACAGTGTCGTCGCCGCCCGGAGCAGGCGTTCCTCGGATGTCGGCGGACCCGGGCTCGGCTCCTCGGTCGCGGACACGTCGTCTCGCAATTCGGTCATCGGTAGTCCTCTCCGCCGTTTCGAGCTTCGTCCGCACCGGCGGGATCCGGCAAGATCAATCCCCTCGAGTGATTGACATCACACAGCTATTCAAACACACTAAGCAAGCGCTCACTGACTTGAAGTTGGCGTCATGTTCTGAAAAGTCTCATTCCCACATCCATACGAAGACCTATCTCGAGGAGTGATCGGATGACTACATCCGCGGTGCAGCCGAGTAAGGACGCAGCCGGCGACACAGCCGTCTCGCGCAAGCGTGCACATCGGAAACTGCTTGCGGCGGGGCTCGTCGGCAGCTCGATCGAGTGGTACGACTTCTTCCTGTACGGAACCGCTGCGGCACTGGTCTTTCCCCACGTCTTCTTCCCCGACTCGTCGGCGTTGATGGGCACCCTGCTCTCGTTCAGCACATTCTGGGCGGGCTTCGTCGCACGCCCACTCGGCGGCCTCGTGGCCGGGCACTTCGGCGACAAGTACGGCCGCAAGCCGGCCGTCGTCACCTGCCTGCTGTTCATGGGACTGGCGACGTTCCTCATCGGCTGCCTTCCGGGTGCCGCGACCATCGGCGTCGCGGCCCCGATCCTGCTGGTGGCCCTGCGGTTCGTCCAGGGCCTCGCATGCGGTGGTCAATGGGGTGGGATCGTCCTGCTGCTGACCGAATCGGCGAGCCCGAAGCGCCGGGGATTCTCCGGGACCTTCGGCCAGATGGGCGTCTCCTTCGGCGTCCTGCTCGGCAACCTCGTATTCCTCGGCGCCACGGCGGCGATCTCGAACGAGGCGTTCCTCAGCTGGGGCTGGCGGATCCCGTTCTTCGCGAGCGCACTGCTGTTCCCGGTGGTGCTCTACATCCAGACCAAGGTCGAGGACACCCCCGAATTCCGGGACCTGCAGGAGGAGGCGCAGAAGAAGAACAAGACCGTCGTCCGCGCACCGTTGACGGAGGCGATCAAGGAACACTGGCGCAAGATCCTGCTCGGCTGCGGCCTGCTCGCGGCCACCAACTCCCTGTTCTACATCTCCATTGCCGGCGTGCTCAGCTACGGCACCGCGGAACTGGGAATGAAGCGCAACGACCTGCTCGCGATCTCGCTGCTCAGCGCCGGACTCACGGTCGGTGTCGTGCTGTGGTCCGGGCACATGTCCGACAAGATCGGGCGCAGGCCGATGATCCTGATCGGCGCGGCGATGATCATCGTGTGGGCGTTCCCGTACTTCTGGCTGATCAACACCCGGAACCTGCTGCTGTTCTTCATCGCCGTCACGGTCGGCAGCGTCTTCCAGTCCATGACCTACGGCCCGATCGCCGCATACATGGGTGAACTGTTCGCTCCCAACGTCCGATACTCGGCGGCGTCGCTCGCGTACCAGCTGGCGGCGATCACGGTGAGCGGCGGCACTCCGTTCATCATGACCGCGCTGATCGCCAAGACCGGAACCACCACGTTCGTCGCCGTCTTCGTCGCACTGATGGGGCTGGTCACGTTCCTCTGCGCGTGGAAGCTCCGCGAGACCAACACCGCCGAGGTCCGGAACGATCCCACCGCCGTACCCGGCGCCCAGTTCTACTAGCCGGCACTTCCGGGCGGCGTGGGGTGGCTGGGATCCAGCCACCCCACAGCCGTCAGTCCGGCACCGTCAGCACGATCCGGCCCTCGCAGTCCCCGGATTCGAGCAGGCGGTGCGCCTCGGCGGCCTGCGCCAGCGGCAGCGTGGCGTGCGGCATGCTCACCGTGCCCGCGGCCACCCATGCGATCGCGCGGCGCGCGGCGGCCTCCGCGGCAGTCGGATCCTGCATCAGCAGTCCACCGACGTTGAAACCCAGGACGGCGCGGTTGGCGAGCCACAACTCGTTGGCCCCGACCCGCACGTCGTCCTCTCCGCTCGCATTGCCCACGGCGAGAAGCCGGCCCAGCGGCGCCAGCACCTCGAGGCTCTCGGCGCGCAACCGGCCGCCGACCGGGTCCACGACGATGTCCACCGAATCGATGCCCGCGTCCGACAGAGCGATGCGGAATCCGTTGCTCGACATCACCAGGTCGTATCCGTACCGCTCGGCCTCCGCCGCACGCCGGGAGGACCGGACCGTGCCCAGCACCTGCGCGGCGCCGAGCCGACGGGCCACCTGTGCAGTGATTCCCGAGAGGGCACCTGCGGCGCCGTGGATCAGCACCTGACTTCCCGGGCCGACATTGCCCACGAGTTCCAGAGACAGCAGCGCCGTGGTCGTGTTCGGGACCACCGCGACCGCCTCGGCCGCATCGAGGCGAGGGTCGACGGAATCCAGCGGGATCGTGATGGCCGCATCGGCCACCGACACCTCGGCATAACCGCCCGCGGTGGGGCGAGAGAGCGTCACGACGGGCTGGCCGACCCGCAGATGATGTACGCCGGCACCGACTTCCCGCACCGTTCCCGCCACCTCGAGGCCGGGCACGATCGGTGGTGTCCCACCGAATTCACCACGCCGCATGAGGACGTCCGCCAACCCGACCGCGGCGTGCGACACGTCGATACTCACCTGGCCGGGCCCCGGTTCCGGAACGGCGAGGTCGGCCGCCTCGAGGACGTCTACCTCGCCGAAGCGTGAAATGGTGATCGCGCGCATGCCTACCTCGTCATCTCGTCGTCGCACGGGTACGGCCGCCACCGTAGTACGGTGACGGCCGCGACGAGCCCTCCGAGCGTGTGTGCTGTCAGTGGTCGCCGATCTCCAGCACGAGCTTGCCGGTGTTGGCGCCGTCGAACAGCAGATTGAGTGTGCGGCCGAAGGCCTCGACGCCCCCGGTCTCCACCTGCTCGCGGGTCACGATCTCCCCGGCGCGGATCCACTCCGACATCGCCTCCATGCCCTCGGGGAACCGGTCGAGGTAGTCGAACACGATGAACCCGGTCATCGACGCCCGGTTGACCAGCAGCGACAGATACCGGGACGGGCCGGGCTGCGGGTCGGTGGCGTTGTATCCGGAGATCGCACCGCACAGCGCGACCCGGGCGTTCTTGCGGAGCCGGGCCAGTGCGGCGTCGAGGATCTCGCCGCCGACGTTGTCGAAGTAGATGTCGATTCCGTCCGGTGCGGCGGCGCGCAGCGCCTTCCCGACCGATTCGGATTTGTAGTCGATCGCCGCGTCGAAACCCAGATCCTCGGTCAGCCACGCGCACTTCTCCGGGCCGCCGGCGATGCCGATCACGGTGGCGCCCTTCAGCTTGGCGATCTGCCCGGCGATACTCCCGACCGCTCCCGCCGCACCCGAGATGAGCACGGTGTCGCCCTTTTCTAGCTTGCCGACGTCGGTGAGGCCGAAATAGGCGGTCATGCCGGGAAACCCGAGCGCGCCCAGCCATGTCGGTGCCGGGGCGAGCGACTCGTCGACGGCGAGAGCGCCGCGGCCGTCGGAGAGCGCGAACTCCTGCACGCCGAACTGCCCGGAGACCAGTTGCCCCTCCGGGAACTTCGCGTTCTTCGACGCCACCACCCGGCCGACGGCATGGGTGCGCATCACCTCACCGATCGCCACCGGCGGCACGTACGACTTCACGTCGTCGAGCCACCCGCGCATCGCGGGGTCGAGGGACACGTAGTCCACCTTCACGGTGAATTCGCCGTCCGCGGGTTCGGGGATCGGTTCCGACGTGATCTCCCAGGTGGAGTCGTCGGGACGGCCGACCGGGCGCTTCGCCAGTCGGACCTGCCTGTTCACGGATGTCACGGTGTTCACCTTTCGGGTACTTCTGCGGTCAATGCGTCGTTCTTCAGTGCGGTCCGGTCGATCGACCGCTTGAGGATCTTTCCGGTCGACCCCTTGGGGAGGGAATCGACGATCGCGACGATCCGGGGAATCTTGTATGCGGACAGTCGTTCCCGCGCCCAGCTGGTCAGTTCGCCGCCGTCCAGTCCGGAACCGGGGACGGTGGCCACGACCGCGGCCACCTCCTCGCCGTAGTGATCGTCGGGAACACCCACGACGGCGGCCTCGAGGATGTCGGGGTGTGTGTACAACACCTCCTCGACTTCGCTCGGGTACACGTTGTAGCCGCCGCGGATGATGAGGTCCTTCACCCGGTCGACGATGCGCAGATCCCCGTCCGCATCGATCTCACCCAGATCGCCCGTGCGCAGCCAGCCGTCCGCGTCCAGGACGGCCGCCGTGTCGGACGGCCGGTTCCAGTAGCCCTTCATCACGGTCGCCCCCTTCACGAACACCTCGCCGACGGTGCCGGGAGGGCAGGCGGTGTCGTCGTGGTCCCGCACCTCGACCTCCAGCCGGGGCACCGCGCGTCCGGTGTAGCCGATCTTTCCGCCGCGGTCGATGTCGTTGAACGTGCCGAACGCGGTGGTTTCGGTGAGCCCGTATCCCTCGAGGATGGTGCACCCGAAGCGGGACTCGAATTCGCGGGCCACTTCGCCCGGCAGCGACGCGCCCCCGGAGATGGCGATGCGCAGTTGGATGAAGTCCTGCGAGTCGGCGCCGTCCGCGGCGTGGAGCATTGCGTTCCACATCGTCGGCACCCCGGCCATGATCGTGAGCCGGTCGCGTCGCAGGAGGGCGAGCATCGCGGCCGGGTCGAACCGCGCCAGCAGCGACAGCGACCCGCCGCCCGTGAACGTCGCCATCATGACCGAGGCCTGGCCGAAGACGTGGAACAGGGGAAGCCCGGTGCCCGTCCGGTCGTCGCTGGAACCGCGACTGCATTCGGCGCCGATCTCACCGCCGGACAACAGGTTCCCGACCGTCAGCTCCGCGCCCTTCGGCCGCCCGGTGGTGCCGGACGTGTAGAGGATGGCGGCGGTGTCGTCGCGGTCCCGCTCGACGACGGGAACCGGCTCGGCGTCCGGTGCGGCGGCACCGGGTGCGAGCGTCCAGACGGGGATGTCCAACGCGGACGCGGCGTCGCCGATCGCGGGCCCGAGTTCGTGCCACACGATGGCGAGCGCGGCGCCGGCGTCGGCGAGGACGTACTCGGTCTCGGGCCGGGTGGACATCGTGTTCACCGGGACCACGACGCACCCCGCCGCCTGAATTCCCAGATACGCCACCACGAATTCGGGCACGGAGGGTGCGGCCAGGAGGACTCTGCTGCCAGGGGACAGGCCCGCTCGGGTGAGTGCTCCCGCATACCGGGTGCTCGCGTCGCGCAACTGTCCGTAGGTCAGGGTGCTGTCCGCGCCCCGTAGCGCGATGTTGCCGGGAGTGGCGTCCGCGTGGCGGGACACCGGATCGATCACGTTTGCCATGTCGTCAACCTCCGACGCGGTAGCAGGATTATCCGGCCTCGACGACGCGGGCGACGGACTCGGACACGACCACCGGCTTGTCGGAGCCCTCGCGCTCGACGACCTGGCTCATCGTCACCTGGATGCCGCCCCCGACCTGTTCCGCGGACTGCACGGTGGCGCGCATCCGGATGCGTGAACCCACCGGCACCGGCGCGGGGAAACGCACCTTGTTGTAGCCGTAGTTCAGGCTGTGGGCGAAACCGTCGAACCGCAGCAGGGTCGCCGACAGTGCCGGTCCGAGGGACAGGCTGTACAACCCGTGCGCGATGGTGCTGCCGAGCGGGCTGGCGGCGGCGCGCTCGGGATCGATGTGAATCCACTGGTGGTCGCCGGTCGCGTCGGCGAAGGCGTTGACGCGTTCCTGGGTGACGTCGTGCCAGTCGGTGGGGCCCAGCTCCTTGCCGATCAGCGCCGTGAGCTCGTCGAAGCTCGCGGGGCGAACGGGCAGTGCGGTGGTGTCGGTCATCTGTCTCCCTCAATTCCGGGTGGTGCAGGGCCTGGATGTGTCACGTTGGCTGCATCGAACTTCGAGGTGTTCGTCGAACTCCGACACTTGAACTTGACGACGGATTCAACTATACAAAAGAGAGACGCGAGTCACAACGCACGGCGAAGGAGAGGACACCTCGTGAAGGTTGCACAGAAGGTCGCCATCGTGACCGGCGGTGGAGGCGGTATCGGCGGAGCGATCGCAGACCGTCTCGCCGACCAGGGTGCCAAGGTGCTGGTCGCCGATCTCGATCCGAACGCAGCCGCCGCGGTTGCGGACCGAATCAACGCACGCCACCCCGGAACGGCCGTCGCCGAGGGCGCCGACGTCGCGGACGCCGATCAGATCCGGCGCATCATCGAGCGCGCCGAGACCGAGTTCGGCCCGGTCGATCTCTACTTCGCCAACGCCGGTATCGCGGGAGCACCCGGCCTCGACGCCGACGACGCCGGCTGGGATCTCGCGATCGACGTCAACGTCCGCGCCCACATCCGCGCCGCCCGGCAACTCGTGCCGAAGTGGATCGAGCGGGGGGAGGGGTACTTCGTGTCGACCGCGTCCGCGGCCGGGCTCCTCACTCAGATCGGCTCGGCCACCTACGCCGTCACCAAGCATGCGGCTGTCGCGTTCTCCGAATGGCTGTCGGTCACCTACGGGGACAACGGAGTCCGGGTCAGCTGCCTCTGTCCGATGGGAGTCGAGACGAAGTTGATGCGCTCCGGCGAGAACTCGGGTGATCCACTCGGCGTCGCGGCCACCCGGGCCGTCGTCTCGGCAGGCGACGTGCTGCAGCCGGAGCAGGTCGCCGACATCGTGCTCGACGCCGTGGACCGGGAGACGTTCCTGATCCTGCCCCACGAGAGCGTCCTCACCATGTACCGGCAGAAGGGGTCCGACTACGACCGCTGGCTCCGCGGGATGCGCCGCTACCAGAGTTCGCTGATGGAGCACGCGTGACACCCGAGCACGCAGACCTGGTCCTCGCCGAGCGGCGCGGACCGGTCCTGGTGCTGACGTTCAACCGGCCGGACAAGCTGAACGCCTGGACCGACGACCTCGAGGACCGCTACTTCACGCTGCTGAGCGACGCCGAGGACGACCCCGGCGTACGCGCGATCGTCGTGACCGGAGCCGGGCGCGGGTTCTGCGCAGGCGCCGACCTCGGACGCCTGCAGGCCGTCGGTGACGTCTCCGAAGAAGACCTCCTCCGACCGCGTCCCCGCGACCTTCCCGCGACACTGCGCAAGCCGCTGATCGGGGCGATCAACGGGGTCGCCGCCGGGCTCGGAATGGTGGAAGCCCTCTACTGCGACGTCCGGTTCGCCTCGGCGTCCGCCCGGTTCACGACCGCCTTCGCCAAGCGGGGACTGATCGCCGAATACGGCATCTCCTGGCTGCTGCCCCGGCTCGTGGGACGCAGCCGCGCCGCCGACCTGCTGCTGTCGAGCCGCATGGTGGACGCCGAGGAGGCACTGCGCATCGGACTCGTCGACCACCTCGTGCCGGACGGTTCGGTCGTCGACGCCGCGGTCGCGTATGCCGAACAGCTGTCGGCGCACTGCTCCCCGACGTCGATGGCCGTCATCAAGGACCAACTACAGAACGATGCGGACGGCACCTACGCCGAGTCCGTGGCCCGCGCGGAAGGCCTGATGTTGCAGGCGTTCCGCGGGGCCGATCTCGTCGAGGGCATACAGAGTCACCTCGACAAGCGCACACCCATGTTTCCCTCACTACCCGTCAGGAGTTCCCATGTCCCTGTTTGACATCTCGGATCGCGCCCAGCAGTTGCAGACCGATCTGCTGGAGTTCATGGATTCGCATGTGTATCCGGCGGAGGCGGTGTACGAGGAGCAGATGCGGGAGTCGGGGGATCCGCATTTCCAGCCGCCGGTGTTGGAGGAGTTGAAGGCGGAGGCGCGGCGGCGGGGGTTGTGGAATCTGTTTCATCCGCATCCGGGGACGGGTGCGGGGTTGACGAATCTCGAGTATGCGCCGTTGGCGGAGATCATGGGGCGCAGTCATATTGCGTCGGAGGCGTGCAATTGTAATGCGCCGGATACGGGAAATATGGAGGTGCTGGAGTTGTTCGGTACGGCCGAGCACAAGGAGAAGTATCTGACGCCGTTGCTGGAGGGGACGATGGCGTCGGCGTTCGCGATGACGGAGCCGGCGGTGGCGAGTTCGGATGCGACGAATGTGGAGTTGTCGATGGTCCGGGACGGTGACGAGTATGTGCTGAACGGGCGGAAGTGGTTTGCGTCGAATGCGTTGCATCGTAATTGTCGGGTGTTGATCGTGATGGGGAAGACGGATCCGTCGGCGGCGCCGCATCGGCAGCAGTCGATGATGGTGGTGCCGATCGATGCGCCGGGGGTGACGGTGATGCGGGGGTTGCCGGTGTTCGGGTATCAGGATCGTGAGGGGCATGCGGAGATCGATTTCGCGGATGTGCGGGTTCCGGTCGAGGATGTGCTGAAGGGGGAGGGGGAGGGTTTCGCGATTTCGCAGGCGCGCCTGGGTCCGGGTCGGATTCACCATTGCATGCGGGCGATCGGGATGGCGGAGCGGGCGTTGGAGTTGATGTGTCGTCGGGCGTCGTCGCGGGTGACGTTCGGTAAGCCGGTCAGTGAGAATGCGAATGTTCAGGATTGGATTGCGGAGGCGCGGATCGAGATCGAGATGATTCGGTTGTTGACGCTGAAGGCGGCGTATCTGATGGATACGGTGGGGAACAAGGAGGCGCGGACAGAGATCGCGGCGATCAAGGTGGCGGCTCCGAATATTGCGCTCAAGATTGTGGATCGGGCGATTCAGGTGCACGGTGGGGCCGGCGTGACCGACGACTTCCCCCTCGCCATGGCCTGGGCGCACCTGCGCACGCTGCGCCTGGCGGACGGTCCCGACGAGGTCCACAAGCGCGCCATCGCACGGCAGGAACTTCGGCAGTACCGCGACGCCGCCGTCAGCGCCTCCACCAACGGACACAAGGTTGCGGTGAGCTGACATGGCCGGACTCGACCTCACCGGACGCACCGCGATCGTCACCGGCGCCTCGCGGGGCATCGGCCTGGCCGTCGCCAAGGCCATCGCGGCCGCGGGCGGCAACGTGGTGCTCACCTCACGGTCCCAGGAATCGGCCGACGCCGCCGCGGCCCAGGTCGGGGGCACCGCGATCGGAATTGCTGCCCACGCCGTCGACGAAGAGGCCGCCCGGCGCTGCGTCGACGTCACCCTCGAACGCTTCGGCAGCCTGGACATCCTGGTCAACAATGCGGGAACGAACCCTTCGTTCGGGCCGGTCATCGACCAGGACCACGCGCGATTCGCCAAGACCTTCGACGTGAACCTGTGGGCGCCGGTGCTGTGGACCGGGCTCGTCACGAAGGCGTGGATGGGCGAGCACGGCGGCGCCGTGGTCAACACCGCCTCCATCGGCGGCATGGCCTTCGAGGCGAACATCGGCCTGTACAACGCGTCCAAGGCCGCGCTGATTCACGTCACCAAGCAACTGGCACTGGAACTCTCACCGAAGGTGCGGGTCAACGCCGTCGCCCCGGGTGTGGTGCGGACCAAGCTGGCCGAGGCGCTGTGGAAGGAACACGAGCAGGCCGTGTCGGCGTCCACGGCCCTGGGACGGATCGGTGAACCCGAGGACATCGCGTCCGCGGTCGCGTTCCTCGTCTCCGATGCCGCGAGCTGGATCACCGGCGAAACCATGGTGATCGACGGCGGTCAACTGCTCGGCGACGCCCTCCCGTTCCGGCAGGGGGCCCAACTCGGTGTCTAGCGTGGACGTCGTCGGCATCGACATCGAGGCCGTGAGCCGCTGGTTCGGCACGCTCGGCATCGACAGTGCCGGACCGCTGACCTTCGACCGGATCGGACTCGGACAGTCCAACCTCACCTACCTCGTCCGGGACGAGGCGGGTGGCAGATGGGTGCTCCGGCGCCCGCCCCTCGGACACCTGCTGGCGTCGGCCCACGACGTCGCACGGGAGGCGCGGATCCTCTCCGCCCTCGAGGACACCGCGGTGCCCACCCCGCGGGTATTCGGGCTCACCGACGACCCGGAGGTGACCGAGGTACCGCTGCTGCTGATGGAGTTCGTCGACGGACAGGTCGTCGATCGCATGTCGATCGCGGAGTCCCTGACGCCGGAACGTCGCCGGGCGATCGGTCTGTCGCTGCCGCGGACGCTGGCGAAGATCCACGCGGTGGACCTCGACCGGACCGGGTTGACCGACCTGGCCAGCCACAAGCCGTATGCGCAGCGTCAGCTCAAGCGGTGGTCGGGTCAGTGGGAGAAGTCGAAGACCCGCGAGCTGCCCGCCCTCGACGACCTGACACGGCGGCTCGCCGCCTCGGTACCGGAGCAGCGGGAACTGACACTGGTGCACGGCGACTTCCACCTGCGCAACGTCATCACCTCGCACCAGACCGGGGAGGTGACCGCGGCCCTGGACTGGGAGTTGTGCACCCTCGGCGACCCGCTCGCCGACGTCGGCAGCCTGCTCGCGTACTGGCCGGAGCCGGGCGAGACCACCGGCGGCGACTTCCCCGCGTCCACCCTCGACGGTTTCCCGGACCGGGTGGAGATCGCCGGGGTGTACCTCGACGAGACCGGCCGCGACCCGGAGGCCCTGGCGTTCTGGCACGTCCTCGGCCTCTGGAAGGTCGCGGTCATCGCCGAGGGCGTCATGCGCCGCGCGCGGGACGAACCGCAGAACAAGGCGGCCGCGGGCACCCCGACCGTCGAGCGTATCGACGACCTCGTGGCCAAGGCGTGCGACATCGCCGCCCGGGCCGGAATCTGATCACACGACGATGGAGAACTTCATGAAGCGAACGGCAATCGTCACCGGCGCAGCACGGGGCATCGGTGCCGCGGTGGCGAAGAAACTGGCGAGCGACGGGTACGCGGTGGCCGTGCTCGACCTCGACGAGTCCGCCTGCGCGGCAACCGTCGACGCCATCGAGTCCACCGGAGGCCGGGCACTCGCCGTGGGCGCGAACGTCGCCGACGAGGCGTCGGTCGCCGCGGCAGTCGAGCGGGTGGCGACCGAACTCGGTGCCCCGACGATCCTGATCAACAACGCCGGGATCACCCGCGACAACCTGCTGTTCAAGATGACCGTCGACGACTGGGACGCCGTGATGAACGTGCACCTGCGCGGTGCGTTCCTGATGTCGCGGGCCGTGCAGCAGCACATGGTCGACGCCGGGTTCGGCCGCATCGTCAACCTCTCGAGCACGTCCGCACTCGGTAACCGCGGGCAGGTCAACTACTCCGCCGCCAAGGCGGGCATGCAGGGCTTCACCAAGACCCTCGCCATCGAACTGGGCAAGTTCGGGGTCACCGCCAACGCGATCGCGCCCGGCTTCATCGAGACCGAGATGACCGCCGCCACCGCCGAACGGGTGGGTGTCGGATTCGAGGACTTCAAGAAGGCGGCGGCGTCGCAGATCCCCGTCAACCGCGTCGGACAGCCCGAGGACATCGCCAACACCGCGTCGTTCCTGGCGAGTGAGGGTGCCGGATTCGTGTCCGGACAAGTGATCTACGTGGCCGGCGGACCGAAGGACTGAGGAACATGACCACTGACGAACAGGCGATCGCACGCGACCTCAGCGGCCGCGTCGCGACCCTCGTCGAACAGAACGACCTGTCGGATCCGACCGGGTTCCTCGGAGCCCGATTCGACGCCGGCCTCGCGTGGGTCCACTTCCCGCCCGGACGCGGCGGACTCGGTCTGCCGCAGAGCTTCCAGGCACAGGTCGATGCCGAACTCGCGGCCGCCGGAGCGCCCGGCCCGGCGAAGGGCCGCAACGGGATCGGATTGGGCATGGCCGCTCCGACCATCGCCGCGTTCGGCACCGAGGAACAACAACAGAAGTACCTGCGGCCGATCTTCACCAGCGAGCACATCTACTGCCAGTTGTTCAGTGAACCGGGGGCGGGCTCCGACCTGGCCGCGGTCGCGACGCGAGCCGTCCGTGAGGGTGACGGCTGGAGGGTCAACGGGCAGAAAGTGTGGACGTCGGGGGCGCAGAACGCGCAGATGGCCATCCTTGTGGCCCGGACGGATCCGACGGTGCCCAAGCACGCCGGGCTCACGTACTTCCTGTGCGACATGAGCGATCCCGGTATCGACGTCCGGCCGTTGCGGCAGATCACCGGTGAGGCCGAGTTCAACGAAGTGTTCCTCACCGACGTCCACATTCCCGATACCGATCGGCTCGGCGACGAGGGGCAGGGCTGGCGGGTGGCCACCGCGACCCTCAACAACGAGCGCGTCGCGATCGGCGGTTCCGCGGCCGCCCGCGAGAGCGGCATGATCGGACCGGTCGCACAGGCCTGGCGAGAGCAACCCGAACTCCGCGACCCGGCGATGCACGACGAACTGCTCCGGCTGTGGGTCGAGGCGGAGGTCGCCCGGCTGACCGGGGAACGCCTGCGGCAGCAACTCGAGGCCGGGCAACCCGGCCCGGAGGGATCCGGCCTGAAGCTGGCCTTCGCCCGGCTCGCGCAGACCATCTCGGGTTTCGACATCGAACTCCACGGCGAGGCCGGGCTGCGGTACGACGACTGGACCATGCGCCGACCGGACAGGGTCGACTTCACCGGCCGTGAACCCGGCTACCGGTACCTGCGCGCGAAAGGCAACTCGATCGAGGGCGGCACGTCCGAGATCCTGCGCAACGTCATCGCAGAACGCGTTCTCGGCCTCCCGCCGGAACACCGCGTCGACAAGGACATCGCCTGGAAGGACCTGCCACGATGAGCACCGCAGATCTGCTGTACTCCGATACGGAAGACGCCCTGCGCGACTCCGTCCGCCGCCTCCTCGCCGACCGCTGCCCACCGGAACTGGTGGTCGGAGCGTACGACCGGGCACCCGCCGACTTCTCCGGAGTATGGAAATCCCTCGCCGTCGAACTCGGACTGGCCGGGCTGCTCGTTCCCGAGGACCTGGGCGGCGCCGGAGCCGGCGCACGTGAGGCCGCCGTGGTCATGGAGGAGATCGGACGTGCCGTCGCGCCCGTCCCGTACCTGTCCAGTGCCGTGCTCGCGACGGTCGCATTGCTGAAGGCGGGAGACACGCGAACGGTCGGCGCACTCGCCGACGGGACGACCACCGGTGCACTCACGGTCGGGCTCGCAACCGCACCGGGGCGGTTCACTCCGACCGTGCGCCGAGAGGGCGACACCCTGACGGGCACCGTGACCAGCGTCGTGGGCGTCTCGGAGGCCGACATCCTGATCGTGCCGGCCCTGGGTCCGGGTGGACTCGAACTGCACACGGTGCCCGCCGGCACCGCCGGTGTCACGGTCACGCCCGTGCTCGCGCTCGACATGACCCGGCCACTGTCGGATGTCGCGTTCGACGCCGCCGCATCCACCCGCATCGACGACGGCAACGCCGCGGCGGCGGTCCGTGAGGCCCTCGTCGTCGGCGCCGCACTGCTCGCCTCCGAGCAACTCGGGCTCGCGCAGTGGTGCTTCGAGACGACCCTGGCGTACGTCAAGGAGCGAACCCAGTTCGGCCGCGCCGTCGGGTCGTTCCAGGCGATCAAACACCGCCTCGCCGACCTGTGGCTCGAGGTCACCTCCGCGGCCGCCGCTGCCCGCTACGCCGCGGACACCGCCGCCCGGGGCGACGCGGACGCCGAGGTCGCGGCCACCGTCGCGCAGGCGTACTGCAGCGACGTCGCCGTCCACGCCGCCGAGGAATGCGTCCAGCTGCACGGCGGGATCGGCATGACGTGGGAATACCCCGCGCACCTGTATCTGAAGAGGGCGAAGAGCGATCAGCTCGCGTTCGGCACCGCCTACCGTCACCGCGCGCATCTCGCCGACCTGATCGACCTGCCCGCGTAACGCGAGCTCCATCACCGACAGTCAGGAAGCAATCCATGAAGGCATGGCGTGTCCACGAACTCGGCGAGCCGCGCACCGCGCTGCAACTCGAGGAGGTCCCGGACCCGACAGCAGGCCCCGGCCAGGTGCTGGTGAAGGTTCTCGCCGCACCGGCGAACTTCCCCGACGTGCTGCTGTGCCGCGGCGAATACCAGATCAAGCCACCGCTGCCGTTCACACCCGGAGTCGAGCTGTGCGGCGAGGTGCTGGAGGTCGGTGACGGCGTGACCCGCTTCGCCGTCGGCGACCGGGTGATCGGCAACCCCAACCTTCCCGGCGGCGGATTCGCTCAGCTGGCGGTGATGGACGAGGCCAACACGTTCGCCGCACCGTCCGCGCTCGACGACGCCGAGGCGTCGGCGTTGAGCATCGGCTACCAGACGAGCTGGTTCGCTCTCCACCGGCGCACCCAACTGAAGCCGGGGGAGACGCTGCTCGTCCATGCCGCCGCGGGCGGAGTGGGCAGCGCCGCAGTGCAATTGGGCAAGGCCGCGGGAGCGAAGGTGATCGGCGTCGTCGGCGGCGCCGACAAGGTCGAGTACTGCCGCCGGCTGGGGGCGGATCTGGTGATCGACCGGCACACCGACGATTTCGTTCCGCTGGTCAAGGAATTCACCGGCGGACGCGGCGCGGACGTCGTCTACGACCCGGTCGGCGGCGACGCCTACGCGAAGTCCACCAAGTGCATCGCGTTCGAAGGCCGGATCCTGATCATCGGTTTCGCCGGCGGCACCATCCCGACACCCGGCCTCAATCACGCCCTGATCAAGAACTACTCGATCATCGGACTGCACTGGGGTCTGTACAAGCAGTACAACCAGCAGGCGATCGCCGACTGCCACGCGGAACTGACCCGGCTCGCCGACTCCGGTGCGATCACGCCGCTCATCAGCGAGCGGCTCTCGCTCGCGGACGTGGCCGACGGCATCGGCCGTCTCGGTGACGGCAGCACCGTCGGCCGCCTCGTCTTCCAACCCTGAAGGGAACGCACATGGACATAGGTTCACTGTTCGACGTCGCGGGCAAGACCGTGGTGGTCACCGGAGGTTCGCGGGGTATCGGCCGGATGATCGCACAGGGATTCGTCCTCGCCGGGGCGACCGTGATCATCTCCGCCCGCAAGGCCGAGGCATGCGAGAAGGCCGCGGCCGAACTGTCCGCCGCCGGGCCGGGGACGTGTCACGCACACCCCGCCGACCTGTCCACCGAGGAGGGGATCGAGGGGCTCGTCGCGCGGGTCGCCGAGGTGTCACCCCGACTGGACGTCCTGGTGAACAATGCCGGAGCAACGTGGGGTGCGTCGGTCGACGATTTCCCCGCCGCCGGTTTCGACAAGATCTTCGACATCAACGTCAAGGGCGTGTTCATGCTCACCCAGGCGTTGCTGCCGAGTCTGCGGGCCGCGGCGACGGACGGTGACCCGGCCCGGGTGATCAACATCGGGTCGATCGACGGACTCGTGGTGTCGGGTAGCGAGAACTTCTCGTACGGGGCGAGCAAGGCCGCGGTCCACATGCTCACCCGCAAGCTCGCAGCGACGCTGGCTGCCGAGCGGATCACCGTCAATGTCATTGCCCCCGGACCGTTCCCGAGCAAGATGATGGCGTTCGTCCTCGACGACCCGGAGCGCAAGGAAGCGGTCGAGAGATCGGTCCCGCTCGGCCGGGTCGGCACACCGGAAGACGTCGCCGGCGCCGCGATCTTCCTCTCCTCGCGCGCCGGGGCCTACCTCACCGGCACCGTCGTCCCCGTCGACGGCGGGATCTCGGGAACACGCTGAACAGCACGTCAGACAGTCGGAACACGGAACGAGCGAGAGGCGGCACGGCGGCGATGAGCTGGTACGACGACAGACCCTGGATGGAACGGTACGACGAGAACACACGTTCCGTGGGGGAGATCCCCGCGCGGACAGCGCTCGACATGTTCTCGGCCGCGGTCGAATCCGCCCCGGACGGGCCGGCCATCCGGTACCTCGGCGGCACCCTCGACTACCGCGCGGTCGACGAACTCAGCGACGGTGTGGCCGCCTACCTCGCCGAGAACGGGTTCGGGAAGGGCGACCGGCTCGCCATCTACCTGCAGAACGTCCCGCAGTTCGTGCTCGCGTTGCTCGGCACGTGGAAGGCGGGCGGTGTCGTCGTCCCGCTGAACCCGATGTACCGGGACGAGCTCTCCCACATCCTCACCGACGCCGGAGTCACCGCGATCGTGTGCAGCGAGAACGCGTGGGCCGATCGGGTGGCGGAGCGGGCGTCCGCCGCGGGTGTGCGGATCGCGATGACCGCAAGCGAACTCGACATCCAGACGTCGGACGACCCACGGGTGTTCGGGGGCGTGACCCGGGTGCGCGCCCAGGGCGTGCCGGACCTGCTCGAGGTGGCGCGGGCGTGCGCGGGAGCCGACGTGCCGGATCCCGGTCTGGTCCCGGACGACGTCGCGCTCGTGTCCTACACGTCCGGAACGAGTGGAGTCCCCAAGGGAGCGACCAACACCCATCGGAATCTCACCGTCAACAGTTCCATCCTGCGCCTGTACGAGAGCAAGCCCGCCGGTTCGCCGATCTTCGCGCTCGCGCCGCTGTTCCACATCACGGGCATGGTGTGCCAGCTGCTCACCGCGATCGACCTGGCGTCGCCGCTGATCCTCGCATACCGGTTCGAGGCAGGGGTGGTGCTCGACGCCCTCGAGCGGGAGCGGCCGGTGTTCATGGTCGGCCCGTCCACCGCCTATATGGCGCTGATGGCCCACCCCGACTTCTCCGGTGAGCGCTTCGCCTCGCTGGAGGCCGTGATGTCCGGTGGCGCCCCGCTGCCCCCTGCCATCGTCGAACGGTTCCGGGAGCTGACCGGAAAGTACATCCGCAACGGCTACGGGCTCACCGAGACCAGCGCGCCCTGCGTCGTCGTCCCGCCGAACCTGGAGGCGCCGGTCGATCCGTCGTCGGGCACGCTGGCGATCGGCCTGCCCCTTCCCTCCGCCGTGATCCGGATCGTGGGGGAGGACGGGCAGGATCTCGACCCACTCGAGGTCGGGGAGATCGCCGTCGACGGGCCGATGGTCGTGCCCGCGTACTGGAACAAACCCGACGCCACGGCGCAGTCGCTGCCCGGCGGCCGGCTGCTCACCGGCGACGTGGGATTCATGGACGCCCAGGGCTGGGTGTACGTCGTCGACCGCAAGAAGGACATGATCAACGCGTCCGGGTTCAAGGTCTGGCCCCGCGAGGTCGAGGACGTCCTCTACCGGCATCCCGCGGTCCGGGAGGCCGCCGTCGTCGGGGAGCCGGACAGCTACCGCGGCGAGACCGTCGCCGCGTTCGTCAGCCTCCGCCCCGGGCAGACGGCCGAGACGGACGACCTCGTCGAGTACTGCCGGGAGCGGCTGGCGAGCTACAAGGCCCCGAGGCGCGTCGAAATCGTCGACGAACTACCCAAGACGGCCAGCGGAAAGATCCTCCGACGCGAAATGCGCCGCAGCACCCCGGCCTGAACCCGCCGCCATCCCGGACGAACGGGACGCTCGTTGCGTCAGATCGAACGAGCGTCCCGTTCGTCCAGTCGATCAGGCGACGACCGGGTGCGGGTAGTCCGCCGCGCGGTGCTGGAACGACAGGATGCGGGGGTTCTGCACGACTCCGTCACGGATCTCGACGGCCCGCCGGATCGTGTCGCTGCGGTCCCAGGCGGCGGGTCCGTCGAGGACCGTCCCCAGATGGGGGAGCAGGGCCTCGCTGATCTCCCAGGTCGCCGAATTCCACAGGTAGGACGGGCTGTGGTCGACCGCGTAGTAGCGGACGTTCTCACTGATCATGAACGTCGGATCGGCGAACGACGTCGGCCGGGCCCAGCTGAAGCCCATTCCCTGGTCGCAGGACACGTCGACGACGAGGCTGCCGGGCAGGAGGGTCTCGATGTCCGAGTCGATCAGGAACGTCAGCGGCGATTCCGTGTCCTGCAGGACGCAGTTGACGATGATGTCGTGCCGGGCGAGGAACCCGGCGAGCGGCATCCGGCCCTCGTCCGTGGTGACGTGGCTGCGGCGCGGATCGGCGTCGTCGTGATCGAACTGCACGATCTCAGCCGAGTGGATCGGCGAGCTCACGGCGGTGACCCCGCGTTGCGTGACGACGTGGACGTCGTGGATGCCCAAGGCGTTCAACGCGGTGACGGCGCCGCGAGCGGTGGCACCGAAGCCGAGCACCACGGCGCGCAGGCGGCGGCCGTAGTCGCCGGTCGAACCCGCGATCGACAGGGCGTGCAGCACCGAGCTGTATCCGGCAAGTTCGTTGTTCTTGTGGAAGACATGGAGCTGGAACGACCCCTCGACGCTCCAGTGGTTCATGGCCTCGAACGCGATCAACGTGAGGTGGCGATCGACGGCCACCTGGGTGAGCTCCGTGTCCTGGACGCAGTGCGGCCACCCCCACAGGATCTGGCCGTCGCGCAGGTCCGCCAGATCCTTCGCGAGAGGTTTGGGCAGCAGGAGGACGTCGGAGTGCTCGATCAGCTGCTCCCGGGTGCGCAGCCCGCCCACCGAGCGGGCCAGCTGCTCGTCGGAGACACCGAAGGGCTCGCCGTAGCCGTACTCGAGGTGGATGCGGCCACGGAGGTCGGGGTCGATCCGGTCGAAGTGGAGCGGATGGATCGGGAGCCGGCGTTCGTCGGGCTTACTCGAACGCGCGACGACGCCGAGGGTGAGTGGATGAGAGCGGTGTTGCTGCACAGGGGTGTCCCTTGGTCGACACTGCCGGAGAGAGTCTTCGGCAGAGAGTTCTTACCGCGGAACCCGCAATGGAGGAGGCCAGCGTTCGATCGGTGGGCGCGCGGCATCTGCCGGCGCGGCTGCAGCTCTCGACAAAGCCCGAGGAGATCACTCGGGGAAGACTGGTAGCACCAGAGAGAAAGACTGCGCCGCGACAGGCGACCCAGTTTCTCGTGGTGCCCCCGGCAGGATTCGAACCTGCGACCTTTCGCTCCGGAGGCGAACGCTCTATCCCCTGAGCTACGGGGGCGCACCGGAAAACCGGTGTGCCGATTGGGCTGGCCAATCGTAGCGCATGGGTAGTGGGATCGACCAAATCGGTCCCCCTACTTCGTGGACTCGCCCCGGTAGCGGCCCGGACACGCCTAGTGTCGGGAGGACGTGGACGCTCGCGAACTCCCGGGGAGGCGTCGAGAATGACCGATGGACCGCAGTTGGGGTCGCAGGACCCCGACGGGCACTATTCCGATTCCGACCTCGAGCTGGACCTGCGGTGGTGGGCGGCGGCCAACTATCTGACGGTCGCGCAGATCTACCTGCAGGACAACGCGCTTCTGCGTGAGCCGCTGCGCCCGGAACACATCAAACCCCGGCTGCTCGGGCACTGGGGGACGAGCCCGGGTCTGTCGATGATCTACGCCCTGCTGAACCGTCTCATCCGCCGGACCGACACCGATTGTCTCTACGTGACGGGTCCCGGACACGGTGGTCCGGCGCTCGTCGCCGCCACGTACCTGGAGGGGACGTACTCGGAGGTGTATCCGGGTGTGTCCCGCGACGCAGCGGGTATCCACCGGCTCTGCCGGCAGTTCTCGACCCCGGGTGGCATCCCGAGTCACGTCAGTGTGCAGACACCGGGCAGCATCCACGAGGGCGGCGAGCTCGGCTACGCCCTCGCGCATGCCGCCGGGGCGGCGTTCGATCACCCGAATCTGTTGGTGGCGTGCGTGATCGGAGACGGCGAGGCAGAGACGGGACCGCTGTCCGGTTCGTGGAAACTCCCCGCCTTCCTCAATCCGGAACGCGACGGTGCGGTGTTGCCGATCCTGCACGTCAACGGAGCGAAGATCGCCGGGCCCACCGTCTACGGCCGCAGCAGCGACGCGGACATCGAGGCATTCCTCGGCGGTCAGGGGTGGGCGCCGACCGTCGTCTCCGGCGACGACCCGCGGCAGGTCTTCCCGGCGCTGCATCGCGCACTCACCGACGCGCACACCGCGATCTCCGACCTTCAGCGGGAGGCGCGGGCCGGCAGGCGCAGCGCCGCCAAGTGGCCGGCGATCGTGCTGCGCACTCCGAAGGGCTGGACCGGGCCGCGGACCGTCGACGGCGTGCTCGTCGAGGGCACGCACCGGGCCCATCAGGTTCCGCTGTCGGGGGTGCGGACCGACGAGGCGCACCTGCGTCAGCTCGAGGAGTGGATGCGGTCGTACCGCCCGGACGCACTGTTCGACTCGTCCGGCGCACTCTTTGCGGACCTCGAGCGGCTGGCGCCGCAGGGCGACAAGCGGATGGGTTCGTCGCCGTACGCGAACGGCGGCCGCCTGCGTGCGGATCTTCCCGTGCCGCCGCTGGAGAAGTACGCGCTTGCGATCGAGAAACCCGGCACCACCCACCACGAGACCACCCGGGTGCTCGGGGAACTGCTCCGCGACCTGTACGCCGCCACCACCACGCCCGACGGCGGCGGCTACTTCCGGCTGTTCTGCCCGGACGAAACGTCCAGCAACCGGTTGGGCGCCGTGTTCGAGGTGACCGACCGCTGCTGGCAGCTGCCGGTCACCGACCACGACGACGGGCTGTCGGCCCGCGGCCGGGTGATGGAGGTGCTCAGCGAGCACCTCTGCGAGGGATGGCTCGAGGGGTATCTGCTGTCGGGGCGGCACGGGCTGTTCGCCAGCTACGAGGCGTTCGCGATGGTGAGCGTGTCGATGCTCATCCAGCACACGAAGTGGTTGCAGCATGCGGTGGATCTGCCGTGGCGGGCGCCGGTGGCGTCGCTGAACGTCCTGCTGACCAGCACCTGCTGGCGCAACGACCACAACGGGTTCAGTCATCAAGGGCCGGGCATGATCGACGCCGTCATCCCGCTCGCACCGGACGTCGTCCGGATCTGGCTGCCACCGGACTCGAACACTCTGCTGTCCATCTCCGACCACTGCCTCCGCAGCACCGACCACGTCAACCTCATCGTCGTCGACAAGCAGCCGCACCTGCAGTACCTGACCCTCGCGGAGGCGCACGCACACTGCGCGGCCGGGGCGTCGGTGTGGGCGTGGGCGGGGACGGAAGCCGCGGCGGGCGCCGACCTGGACGTCGTGCTCGCGGCCGCCGGGGACGTTCCGACCCAGGAGATCCTGGCGGCGGCGCAGTTGCTGCGCGAGCACACGCCGGAACTGGTCACCCGGGTGGTCAACGTCGTCGACCTGATGGGGTTGCTCACACCCACGGAACATCCGCACGGATTCGACGCGCGCATGTTCCTGGACCTGTTCACCGCGGACACGGACGTGGTGTTCGCGTTCCACGGGTACTCGCGCGCCGTCCACGAGCTGATCCACGGGCGTCCCACCCCGGACCGTTTCCACGTTCGCGGCTTCAGCGAACAGGGCACCACGACCACCCCGTTCGACATGGTCGTGCTCAACCGTATGAGCCGCTATCACCTGGTCCTCGAGGCGCTGCGACGCACGCGGAGGGAACCGTCCGGTGCCGGGGAACTGGCCGACTTCTGCCTCCGGCAACTCGAACGGCACGGCGAATACGTCGTCGCGCACCTCGAGGACATGCCCGAGGTGCGCGACTGGACGTGGTCGTGAAGCCGGAGGTCAGTTCATCGGGAGGGGAGCGGCGCCCTTCGCGGTGAGCATGGTCGTCATCACCGTCGATTCGCTCTGCTGCGTGTCCACCATCGTCTGCGCGAGAGAGCGCACCGCGTCCTCCGACGCGTGCTGGGCCGCGTACTCCATCATCGGGAGCCCGCCCTGGTGGTGGCGCAGCATCAGCTGCAGGTACAGGACGTCGACAGCCGGTCCGGTGGCCTGACGCAGCGCGGCCATGTCCTCCGAGGACGCCATGCCCGGCATCTTCGACATCGAACCCATGTGCCCGCTGTCGGCGGCCCCGTGGTCGTGACCGTCGGAGTGCTCGGATTCCATCCAGCCCATGTAACCGCCGGACGGCAGCGCCGGCTGATCCCACAACGCGAGCCAGCCCTGCATCTGCCCGAGCTGATTCTGCTGCGTGGTGAGAATGTCGTACGCGAGGCCGCGCACCGCCGGGTCGGTGGCGCCCGGCAGCGCGATCGCCGACATCTCCACCGCCTGGCTGTGGTGCACGCTCATGTCCTGCGCGAATCCGACATCGACGGAACCTGCCTCGGGGACCGGGGCGCCGGTGTCCTCGAGCGGAAGCCGGGCGAGGAACCCGAGCGCGAATCCGAGCGCGATGGCGCCGATCAACCCGATGACCAGCAGCGCTGTTCGCTGACTGGGCCGGGACGGGGCTGGATCGTCTGCGGGTTCGGCAGGACTAGCCATTGCCACCCTCGGCCGGCGCCTGCTGCAGATCGGACGGCAGCTGCAGGTCGCTCGGGAGCTGCATGCCGCTGGGCAGCTGCGCTCCCGCACCACCGGATTCCGACTGGTCGGGGCTGATGCCGCCACCGTCCATCGGGACCGCGTCCGCGCCGGGTGTGCTCGGGTCGAACGGCGGCGGGTTGTCCGGGTCGAAACCGGAGCCCGGGATGGACGAGCAGCTCGCACCGACCTCCGGGTAGGTGTTCTTGTTGATCCGCAACGCGGTGATGAACTGGTCGATGCGCTCGTCGTCGACGCTGTCCAGCTTCAGCTGGTGGCCCCACGACTGCAGCGAGACCGGGCTGTCGAGGCCCGGGTACGGCGAGAGCAGCGTGTACGTCTCGCCGTCCACCTTGTCCTTCAGCGTCTCGACCTGGTCGGCGGACAGCTCGTCCGGGTTGTAGGCGATCCACACGGCGCCGTGCTCGAGCGAGTGCACGGCGTTCTCGGTGCGGATCGCGTTCGGGTAGACCGTGCCGGTGCACGTCGCCCAGATTGCGTCGTGGGGGCCGCCGAACGGGGGCGACTGGTCGTACGCGACGCGCTGCGTCGGCTGGATGTGGATGCCGGCCGGGTAGTCGACCTTGACGACGCCGTCGATGTTGACCGACGGGTCGGGATTTTCGGCGCTCGGCGCGTACTTCGCGGCCTCTTCCTTGGCCTGGTACTTGGGGACCAGGTTGATCGCGAGGACCGCCACGAGTGCGAGAACGGCAGCTCCGGCGCCGATCGTCAGCCAGGGGATGCTCCGCGGAGCGGACGCGCCACCCTTGACTTTCGCGCCGCCGCTCTTCTTCTTGGCGGCCTTGATGGCCTTCGCCGACTTCGCGCCCGAGTTCTTATCGGGACCGCGACTTTCCGAACCGCTTGGCATCGATTGTGATCTTTCGGTGTGAGGGTTACGGGCGCTCGACCCCCGGCAACCGGAAGCTGAGGGCCGGGACTCAGGGCGACACCACTGTACTTTCCCACCCTGAGCGCAACCTGGGAGAGTGGCCGCGGCCACGCTCGCCGGCGGTCGCCGGGCCCGCGACGGGACTCGCGGCAAGGCGGATCACCGCCCGGGACACGTTGGCCATAGGATAGATACCTGTGACTCCAGCTGACCTTGCCGAACTGCTCCGCGGAACCGCCGCGAAAGTGCTCGACGAACGCGGACTCGACGTGTCCGTGCTTCCCGAAACTCTCACGGTCGAGCGTCCGCGCAATCCCGAGCACGGCGATTACGCCACCAACGTCGCGATGCAGGTGGCCAAGAAGGTCGGTACCAACCCGCGTGAGCTGGCCGGCTGGCTCGCCGAGGCGCTGACCGCGGCCGAGGGCATCGACAGCGCCGACATCGCAGGCCCGGGCTTCCTCAACATCCGCCTGGCCGCCGACGCGCAGGGCGCGATCGTCGCGAAGATCCTCGACGAGGGCGCCGCCTTCGGGTCCGGCCACACGCTCGACGGCAAGCGGATCAACCTCGAGTTCGTCTCCGCCAACCCGACCGGGCCCATCCACCTCGGTGGAACGCGCTGGGCCGCGGTGGGCGACGCGCTGGGCCGGATCCTGTCCACCCAGGGCGCGGCGGTCACCCGCGAGTACTACTTCAACGACCACGGCGCCCAGATCGACCGGTTCTCCCGCTCGCTGATCGCGGCCGCCAAGGGCGAACCCGCCCCCGAGGACGGTTACGCGGGCGCGTACATCGCCGACATCGCCGCCCAGGTGCAGTCCCAGCGCCCCGACGTGCTGGAACTGCCCGCGGGCGAGCAGCAGGAAGTGTTCCGCGCCATCGGCGTCGACCTGATGTTCGCCCACATCAAGCGCACCCTGCACGAGTTCGGTGTCGACTTCGACGTCTACTTCCACGAGAACTCGCTGTTCGAGTCCGGTGCGGTGGAGAAGGCCGTCGAGACGCTCAAGGACTCCGGCAACCTCTTCCAGGAGGACGGCGCCTGGTGGCTCAAGAGCACCGACTTCGGCGACGACAAGGACCGTGTCGTCATCAAGAGCGACGGCAACGCGGCGTACATCGCCGGTGACATCGCCTACTTCCAGGACAAGCGCTCCCGCGGCTTCGACCTGTGCATCTACATGCTCGGTGCCGACCACCACGGGTACATCGGCCGGCTCAAGGCGGCCGCGGCCGCGTTCGGCGACGACCCCGACACCGTCGAGGTGCTGATCGGCCAGATGGTGAACCTCGTCCGCGACGGTGTCGCCGTGAAGATGAGCAAGCGCGCCGGGACGGTCATCACCCTCGACGACCTGGTCGAGGCGATCGGCGTCGACGCGTCGCGGTACGCGATGATCCGGTCGTCGGTGGATTCGAGCATCGACATCGACCTCGAACTGTGGACGAGCACCGGCAACGAGAATCCGGTGTACTACGTGCAATACGCACATGCCCGCCTGTCGGCCATCGCCCGCAACGCCGCCGACCTCGGTATCGCCGTCGCGGATCCCGACTTCTCGCTGCTCGTCTCGGAGCAGGAGGGTGATCTGATCCGCACCCTCGGCGAGTACCCGCGCGTCGTCACCAGTGCCGCGAATCTGCGTGAGCCGCACCGCATTGCGCGGTATCTCGAGGAGCTGGCCGGTGCCTACCACCGGTTCTACGGCGCCTGCCGGATCCTGCCCCAGGGCGACGAGGAGGTCGGCCCGCTGCACATCGCGCGACTGGCGCTGTGCGACGCGTCCCGGCAGGTCCTGTCCAACGGGCTCGCCCTGCTCGGCGTCAGCGCACCGGAGCAGATGTGAACGCGCACCCCGCAGGTCCCAAGCACGCCGAACAGCTGCACGCACCCGGTCTGCCCGAACGTCCCGCCGACGCGGCTGCGTTCGCCGCACTCTCGCCCGAGGTGTGGCCTCGCAACGCCCACCGCGGCGCGGACGGGGTCGTGAGCCTGGCAGGCATCCCGGTCACCGAACTGGCCGAGAAGTACGGCACCCCACTATTCGTCGTCGACGAGGACGATTTCCGGTCCCGCTGCCGCGACATGGCCCGTGCGTTCGGGCCCACCGCCAAGGTGCACTACGCGTCCAAGGCGTTCCTGTGCGGCGAGATCGCCCGCTGGGTCGCCGACGAGGGCCTGTCCCTGGACGTCGCGTCGGGCGGCGAACTGGCGGTCGCCCTGCACGCCGGATTCCCGGCTGAGCGAATTGCCATGCACGGCAACAACAAATCGGTCGCCGAGCTGAACGCCGCCGTGTCGGCCCGGGTCGGGCACATCGTGCTCGACTCCGCCACGGAGATCGACCGCCTCGACAAGGTGGCCGCCGAAGCCGGTGTGGTGCAGGACGTTCTGATCCGCGTGACGGTCGGAGTCGAGGCGCACACCCACGAGTTCATCTCCACGGCCCACGAGGACCAGAAGTTCGGGTTCTCGCTCGCGGGCGGAAAGGCGATCGACGCGGTCCGCCGGGTCTTCGCCGCCGGCAACCTGCGGCTGGTAGGTCTCCACAGCCACATCGGTTCGCAGATCTTCGATGTCGACGGATTCGAGTTGGCCGCGCACCGTGTGATCGGGCTGCTGCGGGACGTCGTCGCGGAGTTCGGTGTGGAGAAGACCGCCCAGATCTCGATCATCGACCTCGGTGGTGGCATGGGAATCTCGTACGTCCCCTCCGACGACCCGCCGCCGGTCGATCAGCTCGCCGCCAAACTCGGCGACATCGTGCGCAACGAGTCGGCGCTCGCCGGTCTGCCCGAGCCGACGCTGGCCGTCGAACCCGGACGCGCGATCGCCGGACCCGGCACGGTGACGCTGTACGAGGTCGGCACCATCAAGGACGTCACCGTCGGCGCCAACCTCACCCGCCGGTACGTCAGCGTCGACGGCGGAATGAGCGACAACATCCGTACCGCGCTGTACCAGGCGGAGTACGAGGCCAAACTGGTCTCGCGGGTCAGCGACGCGGCGCCGGTGGTGTCCCGTGTCGTCGGCAAGCACTGCGAGTCCGGTGACGTCGTGATCCGCGACACCTGGATGCCCGAGGACATCGACGCCGGCGATTTGCTCGCCGTCGCGGCCACCGGTGCATACTGCTATTCGATGTCGAGCAGGTACAACCTGCTCGCCCGCCCTGCCGTGGTGGCGGTGCGCGACGGACAGTCGCGCGTGATCCTCCGGAGGGAAACCGTGGAAGACCTGCTGAGCTTGGAGGTACAGGAGTGACGAGCGAATCGGCGCATCGCGCTATCGGTGTGGCCGTCCTCGGCCTCGGCAACGTCGGGAGCGAGGTGGTGCGCATCCTGCGGGAGCACAGCGAAGACCTCGAGGCTCGCGTCGGTGCCCCGCTGGAACTGCGTGGAGTGGCCGTGCGCCGCCCCGGCAAGGACCGCGGAATTCCCGAGGAGTTGCAGACCACCGACGCGGAGTCCCTCGTGGCCCGCGACGACGTCGACATCGTCGTCGAGGTGATCGGCGGCATGGACCTGCCCCGCAAGCTGATCCTCTCGGCGCTCAATTCCGGCAAGTCCGTCGTCACCGCCAACAAGGCGCTGCTCGCCGATCACACCGGTGAACTGGCCGAGGCGGCGGAACTGCACAACGTCGACCTCTACTTCGAGGCCGCCGTGGCCGGTGCGATCCCCGTGATCCGCCCGCTCATCCAGTCCCTCGCCGGTGACCGGGTGAACAAGGTCGCCGGAATCGTGAACGGAACCACCAACTTCATCCTGTCGGCGATGGACGAGACCGGCGCGGACTACGCCGCGACCCTCGCCGAGGCCGGACGTCTGGGTTACGCCGAGGCCGACCCGACCGCCGACGTGGAGGGTTACGACGCCGCGGCCAAGGCGGCCATCCTCGCGTCGATCGCGTTCCACACCCGGGTCACCGCCGCCGACGTGTACCGCGAGGGGATCTCCAAGATCACCGCGGCCGACCTGACGTCGGCTCGCGCACTCGACTGCACGATCAAGCTGCTGTCCATCTGCGAGCGGATCGCCACCCCCGAGGGCAAGGAGCGGATTTCCGCGCGGGTCTACCCGGCGCTCGTGCCGCTGGAACATCCGCTGGCCTCGGTCAACGGTGCGTTCAACGCCGTCGTCGTCGAGGCGGAGAACGCCGGGCGCCTCATGTTCTACGGCCAGGGCGCAGGCGGCGCCCCCACCGCGTCGGCCGTGATGGGCGACCTGGTGATGGCCGCGCGCAACAAGGTGAACGGCGGCCGCGGCCCCCGCGAGTCCAAGTACGCCAAGCTGAAGATCGCGCCGATCGGCGACATCCCCACGCGGTACTACGTCAACATGCAGGTGACGGACAAGGCCGGGGTCCTGTCGGCGGTCGCTGCCGAATTCTCGCAGCACGGCGTCAGCATCTCCACCGTGCGGCAGGAAGGCGCCGGCGACGGGGCCCGCCTCGTCGTCGTCACCCACGTCGCGACGGATTCTGCTCTGTCGGAAACCGTTGAGGCACTGAGCAAACTCGAATTCGTCACCGCTGTGACCAGCGTGCTGCGACTGGAAGGCACCGAACAATGACCGGCACCCGTAACCCCGTTCACACCCCCTGGCCGGGGCTGATCGAGGCTTACCGCGACCGCCTCGCCATCGGACCGAACTGGAAGACGGTCACCCTGCGCGAGGGCGGCACCCCGCTGCTGCCCGCCGGGCACCTGTCGGAGCTCACCGGTTGCGACGTCTACCTGAAGGTCGAGGGGCTCAACCCGACCGGTTCGTTCAAGGACCGCGGCATGACGATGGCCGTCACCGACGCGCTGGCCCGCGGTCAGCAGGCCGTCCTGTGTGCGTCCACGGGTAACACGTCCGCTTCCGCCGCCGCGTACGCCGCGAAGGCGAAGATGACCTGCGCCGTGCTGGTGCCGCAGGGCAAGATCGCGATGGGCAAGCTCGCGCAGGCCGTCATGCACGGCGCGCGGATCATCCAGGTGCAGGGCAACTTCGACGACTGCCTCGAACTGGCCCGCAAGACCACCGCGGAGTTCCCCACGATCGGGCTCGTGAACTCGGTCAACCCGGTCCGCATCGAGGGCCAGAAGACCGCGGCATTCGAGATCTGCGACGCCCTGGGCAAGGCCCCCGACGTGCACGCGCTCCCGGTCGGCAACGCGGGCAACATCACCGCGTACTGGCGCGGGTACTCCGAGTACTACGCGGACGGACTCACCAGCGTGAAGCCCCGCATGCTCGGTGTCCAGGCCGCCGGCGCCGCACCGCTCGTCCACGGCGCACCGGTGAAGGACCCGGAGACGATCGCGACCGCGATCCGCATCGGCTCGCCCGCGTCCTGGAACGGTGCGGTCACCGCCAAGGAAGAGTCGCACGGCGCCTTCCGGGCCGCGACCGACGACGAGATCCTCGAGGCGTACCGGCTGATCGCCAGGACCGAAGGGGTGTTCGTCGAACCCGCCTCGGCCGCGAGCGTCGCGGGTCTGCTCGCCGCCCGCAAGGAGGGCTGGCTGGACTCGGGCCTGACCGTCGTGTGCACGGTCACCGGCAACGGTCTCAAGGACCCCGACACGGCGCTGGCGGGTATGCCTGATGTTCAACCGATCCCGGTCGATCCTGTCGCTGTCGCGTCTGCCCTCGAGCTGGCGTAGTGGTGGCGCCCACGCCCACCACGCCGCAGGACCACACCGCTGCCATGACACAGACCCTCCCCACGGGCCTCACCGTGACCGCCCGCGTGCCTGCGTCGAGCGCCAACCTCGGCCCGGGCTTCGACACGCTGGGCATCGCGCTCGGGCTGTACGACGAGATCACCGTGACGACCACGGGTTCGGGGCTGAAGATCCGGGTCGAGGGCGAGGGCGCCGACGACGTGCCGTGGGGTCCGTCCCATCTCGTGGTCCGGGCCATCGAACGTGGCCTGGAATCGGCGGGCGTGTGGGCCGACGGACTGGATGTGGTGTGCCGCAACGCGATACCCCATTCTCGGGGCCTGGGTTCGTCGGCCTCCGCCGTCGTCGGGGGACTGGCGGCCGCCAACGGCCTGGCGATCAAGCTCGACCCCGAACTCGGGCTGTCGCTCGATCAGCTCGTCCAGCTGTCGTCCGAATTCGAAGGGCACCCCGACAACGCGTCGGCCAGCGTGCTCGGGGGCGCCGTGGTGTCGTGGAGCTGCGCGAGCGAGCAGCCCGACGGAGCGCCCGCGGCCACCGACATCTACTCGGCCGTCGCGCTGAAGGTCCATCCCGCGATCCGCGTCGTCGCGCTGGTGCCGGGGGAGCGCTCGTCGACCGCCCACACGCGGGGTCTGTTGCCCGAGACGGTTCCCCACCGGGACGCGGCATTCAACGTCAGCCGCGGTGCCCTCGCTGTGGTGGCGCTCACAGAGCGTCCCGACCTTCTGATGGCGGCCACCGAGGACCGACTGCATCAGACGCAGCGCGCTCCGGCCCTTCCGCTCACGACGCGATGGATTGCCGTCCTCCGGAAGGCGGGTATCGCCGCCACCGTCTCAGGAGCCGGACCGACCGTCCTCGCGTTGACTACGGAGCCTTTCCCCGTGGATCTTCGGGCGCAGGCCGAGGCCGAGGGGTTGCAGGTTCTCGAACTGGACGTGGCGGACGGCGTCCGGACCAGCTGACACGCCGTAGGGGCGTGTCCTTGCCCCTACGGTCGTTCACAGCTATCCTGGGCAATGTCCGTACATCGTGCGCATCAGACGCCGGTGCTTCACCAGGGCAATTACTCCAGGTCAATCGGGGTTGACGGCTCCTGGCACGATCCTCCGCACTATCTGTCGTGTAGGGATTGCGAGTACGCGCCTGTTTCAAAGGTGATGTGATGGCGGGCAAGCCGGCAGTTCTTCACATGCAACTACGTACGGCACATCCGAATTCGGTATTCGAAACCGAATTACGGGACGAACCCTCGACTCTGCGCAGCGCGAGTGAGGGAAGGAAAGGACCTCCGTGACCGATACGGACCTCATCGCCGCTCCTGTGCGCGCCTCCTCGGTGGATACCGTTGGCGCGCAGGCAGGCGACTCTTCACAGGCGTCATCGACCGCACCCGGCCAAGGTGCAGTGACGGCCTCCACCAAGCGCGCCGAGGCGCGCCGGGGTGCCGGGCTGTCCGGAATGGTGCTCACCGAGCTCCGCACTCTCGCAGGTGAGCTGGGCATCAAGGGCATCTCGGGGATGCGCAAGGGCGACCTGATTGCCGCGATCAAGGAGCGCCAGGGCGGCTCTTCCGCCCCGGCCGCTGCCGCGACCGAAGCCGCTCCCCGGACCCGGGCGACCCGCGCGAAGCGCGTCGAGTCCGCTCAGACCGAACTCGAAGTGACTCCCCAGGTGGAGACCACGGAGAAGGCCGCCGAGCCCAAGACGGCCGAACCCGCGACGGGCGACGGCGCAGCCGCCGACACGGACACCGCCGAAGGCGGCCGCCGCGGGCGTCAGCGCCGCGGATCCGCGCGTCGGGCAGGCGCACCCGAGCAGGGTGACCAGAGCGGTAACGCTCAGGACACCGCCTCGGCGAATGCCGCCGACACGCAGCAGGCCGAGCGCAAGCAGGCCGACGACCGTCAGGATTCCGCAGAGAAGCCGGCCAAGCAGGACGGCTCCGGCGAACAGGGCGGCGACCGCAACCGACGTGAGCGGGGCGGCGACCGCGGTGATCGTGGCGACACCCGCGGCGAACGCGGTGACCGCGGCGAACGCGGCGATCGCGACAACCGTGGGGACCGCAGCCAGGGCAACAACGGCCCGCGCAACAACGACAACCGCCCGGGCGACGACGAGGAAGGCGGTCGCGGACGCCGCGGACGTCGCTTCCGCGAACGTCGTCGTGGACGCGACCGCGGCGAAGGCGGCGGCGGTGACGCCCGCGAGACCGAGATCCGCGAGGACGACGTCCTGCAGCCGGTCGCCGGCATCCTGGACGTCCTCGACAACTACGCGTTCGTGCGGACCTCCGGCTACCTGGCCGGACCGAACGACGTCTACGTGTCGATGAACCTGATCCGTAAGAACGGCCTCCGTCGCGGCGACGCCATCACCGGCGCAGTCCGGGTCGGGCGCGAGGGTGAACAGGGCAACCAGCGCCAGAAGTTCAACCCGCTGGTCCGCATCGACACCGTCAACGGTGGCGACGTGGAAGCGGCCAAGAAGCGCCCCGAGTTCGGCAAGCTCACCCCGCTGTACCCGAATCAGCGGCTGCGTCTGGAGACGACGCCGAACATCTTGACGACCCGTGTCATCGACCTGGTGATGCCGATCGGCAAGGGACAGCGTGCGCTGATCGTGAGCCCGCCGAAGGCCGGTAAGACCAGCGTTCTGCAGGCCATCGCGAACGCCATCGCGACCAACAACCCCGAGTGCTACCTCATGGTCGTGCTGGTCGACGAGCGGCCCGAAGAGGTCACCGACATGCAGCGTTCGGTGAAGGGCGAGGTCATCTCCTCGACCTTCGACCGTCCGCCGGGAGACCACACCTCGGTCGCCGAACTGGCCATCGAGCGTGCGAAGCGTCTGGTGGAGGCGGGTAAGGATGTCGTCGTCCTCCTCGACTCGATCACTCGCCTCGGCCGTGCGTACAACAACTCGTCGCCGGCTTCGGGACGCATCCTCTCCGGTGGTGTCGACTCGACCGCGCTCTACCCGCCGAAGCGTTTCCTCGGTGCTGCGCGCAACATCGAGAACGGCGGTTCGCTCACGATCATCGCGACGGCCATGGTCGAGACCGGTTCCACCGGCGACACCGTGATCTTCGAGGAGTTCAAGGGCACCGGTAACGCCGAGCTGAAGCTCGACCGCAAGATCGCGGAACGTCGTGTGTTCCCGGCCGTGGACGTGAACCCCTCGGGTACGCGTAAGGACGAGCTGCTGCTCAGCCCGGACGAGGCCGCGGTGCTGCACAAGCTCCGGCGCGTGCTCTCGGGTCTCGACTCGCACCAGGCCATCGATCTGCTGATCGACCGCCTCAAGAAGAGCAAGAGCAACATCGAGTTCCTCATGCAGGTGTCGAAGACTGCTCCGGGCGCGATCGACGACTGATCGCGACCAGAGCGGGGCCCGGCGACTTTCGGTCGCCGGGCCCCGCTGTTTTCCCCTCGAAATCACCGTGGAACAAAACGCAGACCACCCGCGTTGACCACACCGCAAGCACAAATGCCGATTGGGATCGCGAACCTGCGATCTGGCATACTGAGCGGCTGAGTCCGGTTCCGGTTCACGTCTTCGAACGGCGAAGGCGACCCGGCGACCATTGAAAGGGACACCATGAAGTCAGGCATTCACCCCAACTACGTGGCCACCACCGTGGTCTGCGGTTGCGGAAACACCTTCGAGACCCACAGCACCAAGGAGACCGGGCGTATCAACGTCGAGGTCTGCTCGCAGTGCCACCCGTTCTACACCGGCAAGCAGAAGATCCTCGACACCGGTGGACGTGTCGCCCGCTTCGAGGCTCGCTACGGCAAGCGCGCCGGCAAGGGCGCAGCCAAGGAATCTGCAGAGTCCTAGCTGTTCCGCCGACGCCCGTCCTGCGATAATTGCAGGCCGGGCGTCGGCTTTTTTGTGCCTATTCCCGAAAGAACGCAGAGCGGAGCGAATCATGGCAGGGACCACCCAGCCTTCGGCCATCGACGACATCCTGGCCGAACATGCCGGCCTGGAGCAGCAGTTGGCGGACCCGGCCCTGCACAACGACCCTTCCGCCGCCCGCAAGGCGGGCAAGCGATTCGCCGAGCTCGCGCCGATCATGGCGACGTATGCCAAGCTCAAGTCGGCGCAGGACGATCTGGATGCCGCGCGCGAACTCGCCGCCGACGACTCCAGCTTCGCCGCCGAGGTGCCCGAACTCGAGGCGCAGGTCCTGGAACTCGACAAGGCCCTCACCGACCTTCTGGCCCCCCGCGACCCGCACGACGGTGACGACGTGGTGCTCGAGGTGAAGTCGGGGGAGGGCGGCGAGGAATCCGCGCTGTTCGCCTCCGATCTGGCCCGGATGTACGTCCGGTACGCCGAGCGTCACGGCTGGCGTGTCGAGATCCTCGACGCGACCGTGTCCGATCTCGGTGGATACAAGGACGCGACCCTGTCGATCAAGTCGAAGGGCGATGTGCGTGACGGGGTCTGGGCACGACTGAAGTTCGAGGGCGGTGTCCACCGCGTGCAGCGCGTGCCGGTCACGGAATCGCAGGGACGCGTGCACACGTCCGCCGCCGGCGTCCTCATCTACCCCGAACCGGAAGAGGTCGAGGAGGTGCAGATCGACGAAACCGATCTGCGCATCGACGTCTACCGCTCCTCGGGCAAGGGCGGTCAGGGTGTCAACACCACCGACTCCGCGGTCCGTATCACGCACCTGCCCACCGGAATCGTCGTGACCTGCCAGAACGAGCGCTCACAGCTGCAGAACAAGGCCCGCGCCATGCAGGTGCTCGCCGCGCGGCTGCAGGCCGCCGCCGAGGAAGCCGCGGATGCGGAGGCGTCGGCGGGCAGGCAGAGTCAGGTGCGCACCGTCGATCGTTCGGAGCGCATCCGCACCTACAACTTCCCGGAGAACCGCATCACCGATCACCGGATCGGTTTCAAGTCCCACAACCTGGATGCGGTCCTGGACGGCGAACTCGACGCCCTGCTGGATGCCCTGGGCAAGTCCGACCGCGAGGCGAGGCTCGCCGCGGAGTAGCCGCGAAGCGGGACCGCGCCACCGGGCGGCAAGCCGCGTGGCACTCTGTACCTGTGAGTCGCCTTCCTCTTCGCCTGGCCCTGATCGACGCAACCGCGCAACTCGACGAGGCCGGGGTGCGTAGCTCCCGTGCGGATGCCGAACTGCTCGCGGCCCACCTGCTGGGGGTGGAACGGACCCGGCTCGGCCTCGTCCCGCTGGTCGACGAGTCGGTGATCGACGCCTACAAGAAGATGGTCGACCAGCGCGCCAAGCGGATTCCGTTGCAGTACATCCTCGGTACGGCCGCGATGGGGGACATCGACATCGAGGTCGGTCCCGGGGTCTTCGTGCCGCGTCCCGAGACGGAACTGCTGCTCGGGTGGGCGCTCGCCTTCCTCGGAAGCTGCGATCAGCATCCGCCGGTGGTCCTCGACCTGTGCACCGGCTCGGGCGCGCTCGCGCTCGCGATCGCCAATGCCCGCCCCGACGCCGTCGTGCACGCCGTCGAACTCGAACCGCACGCGCTCGCATGGGCCCGGCGCAACGCCGACGCCCGCGAACAGGCAGGTGACGCACCGATCCGCCTGTACCAGGGTGACGTGACCGACCGGACGTTACTGGCCGGGCTCGAAGGCGGCGTCGACCTGATCGTGGCGAACCCGCCCTACATCCCGGAGGGCGTCGAGCTCGAACCCGAGGTGGCCGACCACGATCCGCACAGTGCACTGTTCGCCGGACCGGACGGTCTGTCCGTCATCAAGCCGATGATCTCGAACGTCGCCCGCTGGTTGCGGATCGGGGGAGCGGTAGGCATCGAACACGACGACTCCAACGGGGCCGACGTGGCGGCACTGTTCGCGTCCCGCCGGGTGTTCGGCGAGGTCGCGGAGCACCCGGACCTCGCAGGCAAGCCGCGCTTCGTGGTCGCCCGGCGCGTCGCCACGGATATCGAGGCGCAGCGTGCAGGGGCCGTCACCGAGGGTGAAAGAATGGGCGGGTGAGTACCGTTTACGACTGTGGCCTTCCCGATTCACGCTCCGCCGGAATGAGTGCGGCCAAGAATGCGCTCAAGGCCGGGCGGCTCGTCGTGCTCCCCACGGACACGCTGTACGGGATCGGCGCGGACGCATTCGACAGCGAGGCTGTCGCCGCCCTCCTGCGGGCCAAGGGTCGCGGGCGCGACATGCCGGTTCCCGTGCTTGTCGGCTCGTGGAACACGATCGACGGCCTGGTGTACAGCGTGCGCCCGCAGACGCGCGACCTCATCCGGGCGTTCTGGCCGGGCGGGCTGAGTCTCGTTGTGGAGCAAGCACCTTCGCTGGCGTGGGACCTCGGCGACACCCGGGGCACGGTCATGCTGCGCATGCCGCTGCACCCCGTCGCCCTCGAACTGTTGCGTGAAGTCGGACCGCTGGCGGTGTCGAGCGCGAACGTCTCCGGGCAGCCGCCCGCGACGACGGTCGAGGAAGCGCGCGAGCAACTCGGCGGCTCGGCGAGCGTGTACCTCGACGGTGGCCGGGCGGAGCAGGGGCAGGCATCGACGATCGTCGACCTCACCGGCGCGACCCCCCGGATCCTGCGTGAAGGCGCCGTTCCCACCGGCGATGTCGCCGACGTGCTCGGGGTGACGGCGGAGAGTCTGTCCGCCCAGTGAGTGCTGCCGAATCGGCCGGCGTGGCGCTGGCTCAAGCAGGTGGGGGCGCGGGTGTCCCGCTGCGCGAACTCCTGCTCGTACTCTTCACCGCTGCGGTGGTCACCTACCTGGCCACCGGGGCGGTGCGGCTGTTCGCGCTCCGGTTCGGGGCCGTTGCCGTGCCGCGGGACCGGGACGTCCACGTCACCCCGACGCCCCGTCTCGGCGGGGTCGGCATGTATCTCGGGATGCTCGTCGCGTTGTTGTTCGCGCAGCAGCTACCCGCACTGACCCGGGGATTCGAGTTCACCTCCGACATTCCCGCGGCGCTGGTCTCGGGGTTCGTGATCGTGCTGGTGGGGGTGGTCGACGACCGATGGGGCCTGGACGCGCTCACCAAGTTCGTCGGTCAGGTCACCGCGGCGGGCATTCTCGTCGTGATGGGAGTGAGCTGGTTCATCATCTATATGCCGTTCGGGGACGGCAGCACCGTCATCCTCGACCAGCTCCAGGCCGGTCTCGTCACTGTGGGTGTCGCGGTCGTGATGGTGAACGCCATGAACTTCGTCGACGGCCTCGACGGTCTCGCGGCGGGCCTCGGTCTGATCTCCTCGCTCGCGATCTGCGTGTTCTCGGTGGGGCTTCTGCACGATCAGGGCGGCGACGTCAGCGCGTATCCGCCCGCGCTGATCGCCGCGGCGCTGGCAGGTGCGTGTCTCGGATTCCTTCCGCACAACTTCCAGCCCGCCAAGATCTTCATGGGCGACTCCGGCTCCATGCTGATCGGTCTGATGCTCGCGGCCATCTCCACCAGCGCGTCCGGTCGCATCCCGCTGACCGCGTACGGCACCCGCGACCTGCTCGGTCTTCTCTCGCCGCTGCTCCTCGTCGGTGCCGTCATGTTCATCCCGATCCTCGACCTGCTGCTCGCCGTCGTCCGGCGGACCCGTGCGGGCGTGAGCCCGTTCAGTCCCGACAAGATGCACCTGCACCACCGGTTGCTGCAGATCGGGCACTCGCACCGCCGCGTCGTGCTGCTCATCTACTTGTGGGTCGGTGTCCTGGCGTTCGGCGCGGTCGGATCGGCCCTGTTCGACCGTCGCGTCGTCGTCCTCCTGGTTGCGGGAGGCCTCGTCTTCGCGCTGGTCGTGACGGCCGTCCCGTCGATTCGCGGACAGCAGCACGACCGTCGCGGCTGACCGGAGGGTTGCGGCGGACCGGCGAAGATCCACTACCCTTGGCGACCGTGACGTTCACCCCCGCCTCCGCCCCTGATCACACCGCGTCGTTGCGGGCTGCCGTCCGCTACGGAGTTCTCGGTCTGATCGTGCTGGCAGTGGTCGGCTCGATCATCGCATTTCTCGTCGCGGGCAAGCCCGGTCTGTACGGCGCTCTTCTCGGTGCGGCAGTCGGGGGAGGGTTCATCCTGTGCACGGCACTGGGTGTGCTGTTCACCGCGAAACTTCCGGCCTTGACGGCGGGAGCGGTACTGCTCGGTACGTGGTTGCTGAAGATGATTCTCGCGATCACGGTCCTGGCGATCCTCAAACCGCTCGACTTCTACGACAAGACGGCATTGGTGCTGGTCATGGTGCTGTCGTTGGTGATCGTGCTGGGAGCGGAAACGTTCGGCGTCCTGGGAACCAAGGCGCCGTACGTCGAGCCGACGCCGTCGGACGACGCCGGATCGCCGGAATCGGACGATAAGTAGTACTACGAGATGTAGTAAAATTGAATCGACCCGGACCCCGTCTACACAACGTCGTAGATGACTTGCTAAGGTCTGGGTCAAGCGAGAGCAATGAGAGTGCGAGTAAGTTACTCGCCGGTATTGCATGCTTGTAGGTGGCCGCACTTTCAGGGCCGCCGAGTCGACGAGAGTCGCCGACACCGACAGACGCTGGACTCGAACAGTCCGCAGCAGCTGACGAATACGCGAGTCGAGCTTGTCGACTTGTTTGATCGTCAATGTCCGATCGAACCGCAGTCAACGAAGGCTGCGGACCGACTACGGGAGAGAACGCTGAGCGTCATCAACGTGGCTGCTGGAGAAGAATTCCACGCGCCTTCCCTGAACGACTTCTTCCCGCCCGCGGTCCTGTTCGAAGGGACTCCGTTCGAACTCGACCGCCTGATGCTGGTTCGCATCCTGCTGTCCGGACTGATGATGCTCTTCTTCGTCATCGCGCTGCGCAGCCCGAAGATCATCCCTCGCGGTGTCCAGAACATCGGTGAGATCGCGCTCGACTTCGTCCGGATCAACATCGCGGAAGAGATTCTCGGCAAGGAGCAGGGCAAGCGCTTCCTGCCGGTCATCACCACCATCTTCTTCCTGGTGCTCGCCTCCAACCTCGGCAGCATCATCCCCTTCATCAACATCTCTCCGAACGCGCGTATCGGCATGCCGCTCGTGCTCGCCGCCCTCGCGTACATCGTGTTCAACTACGTCGGCATCAAGAAGTACGGCTTCTTCAAGTACGTGAAGAGCAGCATCGTGGTCCCCGGTGTTCCGCTTCCGCTGCACTTCCTGCTCGTGCCGATCGAGTTCATCTCGACGTTCGTCCTCCGGCCGTTCACGCTCATGGTTCGTCTCATGGCCAACATGCTGGCCGGCCACATCCTGCTGGTGCTGTTCTTCAGCGCCACCCAGTACTTCTTCTTCGTCTCCGGTGGCTTCCAGGCCGTGTTCGGTGTGGCCTCGCTTGCCGCCGGCATTGCATTCACCTTCTTCGAACTGCTGGTGATCTTCCTGCAGGCCTACGTCTTCGCGCTGCTCACGTCGGTGTACATCGATCTGGCGCTGCACGCGGATTCGCACTAGCACCACAAATTTCACGACCAGCTACACCAAGAACTGAGCCTCCCGCCGAATCCGGCGGAGGTCAACAGAAAGGGAACGGAACACCATGAGCCTCGCCTACCTCGCTCAGGAAGCTGTCCAGGAAACCAACTCGACGGGTTTCGGAGCCATCGGCTACGGCCTCGCCGCGATCGGCCCCGGCATCGGCGTGGGCATCGTCGTCGGTAAGGCGATCGAGGGAATGGTTCGCCAGCCCGAGATGGCCGGACAGGTTCGTACCACGATGTTCCTCGGTATCGCCTTCACCGAAGCCCTCGCGCTGATCGGCCTCGTCGCCGGCTTCATTTTCTAAGATCGTCATGGCAGCCAACATCGCAGTCCTCGCGCAGGAAGAGAGTCACAACCCTCTCCTGCCCGAGACGTATGACATCGTTTGGTCGATCGTCTGCCTGGTCATCGTTGGTTTCGTCTTCTGGAAGTACGTCCTTCCGATGTTCCAGAAGGTCCTTGCCGAGCGAACCGAGCAGATCGACGGCGGCATCAAGAGGGCCGAAGAGGCCCAGGCCGAAGCGAAGGCGGCGCTCGAGCAGTACCGCGCTCAGCTCGCCGAAGCTCGCACCGAGGCTGCGCAGATCCGTGAGGACGCGCGCACCCAGGGGCAGCAGATCATCGCCGAAATGAAGGCACAGGCTCAGGAAGAAAGCGACCGCATCGTGGCCGCCGGCAACAACCAGTTGGTTGCCCAGCGTCAGCAGATCGTCGCCGAACTGCGCGCCGATCTCGGCCGCACCGCGGTCGACCTCGCTGAGAAGGTCATCGGTGAGTCCCTCGCCGACGACGTCAAGCGGGCCGGCACGGTCGATCGCTTCCTGAACGAGCTCGACACCATCGGCGCAAATTCCGCAGCAGGGAAGTGAGCACCATGTACGCAGCGAGCCGTGAGGCCTTGACGCAGACCCGTGCTGCGTTGTCTTCGGCCTTGGGATCCGTCTCTGCCGGAGCAGCCACAGCGGCCGCGGCCCAGATCGGGGCCGAGCTGTTCTCGGTCGTCGAGATCCTGGACGAGCAGCGCACTCTCCGGAGTGCCCTGTCGGACACCTCGACGCCCGGGAACGTTCGCGAAGGTCTGGCCGAGCAGGTATTCGGTGGCAAGGTCTCGGCCGAGACCCTCGCCGTCCTGAAGGCGGCGGTGGGCCAGGACTGGTCCGTCACCTCCGACCTGCTCAACTCGCTGGTGCTCGTCGGTCGGGAATCGCTGCTGAAGGCAGCGGCCGATCAGGGACAGCTCGACGCTGTCGAGGACGAGCTCTTCCGCCTCGGCCGCATCGTTGCCGGTAACCCGAAGCTCGAGCAGTCACTGTCCGACCGTTCCGTGCCGGCGAAGAGGAAGCGTGAACTGCTCTCCAAGCTGCTGTACGGCAAGGTCACCGCTGTCGCCGAGGCGCTGGCGACCCAGGCAGTGGGCCGGTTGAAGAACTCCGCACCCGCGGACGCCTTCGACGAACTGTCGAATCTGGCAGCAGCACAGCGGGAAGCAGTTGTCGCCAAGGTGCGCAGCTCTGCTCCGCTGTCCAGTGAGCAGTCGGATCGGCTGACCGCCACCCTCACCCGTACCTACGGGAAGCCGGTGACGGTTCACGTGGAGGTCGATCCTGAACTCCTCAGCGGCTTGGTCGTCCGGGTGGGCGACGAGGTGATCGACGGCAGCGGCGCGGGACGTCTCGCAGCGCTGCGGAAATCCCTCAAGTAGTCCGCAACCGAACCCCATACCCCAGATCTTTTCGAAGACCAGACACCGAGAGCAGGAAAAACATGGCGGAGCTGACGATCTCCTCCGACGAGATCCGTAGTGCGATCGAGAACTACACCGCGAGCTACTCCCCGGAGGCCTCCCGCGAAGAGGTCGGCCTTGTGACCGACACCAGCGACGGCATCGCGCACGTCAGTGGCCTGCCTTCGGCGATGGCCAACGAACTGCTGGAGTTCCCCGGCGGAATTCTGGGTGTCGCGCTCAACCTGGACGCCACCGAGATCGGTGCCGTCATCCTGGGCGATTACGAGAACATCCAGGAAGGCCAGGAAGTCAAGCGGACCGGCGACGTGCTGTCGGTACCCGTCGGCGACGCCTTCCTCGGCCGCGTCATCAACCCGCTCGGACAGCCGATCGACGGCCTGGGCGAGATCGAGAGCAACGAGACCCGCGCGCTCGAACTGCAGGCTGCCTCGGTGCTCGAGCGTCAGCCCGTCGAGGAGCCGCTGCAGACCGGCATCAAGGCCATCGACGCGATGACCCCGATCGGCCGCGGACAGCGCCAGCTCGTCATCGGCGACCGTAAGACGGGCAAGACCGCCGTCTGCATCGACGCGATCCTGAACCAGAAGGCCAACTGGGAGACCGGCGACGAGAAGCAGCAGGTTCGCTGCATCTACGTCGCGATCGGCCAGAAGGGCTCCACCATTGCGGGCGTCAAGGCTGCCCTCGAGGAGCAGGGCGCGATGGAGTACACCACCATCGTCGCCGCCCCGGCCTCCGACTCCGCCGGATTCAAGTGGCTCGCGCCCTACACCGGCTCCGCCATCGGCCAGCACTGGATGTACCAGGGCAAGCACGTCCTGGTCGTGTTCGACGACCTGACCAAGCAGGCCGAGGCGTACCGCGCCATCTCGCTGCTGCTGCGTCGCCCGCCGGGACGTGAGGCATACCCCGGTGACGTCTTCTACCTGCACTCCCGCCTGCTGGAGCGTTCGGCCAAGCTGTCCGACGCCCTGGGTGGAGGCTCGCTGACCGCGCTGCCGATCATCGAGACCAAGGCCAACGACGTCTCGGCCTACATCCCGACCAACGTCATTTCCATCACCGACGGTCAGGTGTTCCTCGAGTCGGACCTGTTCAACAAGGGTGTCCGCCCGGCCATCAACGTCGGCATCTCGGTGTCCCGAGTCGGTGGCGCCGCGCAGACCAAGGGCATGAAGAAGGTCTCCGGTTCGCTGCGTCTGGAGCTGGCTCAGTTCCGTGAGCTCGAGGCGTTCTCCGCCTTCGCCTCCGACCTGGACGCCGCCTCGAAGGCACAGCTCGAGCGCGGTGCCCGCCTGGTGGAGCTGCTCAAGCAGGATCAGTACAGCCCGATCCCCGTCGAGGACCAGATCGTCTCGATCTACCTCGCCGGCGAAGGTGTCTTCGACAGCGTGCCGGTCGGCGACGTCCGCCGCTTCGAAGCCGAACTGCTCGACGAGCTGCACCGCACCGCCTCCGGCGTGTACGAGAGCATCAAGGGCGGCAAGGCCCTCGACGCCGACAACGCCAAGGCGCTGGTGGAGGCCACCGACAAGTTCAAGGAAACCTTCATCGCGTCCGACGGAAGCCGGGTCGTGAACGAGGCCGAGGCCGAAGCTCTGGACGCCGGCGAGGTCGGCCACGAGCAGATCAACGTCAAGCGCACCACCGTCAGCAAGTGAGCGGCCTGCCCATGATGCTGCGAAACATGAAGGGAGAGTGATCGATCGATGGCAAGCATTCTCGAACTGAGGTCTCGCATCAAGTCGGTCAACTCGACCAAGAAGATCACCAAGGCCCAGGAACTGATCGCGACCTCGCGCATCACGAAGGCACAGTCGCGCGTCGCCGCGGCGAAGCCGTACGCCGAAGAGATCACGAAGGTTCTGTCGGAGCTGGCGAGCGCGTCGGCTTCGCTGGACCACCCGTTGCTCAACGAGCGCACCGATCCCAAGCGTGCCGCGGTTCTGGTCGTCACCAGCGACCGCGGTATGTGCGGCGGATACAACTCCAACGTCCTCAAGGAGGCCGAGGAGCTGTTCCAGCTGCTGCGCAGCGAGGGCAAGGATCCGGTCATCTACGTGCTCGGATCCAAGGGCCTGGGGTACTACACGTTCCGTGGCCGCGACTTGGGAGGTGCGTGGACCGGGTTCTCCCAGGATCCGGGCTACTCCGACGCTGCCAAGGCGAGCCGTCACCTGGTCGACCTGTTCATGGCCGGATCCGGCTCGGAGGTCCCCGCGCCGAACGGCGAGGGCACCATCGAAGGCGTCGACGAGCTGCACATCGTCTACACCCGCTTCGTGTCGATGCTGACCCAGTCTCCCGAGGTTCGCCGGATGGCTCCCCTCGAGGTGATGGTTTCGGAGGAGCGCGTCGAGCTCGGCGAAGACATGCTGTCGAACGGTCACGGGTCCAGCGACTCGGAGCCGGTCGCCGGATACAACTTCGAGCCGGAACCCGACAAGTTGCTCGGTGCCCTGCTGCCGAAGTACATCAGCACCCGCATCTACTCCTCGCTGCTGGATGCTGCGGCGTCGGAGTCGGCTGCCCGTCGTACCGCCATGAAGGCGGCGACGGACAACGCAAACGAACTGGTGAACACGTTGAGCCGTCAGGCAAACCAGGCTCGCCAGGCCCAGATCACCCAGGAAATCAGCGAGATCGTCGGCGGCGCGAATGCGCTTGCCTCGAGCGCAGGAAGTGACTAAGCAATGACCGCAGCAGTAACCGAAAACAACGGGGCAGGCTCGGGTTCGTCCGTCGCCGGCCGCGTCGTGCGGGTCATCGGTCCCGTCGTGGACGTTGAATTCCCGCGTGGCGCTATTCCTGAACTGTTCAACGCCCTGCACGCCGAGATCACGCTCCCCTCGGTCGCCAAGACGCTGACCCTCGAGGTCGCACAGCACCTCGGCGACAACCTGGTGCGCACCGTCTCGATGCAGCCCACCGACGGCCTGATCCGCGGCACCTCGGTGTCCGACACCGGCAAGCCGATCTCGGTTCCCGTCGGAGACGTCGTCAAGGGCCACGTGTTCAACGCACTGGGCGACTGCCTCGACGCTCCCGGCACGGGTCGCGACGGCGAGCAGTGGGGCATCCACCGCAAGCCACCGGCCTTCGACCAGCTCGAGGGCAAGACGGAGATCCTCGAGACCGGCATCAAGGTCATCGACCTCCTCACCCCGTACGTCAAGGGTGGAAAGATCGGTCTGTTCGGTGGTGCCGGTGTCGGCAAGACCGTTCTGATCCAGGAAATGATCACCCGTATCGCCCGCGAGTTCTCCGGAACCTCGGTGTTCGCAGGCGTCGGTGAGCGCACCCGTGAGGGCACCGACCTTCACCTCGAGATGGAAGAGATGGGCGTCCTCCAGGACACCGCCCTCGTCTTCGGCCAGATGGACGAGCCGCCGGGAACGCGTATGCGCGTCGCCCTGTCCGCGCTGACCATGGCGGAGTACTTCCGCGATGTCCAGGGCCAGGACGTGCTGCTGTTCATCGACAACATCTTCCGTTTCACCCAGGCCGGTTCCGAGGTGTCGACCCTGCTCGGTCGTATGCCTTCGGCCGTGGGTTACCAGCCGACCCTGGCTGACGAGATGGGTGAGCTGCAGGAGCGCATCACCTCGACGCGAGGCCGCTCCATCACCTCGCTGCAGGCGATCTACGTGCCCGCCGACGACTACACCGACCCGGCGCCGGCAACGACGTTCGCGCACCTCGATGCCACCACCGAGCTGTCGCGTCCGATCTCGCAGATGGGTATCTACCCCGCTGTGGACCCGCTGACCTCCACCTCCCGCATCCTGGAGCCCGGCATCGTCGGTGCCGAGCACTTCCGGGTCGCCAACGAGGTCAAGCGCATCCTGCAGAAGTACAAGGAACTGCAGGACATCATCGCCATCCTCGGTATGGACGAGCTGCAGGAAGAGGACAAGGTGCTCGTCGGCCGTGCCCGCCGCCTGCAGAAGTTCCTCGGCCAGAACTTCATCGTCGCCGAGAAGTTCACCGGTGAGCCTGGCTCCGTGGTGCCGCTCCGCGACACCATCGAGGCGTTCGACCGCATCTGCAAGGGCGAGTTCGATCACCTGCCCGAGCAGGCGTTCAACAGCTGCGGTGGACTCGACGACGTCGAGGCTGCAGCCAAGAAGATCGCCGGGAAGTAGTCGACGATGGCTGAGATGACCGTGGAACTCGTCGCCGTGGAGCGACGGTTGTGGTCTGGTTCGGCGACTCTCGTCAGCGCACAGACGACCGAGGGCGAGATCGGTGTCATGCCTGGGCATGAGCCGGTTCTCGGACAGCTGGTCGAGGCCGGAGTGGTTGCGATCACGACGGCTGACGGTGAGCGTATCGTCGCTGCTGTGCACGGCGGGTTCCTGTCCGTGACCGCGAAGACAGTCACGATCCTCGCCGAGTCAGCCGACTTGGCCGAGGACATCGATGTGGAAGCGGCCAAGGCCGTGCTCGCAGAGAGTGGAGACGATCTCGAGGCGATTGCTGTCGCCAAGGGTCGGATCCGCGCTGTAGAGCGCGCTTAGGCTGCACGAGAAAGACCGCGACGGAGCCGACGAACAGTGACAATCGGAATGACTGTGTTGATCATTCTGGTTGTGCTGCTCGCGGCCTTCGTCGCGGTCTTTTTGTATCGGCTTGCAGTACTGCGCCGCGGTGGCACCGCGGCGATCCTTCGGGTGACGCCTGCCCCGGGGGACACCGGGTGGCGCCACGGCGTCATCCGCTACGGCGAGGGTTCCCTCGTCTTCTTCAAACTGTCGAGTTTGCGCCCCGGCCCTGATTCGCGCATCGACCGCCAGGGCATCGAAGTCGCAGGTCGTCGCAGCCCGGAGGGCTCCGAGTTCGACATCATGTCCGAGGAAATCATCATCCTGTCGGTCAAGGACCGCGGTAGCTCGTACGAGATCGCATTGGACGGGGGAGCGTTGACCGCGTTCCTGTCCTGGGTCGAATCACGACCGTCCGGCCGATCGGTTCGCGGTCGCCGACTCTGATCAGGACTTCCCGGCTCCGGGCTTCCAGAGCACGTCGCCCTCGGGGTTCGCGAGCCTGCTGACGATGAACAGCAGATCCGACAGCCGGTTGAGATACTTCGCCGGAAGTGCGTTGGTGGTCTCCGGGTTCGCGTCGACGGCCGCCCACGCAGACCGCTCGGCCCGCCGGGTCACGGTCCGTGCCACGTGCAGCAGCGCTCCGAGTGCCGTGCCGCCGGGGAGAATGAAGGAGTTCAGCGGCTCCAGGCGTTCGTTCAGTTCGTCGCACCAGCCCTCGAGACGGTCGATGTACTCGTCGGAGATGCGCAGCGGCGGGTACTTCGGTTCCTCCTCCACCGGGGTGGAGAGGTCGGCGCCGGCGTCGAACAGGTCGTTCTGGATCTGCCGCAGGATCGACCGGATCTCCTCGGGCGGGTCGCCCAATGCCACCGCGACCCCGATCGAGGCGTTCGCCTCGTCGCAGTCGGCGTAGGCGATCAGCCGCGGATCGTTCTTCGACACACGGGAGAAATCGCTGAGTCCGGTGGTCCCGTCGTCGCCGGTCCGGGTGTAGATCTTGGTGAGGTGTACGGCCATAGCGTTACGGTACCGGCCTCCGGGGTCGGTATCCCTGGCTCTAGGCTGTGTTCTGTGAGTGAACGCTTCCTTGTCACCGGCGGTAACCGCCTCGTAGGTGAAGTGTCTGTCGGGGGCGCCAAGAACAGCGTTCTCAAGCTGATGGCGGCAGCGCTGTTGGCTGAGGGCACCACAACTGTCACCAACTGCCCGGACATCCTCGATGTCCCTTTGATGGCCGACGTCCTGCGCGGCCTCGGCTGCGAGGTGGACCTCGACGATTCCATCGTCCGGATCACCACACCCGCGGAGCCGAAACACCACGCCGATTTCGCCGCGGTACGTCAGTTCCGCGCGTCGGTGTGTGTGCTCGGACCGCTGGTCGCGCGGTGCCGACGCGCCGTGGTCGCGCTACCGGGTGGCGATGCCATCGGATCGCGGCCCCTCGACATGCACCAGTCGGGGCTGCGATTGCTGGGCGCGCACAGCACGATCGAACACGGCTGCGTGGTGGCGCAGGCCGACGACCTGCACGGCGCGAACATCCGGCTCGCGTTCCCGTCGGTGGGGGCGACCGAGAACATCCTGATGGCCGCCGTACTCGCCAAGGGTGAGACGGTGATCGACAACGCGGCCCGCGAACCCGAGATCGTCGACCTGTGCAACATGCTGATTCAGATGGGCGCGAAGATCCGGGGTGCCGGCACGTCCACGCTGACGATCCAGGGCGTCCCCAAACTCGAGCCCACCACGCACCGGGTCATCGGCGATCGGATCGTCGCAGCGACGTGGGGGATCGCCGCGTCGATGACCCGTGGCGACGTGCGAGTCCGCGGAGTCAACCCGAAGCACCTCAGCCTGGTGCTCGACAAGCTGCGGGTGGCCGGAGCCGAAGTCACGGCCGAGTCCGACGGATTCCGGGTGGTCCAGGAAGCGCGGCCCACGGCCGTCAACTTCGCGACTCTGCCCTATCCGGGTTTCCCCACCGACCTCCAGCCGATGGCCATCGGTCTCGCCGCGGTCGCGGAGGGAACGTCGATGATCACGGAGAACGTCTTCGAGGCGCGGTTCCGGTTCGTCGAGGAGATGATCCGGTTGGGTGCCGATGCTCGGACGGATGGTCACCACGCTGTGATCCGGGGAATCGCGCAGCTGTCGAGTGCGCCGGTGTGGTCCTCGGACATCCGGGCCGGCGCCGGCCTGGTGCTGGCGGGACTCGTCGCCGACGGCGTGACTGAAGTGCACGACGTCTTCCACATCGACCGGGGCTACCCCCGTTTCGTCGAGATCCTCCAGGAACTCGGCGGCCGCATCGAAAGGGTGGCCGCGGATCCCGCTTCTCAGCGGTGAGTCCGGCGTCACAGCGGCCGGTGTGAGCGGCAGAACGCCGAATCGGTTCCGGCACACCGGCTCTGACCAGCGGAATCCGAACCGGCGAACACCGTGACCTGGCGATTTGGCAAGCAGTTTCCCTTCGCGTAACTTATTCCAGGTCAGAGCGACACGGACACCGACCCCGGCCGGAAGGCGGGGGACACGAGGTTGGACGAAGGCGCCTGGTACATCGGAAGTTCACCGTCGTGTACGGTGGTGCTTCCATCCCGGTTAGATTCTGTTCAGCGTCTCGGCTTGCGCCGGTGAGGCTGGTAGGATAAGATGGAACGGTTGCCCCGGAGCGGCTGGCGAGTGTG